>JANMNR010000127.1:0-17064 GCA_031368325.1 Pirellula sp.
AGCAGCAAGGAAAACGAATCCGGTTTCCAACCTTCACCCGCGAGAACAATGGCTCGGTGTTCCTTTGCCCCTGCCGGGACGCGAGGGTTCAGAATGCGCAACCCCGGAATCGCGTGGGCAAACGAAAGGTCGATCTCCCCGTCGTATCCAAAGCGGGATATCTGCAAGTCGACCGCGCAACCGCCGTTTAACTCTTCGATGGTAAATGATTGCCGGCCCTTTGGGGCCGGTTTCAATGCAACGGAAAAACTACCGGATGGAACGACTTCCACGTAATAACCAAACTCGGTCCCGCCTCGCTTTAACAGGTCACCAACTTCTAGTCGAAACTCACCATCCTCCGGAATCGTGAAATCAAAACTCCATTCGTTTGAGTCGTTAACTGGCGTCTCAATGAGCTTTGCCCCAGCACTGTTCCAAAGTTGCATCTGGAGCAGTGTGCCACAGCCAAGAGTTCGCGACCGAGATGACACCCGTAGAACCTGCCCCTTTGTGCAACGGAGCCAATACTCATCGCGTTGCCCCGGTTGATCGAGCTGACCACTTATGCCAAAAGGAACGTCAACGATGTGCTTGGCTTTTTCTTGCGCACCATTCGAACTAGCCGGTTCAATAAACTGTGGCAGCTTGCTAACGGCGATTGTGCCCCAAGCTGTCGATCGTCCGTCCTGAAACCGAGTTGGCACAGTCACAAAGTCGCCTTCCATTTGAGGCAACGCGGACCAATCGTATCCTACCGCAAACGCCGAGTCAGGACCTGGGAAGCTTAGTTTGGCCGTCTCACCGCGACGCACGGCAAGCGGAAATGCATGATGGATGATGGGGAAATCGCCGATACGAAGATGATACTGTCCACCTGCAACGTAGTGGCTCTCGCCAACTTGCAAAAGATACTCGCCCGCTTCTTTGAACGTAAAACTGAATCGGCAATCGGGACCGGTAGAATCATCATCCGCCACATGCAACACTCGACCATCCGCTTGCATTAACCTGCAAATTGGATCCATCTTGGAATGAATGGCCTGCGTTACAACTTCGAATGCGATCCGCTGGCCAGCCGTCGCACTAAAGCGGTAATAATCAAACTGAGGGCCTTCGCAAAGCCCATCCACAGCTCCCAATGCGCTGACAGGTTGCGCGGTCGAAATAGAATGGTTGTTTCCATTGTCCTGTACGGTTACTAAGTCATCGATCAATACAATCCTGGTAGTAAGCGGACCGCTAGGAGAGGCAAACCATAAACCAAACGGTCCGGGCAAAGCGTCTATCGGCACTGCGACGGCAATAATTGCTTGCACTTCCGTCACGCTTTCAACTTCAACTTTCACATCAGTACGGTTGGTGAGCACTCGCAAGTTGCTCGGGAGTTTCGTCCCCTTGATCGTCAGCTTGGTCGGTACGCCGGGCTGACACGACGCGGGCTCCAATGAAGTGAGCGTGGTTTGCGCATTCGCACATGTCGTCGCCGCTAATAGACCGACAACGCCAATTCCAAATCGAAAGCAGAGCAGTGAACTAAGTCGGAGCGATTGGATCATGAACTACGCCCGGTGTAGAGAGGATGCATGACAGTCCCATTCAGCAGATGATGAGGTCTTTGCAGCGGGTCCACGATGGTTACATCGTGCTCGACTCCCAATGCATTGAAAAGTGTTGAGCAAATATCGGCTGGCGACCAGGCACGCGTAACAGGATAAGCTGCCCTGGCATCGGTTTGTCCTATGACCTGGCCACCCATGACACCCGCGCCCGCGAACAGGCCAGAGTAAGCGTGCGCCCAATGATCTCGCCCCGGCAGAGTCTGGCCCGGCAACGTCGAGATCGTTGGAGTACGGCCGAATTCACCCATGACCATAACCAGCGTTTGTTCGAGTAACCCTGTAGCGATGAGATCGTCGGTCAAGGCCGCGAGTCCTTGATCGAGTTGTGGCAAGAGCGTGTTCTTGAGTTTTCCCCAGTTGTCCGTATGTGTATCCCACGTTTGCACGATGCCCATCGTCGCTTGCACGATCGGGACCCCTGCTTCAATCAACCGTTTCGAAAGAAGCAACGACTGGCCAAACTTGTTACGCCCGTACCGATCTCGATCTGCGTCGGTTTCGCGTCCGATATCAAACGCCTCGACCATCTTGCCCGAAGTCAGCAGATTAAAGGCCGCTTGCTGCTGATCGCGAAAGGCGATCGATTCTTGGCTCGATCCCGTGTCGTGATCGCGATTGAACTGATTCAGCAACTCGCGTCGCGATATCAGCCGATCTGTCGTAATGCCATCGCGAAGACTCAACGCGTCCATTCGAAAGTTCTTTTCGTTTGGATCGGCCTGGATTTGCCACGGGTCATACTTGGGACCGAGGAAGCCGGAGTGCTGTCCTGGCCAAGTCAATGGACCCTCGATGAGATAATTCGGAAGCGACACGCCGCTTGGAATCCCATTGACCGGTGTCCGAACGTAACTTAGAGCCGCAGCGAAGTTTGGGAAATCACCTCGCGACTCGACTCGGTCCAAGTCGTTGCCCCCCTTTGGAACCGGACCAGGCCGACCGGTCAATGCAACGTGGGTGGCGAGAAGATGATTGTGTTCGCGGTGAGCCAGTGTTCTCACCACAGCCCATCGATCGGTTTGCTGAGCTAGTTCTGGCAAGTGTTCGCAAACGGCCACACCCGGAATCGTTGTCCCTATTGTCTTAAATTCACCTCGGATCTCGGCGGGTGAATCTGGTTTGGGATCGAGAGTATCCAACTGACTTGGCCCACCGCTAAGTAAGACCAGGAGAACCGATTTCGCTCTGCCCTTTCCAAATTCATTTGAGGAAAGCGCTTCGCGAGCGAGCCCTGCTTTCCACGGAATGCTTGAGCCGATGACGCCAGCGGCACCCACACGCAGAAAGCCACGCCGATCTAGACCATATCTTGGTTGTGCCATTTACCATACTCCAATTCAATATGTGGCCTATCCGAACAGCGACTCGATTACTTTTCCAGACGTTGCATTATGCGGTCGGCCTTCGCGGTCCGGCAGTGTTGTATTTACTGGAATTCCAAGTGCATGAACTATGGTAGTTCCGAAGTCTTGTGGACTAACGGGATTTGAAATTGGATACGAAGCAGTTGCATCGCTTTCACCGAATATCATGCCACCTCGAATACCGCCCCCAGCCATCAAACCGCTGTAGCAGAATGGCCAATGCTCACGCCCGGAATTGGCCGGAGTAATCTGCGGCTTGCGTCCAAACTCTCCGACCCATACGACCAAAGTCTCCTCCAGCATTCCTCGTTGCTGCAAGTCCTCTAGAAGCGCCGACAGCGCCATGTCTGCGGGCGGAATGAGATCGTTCTTTAGCCTGTTAAAGTTATCCCCATGCGTGTCCCAAAAATTGCGGCCATCGTTGTGCCAATTGACGGTAACCAGCGGTACCCCATGCTCTACCAATCGGCGAGCCATCAAGACCGATTGGCCATGGATATTGCGACCGTAATTATCTCTGATTTTATCTGGCTCCTGCGATAGATCAAAAGCACCTCGCACTTGCGGAGACGTGATGGATTCTATGGCGCGGATTTGATGTTCGTGCAATTGTCCGGATACACTACTCGCTAACGCGATCGCAGGCGATGGTGAGGAGGTTCGTTGTCTTTCGAGTGTTCGCAGCAGATCGTAGCGAGATTGCATGCGGTCCAACGTCATATCGGTGGGCAGGGACAGTGCCCCAGGCTTCCAATCTTTCGCGTTGGGATCACCTGTCAGCAATAGACCATCATGTCGCGACCCCAACCATCCGCCATGTTGGCCAGGTGCTTCGCCACCCGGTGCTGCAGGGTGAAATGCTTTCCAAGGCAGAGTCACAAACGACGGCAGCCCCAAACGGCTGGGGCGTATCTTGGATACAAGAGCTCCGATATGCGGTGAGTCCTTGTCGCTTGGCGGCGTTGCGTCGCTTTTGAGAACCGGCGCCAGTTGTCCCGTTACGGTTGCGTGTCCACTCGAAAGGTGCGCCGGGTCATCATGCGTTAACGACCGAATAATAGCGATCTTGTCTGTGTGATTTGCGAGACGCGAAAAGTGCTCGCAGATTTGCATTCCAGGTACGCGAGTCGAAATCGGCGTGAACGGCCCTCGCACTTCGGCGGGTGCGTTCGGCTTTAAATCAAAGGTGTCGAGCTGACTCGGACCGCCCCACATAAAAAGAAAGATGCAAGCTTTGGCAGGATTGGCTCGGATGCCTTTGGTTACGATGGCCGCGTGAGCTGGATGCGTACTTTCGGATAACCCAAATCCCAAACAGCCAACAGAAGCCGCATGCAAAAACCTCCGGCGATCTAGTTGAGTCGGAGGGGTGCAGGTCGAACCGCGAAACTGAGGCATCGAACAGACTCGGGGGGAGGTTGGAAGGCGGGGTGGGACCTCTAGAATATCAGAAAAAGCAACCAAAGTCACCTGCAAAAGGATTGTAAACCATCGTTTCGACCCAGCTTGAAGCGGATGCATGACGACCGTTTCGGGCTCGACGACGGTCATGGCGGTTTTTGGCTTTGGACCATTCTGCTACAATTTTCTCCGTGACTTCAATGCCGCGTTCGCTGTGTCCGATTCAGTTTGATACGACTTTTAGGATTTTGCTATGCTCACCATTTACTGCCCAAGCTGTTCCAAAGCACATCGTCTTGCGCCTGAACACTTAGGAAAGAACGTCCGATGCCAGTCTTGCTCCCAAGTTTTCGTGGCTCAAAGTGATGTTGCCGCTAACGCACCCCAATCTTTTATGGACGATGGGTACTTGAGCGGTTCGTCGCCAGCCTCTCCAGTCAACACACCAAGCGGTCAGACAAACAGCCCAAGTGCAGCAAGCACGAGCAACGCTTCACCGCGTTCGTATCAGTCACCCGCGGGCAAACAAGGAACGTCGGATCAAATCGACTATTGCATTCACGGAGATGATACTCAGTACGTCGAGGTCACTCTTGATCCAGGCGAAACGGTGATTGCTGAAGCCGGGTCGATGATGTACATGACGCCAGGCATCGAAATGCAGACTGTCTTCGGAGATCCATCCAGTAGCGGCGGATTCTGGAACAAGGTGGTTAGCGCCGGAAAGCGAGTGCTAACGGGCGAGTCGTTATTCATGACCACATTCACCAACACTCGCTCTCAAGGGCGTGAGCACATCGCCTTTGCAGCACCCTACATGGGCCGCATCACACCGATGCACCTGGACCAAATGGGCGGTGAGTTGATTTGCCAAAAGGGGGCTTTTCTGTGTGGCGCTAGAGGGATTCAAGTCAGCATTGCATTCCAAAAGAAAATAGGCGTTGGATTGTTCGGCGGTGAGGGCTTCATCATGCAACGATTGCGAGGCGACGGGATCGCACTGGTTCACGCAGGAGGAGCGTTGATGCACCGCGTGCTTGAACCGGGGGAACAGTTGAAACTCGACACCGGCTGCATCATGGCATTGAGTCCATCGGTCCAATACGACATCCAATTCATCGGTGGCGTCAAGAACACGTTGTTCGGTGGCGAAGGATTGTTTATTGCGACGGTTACTGGGCCCGGTCCGATATGGCTGCAGAGCCTTCCCTTCTCACGCTTAGCCGGCAGTATCGTCAGCGCAGCAGGCGGAGGAGGCAAGCACACTGAGGAAGGCTCCGTTCTCGGCGGCTTGGGCGGAATGCTTATGGGCTCGAGACAATAGTAACGTTTACTCGGGGATCAATTCCAAACAAATGATTTTGCCGTGTCCTAGGCTACCTGTCCCTTGTCCTCGGATATAGAGCAGACCATGTGACAGAACGGGCGGCGCCCAATTGTTCATCTCAACGAGTGGTGTTCCGTCCCTTGGGTCGATGGTTTCAGTCAAATCCATTTGCGCCAAAACCGTTAGCTTATCTTTGTTTGGAGCGATCAACTGAAGCGCTCCATGTTCGCCCAACATGAGCACATGACCATCGACAATCAATCCGGTCATTCGGTCGTGGTTTCTCTTCGTCCATTGAACTTCAGGCTTCCACGACGCCCCCCCAACACTCGACTCATCCAGTTCTAGGCAACGCAAATCGGTATCGGGTTCGTTGCGCCCACTGCTTGCATAGACGGTGTTGCCGTCCAGCAGCGGAGTCGACCAATGCGCGCGAAGCACCTTTGCTTTTTGCCCCAAACCATCTAGCCAGAGAGGTTCCAGGCCCTTGTGCGTTAGCGACAGTAGGGCACTACCAATCTCATAAGCTTCCGAAATCAGAATCCGATTCTTCCAAACGATGGGCGAGGCTGCGTTGACGCTTTCATTCATGTCGGCTCGCCACGGGAAAAAAGCCTCCTTGGATCCATCCTTGGGATCAAATGCCAAAAGACCTTCACGAACCAACGCCAAACAGACATCCTTGCCATCAATTTTTTGAATCACGGGCGCCGCATAGCTTGCGAAGTATTTGCCGACCCGATAAAGCTCTTTCCCTGTCAACTTATCAAATGCGACCATCGCAGTGCTGTTGGATTGGGTTGATGCAAAGCTCGGGCCTCTTGCGGACGGTTGCCTACCACCAATCATCACAAGGATTTTGTTGTCATAAATCAGCGGAGAAGACCCCACACCGAAGAAGTTCTGGACGACGTTATATTCTTGATTGGTGTCTAGTTTCCAAATTTGTTTTCCATCCAGCACGGAGATGCAAGCCAGCGTTCCGGTTACGCCAAACACGTACACACGATCGCCGTCAACAACGGGGCTGCATCGCGGCCCATTGTTGTATCCATACAAGTCACGATATCGCACTGGCGTTTCCCATTCCCAAATCAGATTACCCGTCTCCGCATTCAGGCAACTCAGTCGTTCAACATCCCCAAACCGATCGAATTGAAACAAGCGGCCGTTGGCGACGACACCATTTCCATAGCCCATTCCAGTGTCAGCCGTCCAAACTATTCTCAGCCCTTTGGCGGTCCATTTGGTAAGGATGCCAACCTCGGGGCTTCGCGAGTCGTAGTTTGGGCCAAGCATATGCGGCCAATCGATTCCATTTTTTCTAGTCCAAAGCGAATCGGCTTGGTGAACGGTGGCAGGTGGTGGCGTGTCCGCTCTGCATCCGATTGCAACCATAGTCAAATGGGCAAAAATAAACATCGAAATTGAGATCGAAAAAGATCGCATTCAGGAATACTCTATAGGCTATGGAAGACTTAATTATTACCGAACATTTGATCGTACCGGCCAGCGAGCTGGAACTGGTCTTTGCACGTAGTAGCGGCCCGGGCGGACAAAATGTCAACAAAGTAAACACCAAGGCAACTCTCAACTGGAACATGGCCAACTCCACAGTATTGTATCCAACAGCCATGATGCGGTTGCGTGCATTGGCCGGCAACCGACTGACCGAGGCGGGTGTTTTGCAGATCACGAGCCAAGTCCATCGTGAACAACCGCGAAACATTCAGGCTTGTCGAGAGCGGCTCAAAAATCTCATTCTAGAGGCTATGAAACCTCCGACCATTCGCCGGCCAACACAACCAACACGTGGCTCTCAGCGACGGCGGATAGAGGACAAAAAAAACGTTGCGGCCAAAAAACAAAACCGGTCCTCGAACAACTGGGAATAGCGTACGCCAAACTTCCTAGCCTGATACTCAGCACTTCCTAGACCCTTGCGATTGCGTAATTTCCCATCTCGAGACTAGAGTTTTTGGTGAAGCTTTGAGCCAGTCCGCCTCGACCACGACTTCAGGCAATTTGCTTTGGCGCGACGCGCCCCAAGCGGCTGGCGGACCCATTAGCTGCCTTGGAAGTGGTGTCGTCGTCTTTGTGGGGTGTCGAAAATCGCAATCGCTTGTGAGCTTTCGTTGTGATGGGGAATCACGTTCATTCCCTACTGACAACCGATGCTGATCTGGGAATCACCAAGCAAGGCGATAAAGGCCCTTCGGCGAATCAGATCAACGAATACCCAAATGCAAGAAACGGATCTTTCGGCAAAACGAGTCGGACGATCGCTGGGTATGCAAAGGCGACGATTTTTTTCGCAATATCCAATACGTTGAGCAGAATCTAATCGTCGTGGGACTCTGCGAGCAAGCAGACCGATGGGAGTGATCTTCTGCTTGGGTGGGCGAAGAGCTGAGGTGGAAACGAGGCGAACCCATTCCTGCAGCTTTCAAAGACGAAACGCGTCAGCGCTTTGAAAGTACGTTACACGTACGTCAGGCTTTTCAGCCTGACGATCCCTAATCTCTCATTATTAATCGAGGTCAGCATCCAAGATCGTGGTCAGCCTAGTGAGGCTGCCATACTAACGCTTGGAGAATTGAACTCCGCGTCGTGCACCACGCAAACCGTACTTCTTTCGTTCCTTCATTCTGGAATCGCGAGTTAGGAAGCCATCGGCACGCAAGGCTGCAAAGTTCTCTTCGTTGAGACTAACAAGCGCTCGAGCGAGTCCCATTCGAACCGCTCCTGCTTGGCTGATGGTTCCGCCGCCATTGACTCGAATAAACAAGTCAACTTTATCTCGGTGGCCGACGTGATCTAGTGTTTCCAGAATAAGCCTTCGCTCAGATTCATTGACAAAGTACTCTTGGAATTCACGATCGTTTACCGTGATCTTTCCGTCGCCATTCTTCACTCGAACACGAGCTACTGACGACTTTCGGCGCCCTGTTCCAAGGCTGTCACCGCTAACTTTGTCTCTTTTGATTACTGCAACCATTGAATCGTACTCTGTGCTGAATGAAATTGAAGGACTAGTTAGCTAGCTTGATGACCAAACGAAGCTGGCTGAGGCTGTTGTGCTTGGTGCGGGTGTTCCGAACCGGCATAAACCTTGAGCTTGAACAACATATGTCTTCCGAGAGCGTTCTTTGGAAGCATTCGTTTGACGGCCATGGTGACCAAGTCCGTTGGCTTGCGTTCCAAGCGTTCTGCGTAGCTTTCCATTTTTTGGCGGTTGTAGCCGTTGTACCAGGCATAGTGTCGCACCTTCAGTTTATTGCCAGTCATCACGACTTTTTCGGCGTTGATGACGACGACAAATTCACCTGTGTCGACGTGTGCGGTGTACTCAGGGCGATGTTTGCCCATAAGGATCATTGCGATGTCGGTTGCAAGCCGGCCTAAAATACAGTCGGTCGCATCCACGAGATGCCAATTTTGCTCGACTGAGCCAGGTTTCGCTACGTATGTTTTTGGTTGTGCTACCATCGGTCATTCCTTGGGTTTTCGCAGGTCAAACAGTGCCTAGCGTTGGTCATCCGTAAATCGGATGCCGCTTTTCCTGCGAAAAACCGCGTATTTCGAAATTTGTGAGGGGCAGAGTATATCGGTCTGTTTTCGCGCTCACAAGGGCTTTTCGTCGGCAAGTTTGCTGGAATTCTCAGGTTTCGGCCAAACCCCGAGGCACTTTGGGCAGAATGCGTAGAAAATAGGGTGTACCGAGTTTGGTAAATCGCAGGTATAACGAAAGTCCGATAACGTAGGAACAAAACGTTTAATTTACCGTATCGTTGCGTTCGACGCAGCGGCGTTTTCGCAGTGGTTGGTTTGGAGGTCCGAATCGCCCCCGAGGACTAAGCCGGCTTGCGACGCTGATGGTCGACTTCCAAAGGGAATGCACTAGTGTTGGATCTGACTCGTTTTCATGCTCCATTCAGCCCACCCAAGACCACATTGGTAGATGTCCTGCGGTACTGGGCAAACGTTCAGCCAAACAAGGTTGCCTTTTACTATACGGATGGTGAAACAGACGACGACACCTCGATGACCTTCGCGGAACTCGACCATGCAGCCAGAGCTGTTGCCGTCAAGATTCTTGAGAACAATCGACCTGGCTCGCGCGGATTGCTTCTTTACCCGCCGGGGATTGAATTCGTGGTCGGGTTCTTTGGTTGCCTGTATGCCGGCTGCGTCAGTGTCCCAGCTTACCCGCCACGACGAAGCCGAAAAGGGGCGCGTATCCAAGGAATCGCGATGGACTGTCAGGCCCAGTTTGCACTGACGACTGCTGAGACAGTTACCCAGATTCTAAAAGATGACTCGACAAAAGCCGAGACCGGCTCGATGCAATTGCTCGCAACGGACATGGTCGATCGATCATTGGCGATTCAGTTTTCTGAAGTGCCGATTCCTTCTTCGAACTTGGCGGTTTTGCAATACACATCTGGATCTACAGGGCAGCCGAAAGGTGTCATGCTGACGCACGCCAATCTAATTCGCAATTGCGAAATGATTTCGGTGTTGTTCGACGAAACCAATAAGACGGTTGGAGTGAGTTGGTTGCCCATGTATCACGACATGGGTCTCGTTGGCGGAGTGCTCTCGCCGGTTTCGATGGGTTTAAGCATGGTGCTGATGAGTCCGATGTCGTTTATGCAACGACCTGTCCGCTGGCTAAAGACGATCACAAAATACCAAGCGACGACCAGTGGCGGACCAAACTTCGCCTACCAACTTTGCGTGGACAAGGTCAACGAGGAAGACATGCAGGGGCTAAACCTCAGCTCGTGGGCGTTGGCATTTAACGGAGCAGAGCCAGTTCGCGCAAGTACGCTTGAGCAATTCAGTCGTAAGTTTGAGCGAGTTGGATTTTCAAACACATCGCATTTCCCCTGCTACGGAATGGCGGAAACGACGCTTATCGTCACGGGAGGCCCGCGACAGGCACCTCCGATCGTAAAGCACTTTGACGGCCGTCGATTAGACGCTCGCATGGTGACGGAGGTCAGCGAGGATGCACGCGATGCGAGGAGTTTGGTTGGTTGTGGTCACGCGACGACAAATGAGTCGATACTAATCGTCGATACAGACACGCTGAACCCATTGCCGGATCATTCTATTGGAGAGATCTGGATTCAGAGCCCGAGTGTTGGCGTTGGCTATTGGGAGAAGGAAGAGGTCACGCAAGACGTTTTCCAAGCGAGAACAGCGGACAACGACGGCCCGTTTCTGAGGACAGGTGATCTCGGATTTTGGAGCGAGGGACAACTTTATGTTGCCGGTCGCGTCAAGGATTTGATCATCGTTCGCGGTGTTAATCGCTATCCCCAAGATATTGAACAAACAGTCGAGGAGTGCCATGAGTCAATTTCCTCATCGGCGGCTGCCGCTTTCGCGGATGACTCGGGCCCACGCGAACGGTTGATCATCACGGTTGAGGTTCAGCGATCGCTTGAGGACGATTGGAATCCAGTCGTGCATGCGATTCGCAGAAGCGTCACGCAAGGGCACGAGCTACCACCCGACGCGGTCGTGTTGGTTCGGCATGGATCGCTACCCAGAACCTCGTCTGGCAAAATCCAGCGTCATGCTTGCCTACGCGATTTCCGCGAGGGCAATTTGCGTGTCATACACCAATGGCTGTCGTGGGACGACAATCTACCTGAGCAAGCACCTATGATTGCGGCTTCGACTATCGATAGCCCCTCATCGGGCTTTGGTCGACGCGGGGGCTTTGGCTCATCGCTTCCCTACAAGAAAACACGAGACCCTGATGTCGATGTCGTTGAGCTTGTGAAACGAGCGGTCAAAACAGTTGCACAGGAGCGAGCGAAGCTGCTGGATTTGGACACGAACATCGTGGTCGACTTGGGACTCGACAGCTTAGAGCGTTTGCAAATTGCACACGTTCTCGAAAGCTCCGTCGGAGGTCGATTCCCCGAAGAGGTTCTTCAGGAAATCGAAACTGTCCGTGAGATCGCGGAGGCGATTGAAAAGCACTTTGGCAAAGATCGGATCCGGCCTGAGACGATTTCCGAGAGCGACGACCAGTCGTCACCGGCGCCTCGAGAAGTCGCGCCAGAAGACTATCGCTTTGACTTGATCCCTGAATACCGTCGCCTCAAGCAGACGATGAATCAATTTGAAATGACGGGACTTCCGAATCCCTACTTCTCCGTGCATCAGGGCCTAACACGAGATACAACCACCGTTAGCGGCAAGCAATTGATTAGCTTTGCGAGCTACAACTACCTCGGCATGAGCGGCGATCCTTATGTGACACAAGCCGTCGTCGATGCGGTCAAGAAATACGGCACAAGTGTTTCAGCGTCTCGGCTTGTAAGTGGCGAAAAAGATATCCATCAGCAACTAGAACGCCTCATTGCCGATTGGATCGGGGTCGAGGACTCCATCGTCTTAGTAGGTGGGCATTCGACCAATGAGACGGTCATTGGGCATATGGTAGGCCAACAAGATTTGATCCTGCACGACGCTCTTTCGCACAATAGCATTGTTCAAGGAGCCATTTTGTCCGGCAGTCGACGCCGTGCCTTCCCGCATAACGACTTTGTTGCACTCGACGAAGCATTGACGGAGCTTCGAACAAGGTATCGACGTGTATTGGTCATTGTCGAAGGGGTGTACAGCATGGACGGGGACTTCCCGAACCTACCAAAATTTATCGAGGTCTGCAAGAAACATAAGTGTTGGCTGATGGTGGATGAGGCGCATTCGATCGGTACGATGGGTGCACATGGTCGCGGAATTGGCGAGCACTTTGGTGTCAATCCAGCGGACGTCGATATATGGATGGGTACACTCAGCAAGTCCTTCGGTTCGTGCGGCGGGTACATCGCCGGACGAAAAGAGCTTGTGGAGTACCTGAAATACACTGCTCCTGGCTTTGTGTTCAGCGTTGGATTATCGCCGAGCAACACGGCCGCTTCGATCGCTTCACTGCAGTTGTTGAAGCGAGAGCCCATGCGAGTTTCAAGGCTCAAGGATGCTTCCAGGCTGTTTTTGACAGAAGCAAAGAAGCGTGGGCTAAACACAGGTAGTAGCGGCGAAACAGCCGTCATTCCCGTCATTACAGGAAACTCATTGCACGCATTGCAATTGTCGAGGCGAATGATCAATTCAGGGGTAAACGTCCAGCCGATTTTGTACCCGGCAGTTGAGGAGTCGGCCACCCGATTGCGATTCTTTATCAACTCTACGCATACGAACCAGCAAATCCTTTACGCTGTCGACAAGTGCGCTGAGCATTTACAAGCGATTGCACCCGAGCACTTCCGGGCCGCGAGTTGATGTCGGACGAACAGCCTTCGGACTTTGACGATGCAGTAGAGTCGGAACGAGAAAGTACCGGCTCACAATTCACACCGAACGTACCGGTTGCAACGGTGACTCGCATGGCACTATATCTTCGCGAGCTACAGCAGTTGCAACGGTCTGGCCAGCAACGCATCCAGAGTGGTGCGATCGCAAAACGATTGGGCCTGAACGACTCCCTCGTGCGTCGCGACCTATCGTGCTTTGGTCAGTTTGGACAGCGGGGAGTCGGGTACAGCATCGCACGTTTGATCAAGGCCATTCAAGCGATACTTGGAACCGATCGGTCTTGGAACGTCATTTTGATCGGCTCCGGAAATTTGGGCCGCGCTCTTTCAGGCTATCGTGGCTTCAATCAACAGGGATTCAGACTCGTCGGCGTGTTCGATAGCGATCCTGAAAAGGTCGGGCAGCATTTGGGAGCCCTCACGATACGTTCCCTACTTGAACTGGAAGCGGTAGTGAAGCAAGAAAATGTTGAGCTTGCAATCCTCGCGGTGCCGGCTAGTTCTGCTGCTGCAGTCGCCGAAAGGCTTGAGGTCGTCGGTGTTACGGGCATCCTGAACTTCGCACCCGTAACCGTACGAAGACCCGGCAGTGGATTGACTGTTGTCGACGTCGACTTGGCCGTGGAATTGCAACGACTCGCTTTTGCTGTGGTCAATCAAAAGGGTGCTAAAAACTAGTATCACCTTGACGAACAATGGGCATCGTATCAGTGCCGTGTAGGACCCATACGTCCTACTCACCAATTGCATCGAGCATGCTCTCCATGCTTTTGCGTAGAATGGTTTCCACGCCAGGAGCGTAGTCAAAGACTTCAACACTTGCCCATCCGGCGTATTGGACTTGTTTTAAAGCTGCAAAGATTGGCTTTTGGTCAACATCACCCATTCCCGGCCCAAGCCGATTTGGGTCGTTGGCATGGAAGTGGATCAGGATATCGGCGTGCTTTCGGATGATGTCTTCGATTGGCTCCCCTTCGCTACTCATCGCCTTGACGTCGAGATGCAACTGAATGTGCGGGCTGCCGATCATGTTGATCAGCTCCCGAGCTTGAAATGCATGATTGAGGAAATTGCCTTCTTGCGGCCCAAGCGGCTCAATAGCGATCTGGATACCCAACCGCTCCAAGCTGGGAACGACCGTCGACAATAGATCCGCCGCGTTTGCCATGGCTTCTTCATGTTGCATGGTGGTGGGGAAATTGCGTTGGAGCGGTGACCCAAGAACCATCAACTTGCCGCCAAGATCGCTGCAAAGTTGCGTTAGTGCGCAGAAGTAATCACTCGTTTTGGACCGGACTGCCATATCGTCCGTGGTCAGGTGGTAGCCGGTCGTCTTTGCCAGTAACCAGTGTAGACCGATCACTTCCAGGCCGTGCTCTTGGGCCGCTTCGCGGTATTCATCCCGCTTCGCATCCGAGATATCAAAAACGTCTTTCCCTAATGTAAACGGGGCAACTTCAATTCCCGTATAGCCAAATCGACGCGCTGCTTCAAATCCCCGTTCGATAGGCCAATCACCGAATGTTTCGTTGCAAATCGCAAATTTCATGAATCGTCCCCTAACACGACGCGCACGCTATCGATTTCGGCCAGGAATCGCTTTGATTTCGTTAACCGCTTCGCGTTCGCTTGCCTAATCTAACGACTTCGGCACCTCCCCGCCCATTCGTGTGGCGAGAGCTTGGTAAACCTGCAAGTCGACACTGTTGGAAATATACTTGGTAGCACAGTCTCCAAATATAAAGTGAGTTCCGCCAGTATGATAGCTCGAGAAGTCATCGAAGTGTCCGGCGGGGCTGTTTGGCGTGTGGTCGGTCGATCCAAGAAATCTAGCCGAGGCACCTGCGGCGTCCGAAATGTAACCGTGCCAAAGAGAACCGCCCAACTTGCTGCCCCGTTCTCCGAAAACGATGGTGTTGCTGACTCCATCTGTCATGTCTCGCATGCGGATGAAGGAGTTGCCGAAAAAGACTCCGTCCCCCTTATAAGGAAACTCATCGATCTCCAAAGTCCCAAAGACTCCGATGTAGTTTGATTTCGCAATGGGAAACAACTTTGGCCCTTTATCGATGTTGTGCCCACCATCCTCGTCCAATCCGGTGTCGCTACCCAATTCAAAAACCGATAGGCCGGGATCCGATGGGCAGATAAATGTGGGGATGACGGTCTGCAGGGACGGCCTATTCACCGTGGAATCAATCGGGAAATTCATGTCCAATCGGTTGGTGACGTTGGACTGCTCCATGTATGGAAGCAAATTAGCACTGACGCTCCAACCCGGCTTCGTCGTCTGCCTCCAGTCCACCCAACCGCTCGGAAAACGTCGATTTGCTGATTCGTAATTGATGAGTGCCAGTCCGATTTGCCGGACGTTGTTCATGCACTGAGCTCGACGTGCAGCCTCTCTTGCGGCTTGGACGGCTGGAAGCAACAGCCCCACAAGAATGCCAATGATTGCGATAACGACGAGGAGCTCGACCAGGGTAAAGCCGAGTGCGTTGCTCTTTGACGGCAACTTGCTTTTGGTTGACATGTGCGAATCCGAAAAGATAGAGGCAAGATCGAGTCTCAATCAAACCGCAAACACCTCTTTCAGGCAAATGCAATCGAATTGCTTATGCTCATCGTACCTTTTGCAATCGTGCGTTGTCAACGGTTTGGCGTTTGGATTGGCCTTTTTTGTCCGAATCGTCTTCGGGTAGGAATGCTAATGCTCACTTTGTTGGGCAATAGCGTAAGTCAGGCGAGGCAAGATTTCGTTTTGAACCATCCAGTCGGGTTCAAGCCACAAGCGGCTTCCGATTGGATCGCCGCTTTGCGGTTGACATATTTTCAGGCTAGTCCCATGCGCTCTTTCGGATCCTTGAGCGAATGTTGCAAACGCGCTAATGCCTCGGTTTCAATTTGGCGAACACGTTCACGGGTTAGGCCAAGTGCAGCCCCAATCTCCTTTAACGTATGCGGCGGCGTGTCATCGAGCCCGAAACGCATTTTGAGAACAGTTGCTTCACGAGCGTCCAATTTGCTCACCAACTCGATCGCGGTCTTGAGAACATCGTGGTCGACCATGGCTTCGTCAGGGCTCTTTGCACGTTCATCCATGACCATTTCGCCAATGGACCAACCTGAATCGGAGTGATCGCTTTGTGGAGTGGCGTTATAGACTTGAATGGCTTTCTTGATGATCGGCAATTTTTTCTTGGGCAAGCCCAAAATCCGCCCGATCTCTTCCTGGGTCGGCATTCGACCGAGCTCTTCATTCAGCCTCGCGGTTGCTCGTCGCCATTTGCTCAGCAATTCCACCATGTAAGCGGGAATGCGAATTGTCTTGGACGAGTTGATCAGAGCACGTTTGATCGATTGTTTGATCCAGTAACTGGCATAGGTACTGAACCTCGTTCCCATATCGGGATCAAAACCCTCGACAGCGCGGAGCAGGCCTAGGTTGCCTTCTTCGATCAAATCTTGAAGCGCCAGGCCTTTGCCGACATAACTTCGGGCGATATTGACAACCAATCGAAGATTGGCTCGCACCATACGGTCACGAGCTTGCGCATCGCCCTGCGCGATTTGCCGAGCGAGCATTTGCTCGTCTTCGGCAGTTAGCAATTTCATTTCGTTAATCTCGCGGAGATACGTTTCCAGCGGAGATTGTGCGTTGGCTCCATCCTTGGGACTTTTGCGACGGGAAATAAGTTTGAGGTCTTCGTCCTGTGAATCCTCCACGTCGTTTAGGTATGGGCTTAAATGAGCCATGAAGTCTCTTTGCACGAGTGGATAATTGAATTTTTAGCGGATGATAGAAGTTCATCCTCCGAAAGGTAACGCGTTCCTGTCTTATCGTCCTGGAAATGCATGCAATTGAGAGAATGCATAAGCGTTCAGCGCCTAGCGATTATTCCGAGGGACGTAAACCCTTTGGCAGAATAGGTTTTCGATGTATAATCCGCAAACGCTGTGCGAGTGGCGCGGCTGGGAAGCCAGGCGTTATTCGTATTATCCGATCGACAAGCGCGTTCGGTACAGGCAAC
>JANMNR010000173.1:0-13832 GCA_031368325.1 Pirellula sp.
GAGGTTCTGCTTTGGCAAGACGCCAATGCAAACGTTCCTCGATTCGAAACAGTTAGTCGAACAAAAAATGCTCGACCAACTCGTACAATCCAGTACGTAAAAATGGGTAGTTTCCGTCAGATCAAATACTGGCTACTACACCTTGCGGCGTCTCATGTGCTTCAAAGTCGGCCATACTCTTCGAAACAGATGCCCCGGGTTGGTCTCTCTTTAGCGAAAGAAAGACCATGTTTTGCGCTCGAACGGAGTCTGGCTCCCTCAACTTGAATGGGTAGTTACGAACAGTTTTCTACCCACGTGTAAACGAAAAGGCTGGTGTCGTCATGACCCCAGCCTTTTTTCGTTCTCCCAGCAGTCTTTTCGTTGATCTGTCGCTTTTCCCTAGCAGCGAATTCGTCTCTCTCCGACTCTCTCTACCTCATAACCTGGAGGTAGGCATTTCAAATCCGACTCTAAGTACATGCTCACCCAAACAAACAGAATTAGGGGGTTTGCGGGAGAGAAAGTGATTCTAAGGCGTGGATTGGCGACATTGGTTGGCTGGTTGCTTGCGGACGCAACGATTGTGGAAGGAGCACCGATGTTTACCTGGATGGGAAAACGCTGTGGATTGAGCAGCACCCGGGGCATCGGATTGATCTAAGTGATGCGATATTGACATAATTGGCAAACATCGGAAAGCACCAGTGGAAAGGAGAACAAAGTCGATGCCAAAACCGATTGCAGACGACAAACAGATTATTCAACTGACGAGCGAATACACGTGGATGGGAGGAGACCCTGGCGGCATCGGTACCTTGCTAAACTGCTATGAATTTGATCGGTCTGCGATTGAATCGGCTATCGCAAACGTCATGAGCAGCCACAGTTGCACATCAACTTATGCCTCCGTTCTGATGTGCAAGGATATGCTCGAAGCAGCATTGGCTAAGATGAAGTAGTGATCGTTTATTTGCTTCACCTATTACTTAGACGAAACGTTAACGAGCGCAAGTTGCCTAGTCAACTCAATCCGCGTCCTAATCGATTGGGGGATCGGCTGCAACCTGGCTCCGGCTATGTCCACATGTGGATGCGAAGATTGCGGCTTGGGAAGAGGTTGCTGGCTAGGTCGATCCTGCAGGAGTACGACGCCTCCACAGTTGATAAGGTAGCCGTGAATCTTGCAAACCAAAGTGGGACGATTTCACTTAAACCATGCGTATGGATCGCGGAGCGTGGGAGATGTAAGTATCGCGAATTGTTGGAAACGTAGGTTTCTTACCGTAGATCGTTGCGATCCGTTGGATGAGAGATTGGGGGTCAATAGGTTTAGTTGCGTAATCGTCGCACCCCGCACTAATACATTTTGCTCGATCGCCATCCATCGCATGAGCTGTCAACGCAATGATGTGCCCGCTATAGCCCTTGGATCGCAATAAAGCTGTAGCACCATATCCATCCAGAACGGGCATTTGCATGTCCATGAGAACGACATGGAATGGGTCGCCTGCAATCAATGCATCTAGGGTGGATTCAACGGCCAATTGGCCGTTCTCTGCGATCGTGACTTTCGCCCCGGCTTTCCTGAGAACGAACGAAATCAGGTTTTGGTTGTCAGGGCCATCCTCGGCCAGCAAGATGTTGCAACCCGCTAAAACGGATTGTGGTGAGGTGGTTTGAACTGCATTGGCCTCGGCGTTGACACCTGCATTGCGGTAGTTGGAGACTTGATTCGGCTCAATCAACTTGGATGACTCAATAAAGCCTATATCTAAATAGGCGCGGAATCGAGTACCTTGTCCCACACAGGATTCGACAATGAAAACATCCCCCCTCATCAAATTGGCAAGTCGTTTGCTTATCGTTAGGCCAAGTCCAGTACCGCCAAATTGACGTGTCGTTGAGTTGTCCGCCTGTGTAAACGGCTTGAACAATCGATTTTGTTGCTCAGGAGTCATGCCGAGCCCTGTATCGACCACATCGAATTCGAGTCTCGGACGATCGCTACTGACGTACCTTGCAACGATGCGAACACCACCGAGCTCTGTGAACTTAATCGCGTTGCTCACCAGATTCAAAAGGATTTGGCGAACCCGAATTGGATCGGTAAGCACGTTCGAAGGAATGGAATTTTCAAATTCGCAGCCCAATGCGATTCCTTTGGCAGAAGACCGAACTCGCATCAGCGACAGGACTTCCTCAATGATTTGAAAGGGTGAATACGGTATGGCTTCGATCTCGATCTTTCCGGATTCGATTTTTGCCAAATCTAAAATATCGTCGATGATCGAAAGTAAGTGAGAGCCGTTTCGTTGAATCGTTTGGATCGACGAAATCCGCTTCTCGGGTTCATCTTGGAAGTTCCTCTCGTCTAAAAGAAGGTCCGTAAAACCCAGGATAGCTGTCATCGGCGTGCGAATTTCATGGCTCATGTTAGCGAGGAATTCGCTCTTGGCGAGGTTGGCCGACTCCGCCCTTTCCAGTGCTTTATTTGTCCGTTGCTCGACCTTATGTTCAATGCGAGTAAAGAAAAACATGAGAGCAAAAATGAAACACGTTAATCCTAGCGATCCCGCAAACTCCAGAAATTCGAGTCCGGTCGGTGTCAATTCGTTGGGTAATTCGATTCCCTGCAATTTCATCGTGTATAAAGCGACAATCGCTACCGCGCTGGCAAGTGACCACAAGACTCCCGAGCGAAAACTCGTCAAAATAATTGCAAACACCGGTATTGTCGCGTGCCACATCTCCGGCGGTGCGTTGTGGCCGCCGTTGACGCAAGCCAAACTCGTATAGGTACACCACCCAATGCTGGTCAGTAATTGCCCGCATACTTTGGCTGGACATCCGAACCTCAACATGAGAATGTTGCAGAGTATCAGCGTTCCACCAATGGCCACGATGCACGCAGACATCGATGCTCCAATCGCCAGATAGATGGTAAAAAAGATCGGAGCACAGCAAAACAAAGCCAAACTAAAAGCTAAAACACGAATGCACAGTTTCGAGTCTTCACGATCCCACACCGGCAACCATGCCCTCAAGTCACTTGGGCTTCCGAATTTTTTATTGGTGTTGGCTGCAATCACGGTGTTTGCGTTTATTAGACTGCATCCTTCGAATCTAGCGGCGGGAGTTTTCCAACGTACACCCGAAAGCATAGGCTGCTTTTTAGCAACGTGAATGGAAGCAACTCGCTGAATTCAAATCAAAATGGGTCGGTGACCCGAGAACTCTTGCGCAAGAATCGCTATGACCCGCACTGTCGGATTATCAGGAAGGCGTTCATCGAACGGTTGCTTCCGCTACTCGCTTGCCTAACGCAACCGCCGTCAGTCGTCATTTACCAACAGCTTCCCACGTCCACATGTTGGGATCATCCTACTTCTTTTACGGGTTTAATCGCTTTGGTTTTCAAGAACTGTTCCGAACAAACTTCACCTGCGGTCGCCTTTTGTGGAAGCGGTAGACACTGAGTGCAAATGTGGAAGCGGTAACGGCTGGCAGCTACTAGGCCGATCCTGCAGGAGTACGACGTTTCCACAGTGGATGAGCCAGCCATGATTCCAGCCTCAGTCCAACCTGTGGAAGTGGTAGCTGTTGGTTGCTGGCTAGTCCGATCCTGCAGGAGTACGCCACTTCCACAGTTGAGCGAGCCGTGAATCCAGCCGAATCGGGAATCTCGCTGACAGCACAATCTTCTAGAAATCGCAGAAGCGTGTTCGAGGGAAGCGGATGTTGGCACGATAAGGCAAGCTGCAGTCGTACGCGTTTTCAAAAGTTGAGCTAGCGGTCCGCAATTCATCGCAAAGGACCTCAAGGAGTTCGTGCGCGAGTATGGCCTAACGCATGTGCGAACAAGCCCATACTATCCGCAGAGCAACGGCAAGCTGGAGCGTTGGCACGGCTCACTAAAGAGCGAATGTATTCGTCCAAGCTGCCCAGCAACAAAAGAAGAGGCCGAGAAGCGAATTGCGAAGTACGTGCATTATTACAACACCGTACGATTGCACAGTGCCCTCGGCTACATTACTCTAGGAGACTGCCTTGACGGTCTGAGCGATGTGATAGGCAAAGAGCGAGATCGCAAACTCGAAGCAGCCCGAAAGCAGCGACAAGAGTAGCGAGCAGCAGCAAAACAAGTTGCATAGCGTTGGCAATGCGGCTACGACCAGGAAGCTCCACGAAGGATAGGGTTCTGCAGAGGTGCAACCTGAGCGTCATGGAGCCCGAAGTCGGAATGGGGAGCGGCCCTTCTCGAAGGATCGCTCCCTTCCATTCCGATTTTGGCTTATGCGATAAACCTTCGCCGCACGACGCGGCGAAATCCCCAAGCACGATGCGTTCATACTGCGTTAACCATGCTGCGGACGATTCCATTTACCGGTGAACCGAGACACAAAGTTGCAACCAAGAAAGCAAAGTGCCTGGCGATGGTTGTTGCCTCGGAGCGATTGCTTGCACCGAGTTCCAACTCGCCGGATTCGATAAGGCTGGCGAATGGCTTGTGCCGATTCTGGGAATTTTCGGTTGAGTTAGTGCTCTAGCTTTGGTACTGGACGAATGACCGTCCACAATCCATCCGGGCTTATCGGACTCTTCGACGTCGGGATCCAATGGTATTTCCTGGATCCCTGCACGACTTATCGCTGACTTCGACGAGGGATCTCGAGGAGCAGGATGGAACTTAATGCCTTTGTTGAATGCAACGACAATTGCATTGGGCAGAAGCGGATTGTCCGATTGCAAGATAGTCGCGAATCGGAGTGATGTGTAACACAATTTCTGGGCGTTGGTATCCGCTCCACCAGATTCTCCCTTACAATCGCGATCTTCTGTTCAGGCGTTAAAAACGTTTGTTTCTTCATCGCAGTTTCTTCTTAGGGAACCGCGAGACTTAATCGCACAATTTCGTGCACTTCGTCGAGATGAGCAATACAGCAACTTATTGACTGTGATACCAACTCGATGATGGCGGTCGCGTAGGGCTGAACATTGAAAATAGTTTTTCGAGAATTACGTCGAAAAGATCCGCCATTGTAGGAACGTTGACACACACTTCAAATAACGTGATCCGTATATCCGTCTGTTTAATTGTTGAACACGCTTAACCATTCTACGGTTTCTGCCTTTTCAACCTAAATTAGAGTCGCCAATGTTCTCCTTACTACGTCGTCAATCCGACCCATTCAAACTTCGACAAAAAAAGCAGGATGTATGGAAGTGCTTGCGACGAATAATGGACCGGGATTCTGCAGACAAATTACTAGTGGACTCAGATGTCCGAAATGGGAACCGTGTCCAGTTGTGTTTGCCCGTACTGTTGCAGCCGTGTTTGGATGAACAGCCTTTACCATGCAAACCCATTTTCGCACTAACGAGAGATTTGTCTGACGATGGAGTAGCAATTGTTACCTCACAACGATTGGATCCATCTCAGATCGTTTGTGTGATCTGGCAGGATCATCCAATATTTCTGTTAGGGGATGTTCGTCAGTGCGTTTATTTAGGTGGAGGCTATTGGAAAGTTGGCATCCAACTAACGGAAATTGTGTCGAGTCAACAGCATCCTGAGTTGTTGCTTCTTTCTAAGAGATTAATTCCCGAAGTTGCCTGGGACTGAAATGATGTGTCATAAAGTACGAAAACGGCAAATCCAAAAACGTAACCTTTCCCGACTTCGCAGAGCTGCGGCGGTGGTTGAGTTGGCACTCGTATTGCCACTGTTGTTAATCATCTTGGTAGTAGCTGTCGATTTTGCGAGAGTATTTTACAACGCTCAAGTGATAACGGATTGTGCGAGGACCGCAGCGCTTTTTTCCGCTAATCCGGACCTTGCTGATAGAACCGAACACGAATCCGCCGTCGACCTAGCGCTCAAGTGCGCCGAGGACTTGAATCCGCGGCCGACCATTACGATTACCCATGGAACAGATAGCTTGTCTCAAGCATTTGTCGAGGCGACGGTTTCACAGACTTTTAAATTAGTAGGTCCGCTAGTATTTCAATCCGAATTCGTCATTACTCGAACTGCTAGAGCCCGTCTTTATCCTTCAGCACTGGAGAATTTCGATGAATGAGTATTTGCGTCGGAAACGGGCGTATAGATGCCGACAACGACGGGGAGCCACGACTGTCGAGTTGGCGATCGTCCTGCCTACTACCATCCTTCTTTTGATTGGTCTTTGCGTTACGGAACTGGGGGCGTTTCGCTACCAACAAGTTGCCGCTTTAGCTCATGAAAGTGTACGGTGGGCCTCTGTGCATGGTAAAGAGTATGCAAAGCAGACAGGCGGAACCATAGCAACGAGGGAAGACATTTTTAAGAACGTGATTAAACCCAGAGCTATAGGCATTGACCCAAATAAAATCGACTGTGATGTGCAGTGGGATGTGGAGAAAAACTTTGTGACGGTGAAGATTCAATATACTTGGACGCCGGAAGCTTTTTTCGCTCCACAAAAACTTTCCTGTACCGCCATTGCAATTGCTACTTTTTGAAAGTGCTCTTGAATGAAAATTTCCAAAAGACCAATGTTGCCCAAGCGTCGTCAAGGGACAGTCGTTCCTCTCGTAGCTATTTCGTTGGTAGCGATCATAGGGTTAGCAGCATTATCCGTTGATGGCGGTAATTTATACCGTGAGCGTCGAAATACCCAAACTGCGGCAGATGCGGCAGCGGACTCCGCTGCGATTGAACTATTAGCCAGTTTCTCTACCTCGGGAGGATTAGATTCGAACGGAAAGGCTCAAGCCGCTGCACGCTCGCTTGCAGCAGCACATGGATACAGCAATTCGAATGTCGTCGTAAATATTCCCCCTGCATCTGGTTCCTACGCAGGAAAAAAGGGATATGCCGAAGTACTTATTGAGACCAATCCTCCTCAATTTTTTAGCAGGATTTTCAGCGACAAAGCGCTAAGCGTTTATAGCCGATCGGTAGCTGCGGGCACATTGATTCCTACCAAAGCGAGTGTGTTGGTGCTCGACCCAAAAAAGAAGAAATCTTTAAAACTGAAAGGCAAGGGTTCATCGCTCACGGTCGGAGGCGACATTATTGTGAATTCAAATAATAAAAAGGCGATGGACGTGGAAAAGAAAGCTCAGATCAAGGCCGACCACGTCCTCGTGACCGGTGGCATGGGAAAGAGCTCGAGACGCAATATTGATGGGGAAACCAAGACGGGAGTTGCGCCTACACCGGATCCATGGGACTCATTGCCCGCGCCTCCCAAGGGATTAGTACGTGATGTAAACGACTACAAAAAAGTATTCGGCAACAACGAGTCCTACCATTTGAGTCCTGGCACTTACAAAGAACTAAAGTTCGACAAGACGGATCAGGTTGTCATGGAGCCAGGGACTTATTATATCGATGGAGGTGGGTTCGAGTTGAAAGGAGATTCCACGCTCAACGCCTCAGGTGTAACAATCTATAATAACGGAAAACGAGGATTCAAAGTTTCGACAAAGGGCAACGTTACCATTTCACCTCCCTCGACTGGCATCTACAAAGGAATCAGCCTTTTTCAGGATTCGATTCAGAAAACGAAAGTAGAGTTTAAGAAGCAATTCCATTTGAATATCTCAGGGATAATCTACGCTCCCAATTCAGAAGTGAAATTTAAAAAATCGAATATTAACATCGGTAGCGGCGACGACGACGACTGGGAAAAAGAAGAAGAAGATGAAGACGAAGAAGAGGCCACGGAACAAGGATTTGAGCCGAGTGAGACGAGTACGATTAGCGCGGCGGTAGTAGCTCGAAAGCTGTCTGTGGACAAGAACACAAGTGTGACGATTATGGGTACAGACGTCTCCGCCTTTCGTCCCTTTCTTGGAGTGGTCGAGTGAAAGGTCAAGCTTAATTTTAGCAAATGAAAATAGTTTCGCTTACGCGTCGGCGATGACCCATTAACTGCGGAGTGTAATTCGCATCTTCGACAATACTTTTGGATTGCAGTGATCAATTGCACGACGTCATTTGGATCAAGATGACCTATATTGCCAATCCTGGTACAATCCGCCTTTGACAGCTTGTCCGGATAGATGGCCATAAGCCCCATTGACCAAGATCAATGCGCGATCTTCAGGTCCTATAGTGAGGAGGCAAAGGAATATTTTCATCGTGATCATCAGTAAGGGCAACTCAGAGTCAAAGGTTCATCAGTGTTCCCGGACACCGTTTTCAGGGCGTAAATGCCATCCTACTCTGGGAGGGTTCGCATGGAACGAACGGGGATTGCGAAGTCGCGAAATATCTTTCCTCCATCAAAGCTGGTCCTTTGGGGCGGCGTACGGGTTTGTTTCTGAATTCATTGTGGAGAAACCGAGTAGCAACCAATCCCAACCGCATCGAAGCGAATCGACAGGGGGAAATATTCTAACCCCAAAACGCTTCTTCCCCGCCGCCAGCCGCTCAAGTCTATTCGATGGAGCAGTCGAAGTGTCTTGGTTCACCAGTAAATGGAATCGTCCGCAGCATGGTTACGACTGCCAACACCAAGACGACCACGAGCAATCCACACCAAGGCAAGTAACTGTGGCTATGGCGGCGTCATTCGAATAGTGGGCGCCAATCCATTGGTCGTTGGCGAATCGCTCCAGTTCCGATGCGAGCCCGAGCTTATCTACTTCTCCGTGATGAATTGATGTGAACCAGAGCCCCATGGTATTCCACTTCGTTCGCATTTGGATCTTTGGAAAAAGCCGTTACTCTGCTTGCTGCTGGGGAAACTCATGGCCCAGTATTTCATGGATCATTTGTTCATGCGAGTCGTTAGCACGGACGACGGGCATTGAATCGGCGTGATTCCCGCAAGCGAGATGCCGCAGGCGATGAAGCTCTAGCATGCCATTCTTGCCACGCGAGATTTGTTCCAGCGCAATTCGTCGTTACTTCCCTTGTCAAATTTGAATTGTTCGTATGCTCCATCGCAGTTCCGCCTTTGTTACAATTGCCTGAATGAAAAAGATACTGTGCATCATTTTATCCGTCGTGTTTGTGATTCCGCCACTACCTGCGTTGGCATGGTCCGAAGGTGGCCGCCCAGAAGCCTACACAACGCAACGATCGCGCCGCTCGGACATTGAAAAGTGAGAAAAGTTGATGCCCAAAATGAGAACGAATCGTTTGCGTCTTGGATTTTTCGCCGCAGTTGTGCTTTCACTTACAGGCTCTAACGCACCATATGCGACGGATGAGCCTACCGCCGTCGCGAAATCGTCGCGCTTGCAAGCGGTGCGGATCTCCGACGATGGCCGGCATTTTGTGCTTGCTGAGTCGGGCAAAGCATTCGTCCCGTGGGGGTTCAACTATCTTGGTGAGTTTGGCAAGTTGATGGAGGACTCGTGGGACGAGGACTGGCCGCGAATCGAACGAGACTTCCGAGAGATGCGGAAACTCGGTGGGAATGTCGTGCGGGTTCACCTTCAGTTCGGCACCTACATAAAGAGGCGGGACGAATACGACCAGACTCAGCTCGACCGGTTAAGAAAATTGCTTACTCTTGGCAGTGAACTCGGCTTGTATCTCGACATTACTGGGCTGAGCTGTTTCCGTCTCGATCGCATCCCTGCCTGGTACGATGCGCTAGACGAGGCAGAGCGCTGGGAAGTTCAGGCCCGATGGTGGGAGGAGATAGCCAAGACCTGTGCTGGTCATCCAGCGGTTTTTTGCTACGACCTGATGAACGAGCCGATCGTGGGCGGACCGGCCAAAGAAGGTGAGCCGCGTTGGGTTGGCGGTGAACTTGGCGGCTTTTATTTTGTTCAACGTATCTCCGAAGTCCCAAGGGGCCGGACAAGCATCGAAATCGCTAATGAATGGTCCTCTAAGCTGACTAAGGCGATTCGCAAGCAGGATGCCAGGACGCCGATCACCGTTGGCGCAATTCCTTGGGCTCAAGTCTGGCTAAATGCCAAGCCGCTGTTTTACTCACCCGAGGTCTCGAAGCACTTCGACTTCGTCAGCATTCATTCCTACCCAGGAAAGGATGCGGTCGAGCGAGCACTTTCTTCACTCGCCGTTTACGATATCGGTAAGCCGCTTGTCGTCGAGGAAACCTTTCCTCTCAACTGCACGCTCGAGGAAATGAACCAATTTGTCGAGGGTGGCCGGGATCGCGTTGACGGCTGGATCAGCCACTACTTCGGACATACGATCGATGAACACGTCAAAGGCGCGGAACCGTTCGGAACAGCACCTGATGCTCCATTTCAGGTCACGGTTGCGGACTTCCTCAAATTCTGGCGAGACAAGGGGAAGATTATCGCGGGGACATCGACCGAATGAATCGTTCGTTAAGGGAGAGGCGTCCTCTAGCAGCCCAATACGGACGACCTCCACGCGCAGTTTTTACTTTCCGTAAGTCCTTCGTTTACTCACCGGGGTTTCAATGTTCTCGCAAGTATGGATCACCAGTTTCGTCCTTAGTTCATCCTTTGTTGTCGCAGCCGATCGTCCCGCAATCCCAGAACGGTCTATTGCCGAAAAGAAGGAATTGCTGTTTTCAGATGACTTCGAGGGAACGGAACCAGCCAAGGTTTGGCATAAGGTCGTTCCAACGTTTGTTGTCGAGACTGGTGTGATCAAAGGAACCCAGACTCGAGACAAGGACATAGAAGCCACTGGCGGAAAGCCTGCGATCAAAGCTCATGCAGCAGTACATGGCTTGGAGATTCCAACGAAGGATAGCATCGTCGAGGTCAGAATCCGGTTTGAAGGTGCAACTATGATCGATGTCGAGTTCGATGATCGCAAGTTCACAGGAGCGCACTACGGCCACATTTGCCGAACACAAGTACGTCTCACTGGTGTCACAATCATTGATGAACGGGACGGAGGTATGCGTAATGATGTTTATGAAATGAAGAAGGACCCCGCGAAGAAGGCTGAGGTTGCGAAACTTCTCGTGGGTCGTAGTGTCACTTATCCCAAGAAACTTGAACCTGGTAAGTGGTATGCGCTCGTTGTCGAGACAATTGGAGACGAGATGCGAGTCTCAATCGATGGGGAGCCTTCGGGCTATCTCAAGTCGTCGGGCATTGGGCATGCGAGCAAGTCCAAGATCGAGATCGGCGTCGCTGGAAAAGACGGATTGTTCGACGACATCAGGGTATGGAACGCGGAACCCGCCAAGCAATGATTCTCAAGTCGAGGAAATCATTTTCGGCACTGCGTCAAAACCTGACCAAGCACAAAACAAGTCCGAGAAGCACTGGCTGGACGACACCGGCATAGGCATCAGCTTCTGTTACAATTGCCAGAATGAAAAAACTGCTATGCATCATTCTATCCGTCCTGTTCGTTCTTCCGCCACGGCCGGCATTCGCCTGGTCGGAAGGCGGACACCACATATTCGCGTTAATGGCTTTCGATCTGCTGAATAAGGACGCGCAAGGCAAGCTGGTATCGATTCTGGACAAGCATCCTCGATTTGCGGAGGACTTTTCGCCACCCGCGAAGCTTCCCAATGACGAGGAAGTACTGCGATGGCGAATTGGACGCGCGGGCTATTGGCCAGACGTTGCACGCAGCCAGCCAAAGTACAATCGATCTACTTGGCACTACGAACTTGGACCGGCACTGATCCTTGGCGATAAAGCGAACATGAAAGTACCGGAGCGACCAGGGACTCTACCGATAGTTGCGACTCTTGAAACCCAAACGCTGCACATTGCTCAGGCACTCACCCTCTGTGGAAAGACACTAGCCGACGCCAAGCGACCAGAATCCGGCCGAGCTCTCGCCCTATGTCGGATCGCGCATCTCGTGGCCGATGCTCACCACCCATGCCATGCAGGGAGCCGCAACCAAATCACACTGAAGCTGAAAGGACCATCGAAATCCAAAACCGTGACCTACCTCGACAGCGACAATTGGAACCCCGACTACCTGTTCTACGGCTCTAACGGCCTCGCCGCACTGACGTTTTGCGACGTGCCGATAGAACTGGAATGAACGTTAACTTTAGCTGCCGTGCCATGAAAACGACCTCAATACTAAACCGATGACCTCAAGATGGATTTACAGTTTGCCGGGAATTTTCCTGATTTCCGCAGTTCAGGCCCAGGAGCATTTCTGGGATGAAATACCGCTCTCCCCTAGCACCACACGGCCATCCGAAGTTCACGATGATTACTGGAACGGACAGTGTCTCAGGGTCAATCGCGAAGTGGCTGCCGCACAAAACACTCGGTTGGTTTTCTTTGGCGATTCGATCACTTGGTCATGGTCACTTGGGCCTGCCACCGGACGAGATATATGGGCGGACCAGTATGCCGCTTACAACCCCATCAACATGGGAAACTCCGGAGACATCACCCCGGTCATGCTTCACCGCGTCACGCGCGGCAACATCGATTTTCAATCGGGGAAACATCCCAAAGTCGCAGTGATGTTGTGCGGCATCAACAACTTCATTGTCACGAAAAGCGACGGCGGTAAGGAACAATGGGACTTGGGTGCCAACTGCCCACCGGAGGATGTTGCTCAAGGACAAAGGGCGATCGCCCAGGTATTCCGCCGCAGAATGCCGCACACCCGCGTGATCATGATGGCATTACTGCCCGTCAACGATCGCGCCAAATGGGAGAAATGCCAACGCGTCAACGCGATCATCGCCAGTCTCGCCACAGACCCCAACCAAGTGGCCTTTGTCAACTTACAGGACAGCTTCCTCAAGCCCGACGGCACCGTCCACCGGTCATTGTTTACTGATGGCATCCATCTCAGCAAAGAAGGCTATCAGGTATGGGCGAAAGGCATCGAGCCTGTCATCGATCAATTCATGAAAGCTCCGCCGCTCGCGCCGGTCAAAATGATGCTGATCGGCGACTCTGCCACGGAAGGCTCAGACTCAAGCACTTCCTACAGGCGATATCTGGATGCGTTGCTGCGGAGGAGCGGTCACTTGATCGACTTTGTAGGAAGCCTCAACAAGCACAACAATGACGGCATGGAGCCAGACAGCTATCAATTCGACCCGGATCACGAAGGGCACTGGGGTAAAGACTCAGCCTGGATCGCGGATAACATGCCTCGTCTGTTGGGATATAATGTGCCCGATGTGGCCGTGATCCATCTCGGAGCCGAAGACATCGTCGCAAGCCAGACCGCAGCTGAATTTCTAACGGAGGGAATCGTTCGAAACATTGACCGGGTGATCAAAGCGATTCGTTCCAAAAACGAAAAAGTGAAAATCGTGATTGCGGAAACGTTACCGGTCAGAGGCAAGGAAGAAACATCCGTTCTGCTCAATCAAAAAATCTCCCAATTCGCCCGCTCGTCTTCATCCATCTTGCAACCCGTCGTGGTGGCTGAAATACATCGTGATTTTGACCCCAAACAGAATGTGGGCAAAGACGACCCATTGCCCAATGCAGAAGGAGCCACGAAAATCGCCGCAACGCTATCGAAAGCACTACAGCCTCTGCTCGCACCGCTCCAAGATCAACCATCCAATCAATGAAAGCCATCTTCATCGCCACTGCCACCACAAAACAGGATGTGGTCGCGCAAGGCGATGGGCGATGCCATACACAAACCGGATGAATTCTTGTTCCCGAAAAAATCAGGTAAAAACAATTGATATGAAGACGTATTGTTTAACTGGACAGCGCCACTTCGTCACGAACCGCAGCCAATACACGCACGAAGCGCAAGCGAGTGGGATTGTTGCAAGTCAGTCAATCGCTTGTGCTTCGAGCTTGTATGCCCGAAAAAATGTCGCTGTCCAATTAAACATGCTGCTGGTATGTTTGACCGCTTTATTCATTACAACGCAGGGATGTTCTGAAGAGAAACTATAGAATGTAAAAGACCTTATTTATACTCTCGCCATCTGTAG
>JANMNR010000203.1:0-8688 GCA_031368325.1 Pirellula sp.
GTGTGACGCGAATGATGGCCGAGTCGACTTTGGGGCTGGGCCAAAAGACGCTTGGCGGTAGGATTCTTAAGATCTCGCAGTCGCAGAGACTTTGCATCCAAATGGTGAGCGCGCTGTAATCCTTGCAGCCTGGTTCCGCGACGATGCGTTGAGCAAGCTCTTTTTGAATCGTAACCACCATCCGATCTGGGAACGGATTCACGGTCAGCAAATTGCTGATAATCGGCGTGGCAACGTTGTAGGGCAGATTTGCAATCAGCTTGAAATTCGCATTGGGGATGCTTGCCATCTTTTCACGGACCGCAATCAACACATCCTCGCGCATGTGATTCTTGTTTCGCAACGCGTCGCAGGTCAGCATGGTGACATTGTCGAGACCGCGAAGTTCTTTCGCCGCTAGAGCCTGGAGGTCGCGGTCGATTTCAACGGTGACGATGGCACCGGCTAGCGGAGCCATGAGCTTGCTCAATGAACCCATGCCTGTACCGACCTCAAGAATCACATCCGTCTTTTGGATGTCCGAACCATTGACGAGAATGTCCAATAGATTGAGATCGACAAGGAAATTCTGTCCATACTTGGTTTTCGGATGGAGACCAGCGCGTTCAAGAGACTTTGAGATAAACGATAACGTTTGACGTTCGGACATATCTATGGCTTGATCTCGAAAATCGCTTCGACTTCGACGGCCATGCCACCGGGCAGAGCGTTGGTTCCAAGTGCGCTTCGGACGCCAATCCCCAAGTCATCGCCCCAGAGGTCTACAAACAACTGGCTGCACCCGTTGATCACTGCGGGCGTTTGGCCGAAGTCATCGGTGCATCGGACTAACCCCAGGACTTTGACTACGCGAACGACTCGGTCGAGCGATCCGAGTCCGGCTCGGAGAGTTGCGAGCATGGCCAAGCCCGTCTGTTTGGCTGCGGCCTGCCCTTGTTCCAGCGTTAAATCAGCTCCAACGCGTCCCAGAATGATCTTGCCATCGGACTGAAGTGGTCCATGGCCAGATAGATAAGCCAAATTGCCGACCATGAGCATCGGTTTATATAGGCCGACAGGTTTTGGCGCAGGAGGCAAAGCTAAGCCAAGCTGCGCGAGCTTATTTTCAATTTCGGACATATGTGCCTCTGCTTGCGTTTCATTCACAACTACTGCCAACGTCGGAGTTTATACCATCAAATCTCTTCGTCTTCACGAGCAAACCCAAAGATCTTCGCATACAATTTTTCCAGTGGAGCGATGGTGTTCGGGTCCTCGACTTGCTGCCATGCCCATGTCGACGGGTCGGCAAAGAGAATTGAGTCAGGTGTTCCAGTTGGCAATTTGCGAATGAGCCCGGAAAGCAACACTTTTTCGGTTGCCGTGAGTCGATGCAACCTTGCGAGCGTTTTGTAGAGTCTCTTGGGGTTTTCGGTCGGCTTTTGCAACCACATAATCGTAATCACAACTAGACGCCAGCAAGCCAAAAGGACCATCAACGCCACGACCGCCAGGGCAGCCCACCACCACCACTTAATCGCGAGGCGGTCGTAACCTTCAATTCGATAAATCGCAGAAATAAACCAGGCGGGCGAACAGTACATTGGAATCAACTCTCTAGTCTAGACAAGGCAAACTGCGCTGCGGTTTGAACGGTTTGATCTTCGTCGTTGATTAGTGGACGGAGAATCTCGATGGCTTGGAGCCGACTATGTCCAGAGGCAATGGCGTAAATCGCTTCGACACGGACTTTTTCGCTTTTGTCTTGGATGGCTTCGATGACGACGTCCTCTAACCCATTGTTTACACCCAAAAAACGAACTGCATGAATCGCCCGCAATCGTTTGACTGTCGACTGCGAAATGGCATCACGTTCAATAATCTGAGCGAAGCCTGTTTCGGAGATGGCGACCATTTTTCCGTAGGCAAATAAGTGAGATTCGGGCCAGTCGTCCAAGTGCTTTATTAAATCCTCGCATCGAAAGCCAGAAAAAGCATGCTCGATACTGTTGCGGACGATTTGCGGTTGGTGTGGGTAAAGTTCGATCAATCGCTCCAATTCTGATCGGAGACTGGCCTTCCAGGGGGGCGGATCGTAGTGTTCCATGCCGGGTATTTCAAAGCAATCGCTGAGCACCATGACAACAATCTCGGAATTCAACGACTGCAAGCTTCGCATCGCAGTCGAACACACCTGTTCCGCCGAGGGATCTTTGGTGGAAAGCAGTTGATTGATCGCGTGTAACGTTTTATCTGGTGAACAGTCCGCATTAGATAGAAGCTGAAGCATAGCGCAGCGATGCGTCAATGAGAAAGCTTCGCTCGAAAAATCAAATCGCTCCAGACTAGAAATCGGTATTCGCTGGCCGAGGTTTTTCGCGACGCAGTGCGTAATGCCAAATTTGATAACGAGTTCCGCAAGGCGCGTTACGATCAAGAGATCCGTTCTTTCTCCCAATGCCTGAATGCCTTCGGGACTGGGGTTTTGACTCCAAAGAACGCCTGCCAAAAGCTCCGCAATTTGAACCCGAGGTGACACCTTGAGCTGACGCATTGCGACCTTGTGAATGGGTTCCCCTCGAACTGGCGTAAAGAGGTCGGCAAATGCGTGGTCATCCCAATGGGTTGCACACAACCACGCGTCGACAATTTGCACAATTCGGTGGTCATTGAAGTTCAACATGGACTGCCACAGAACATGAAGCAATCCCTTTCGGTTCGCCTCGTTTGAGTGCGACCGGCGGTGGCGGGCTTCGAATCCATATTTCAAGGCAAGGCCGAGGAGCAACTCGGCAGCCACGATTTGTTGAGGATCATCGGGAGACTGTGCGGTAAGAACCAGATGGTGGAATTGACTGGCAATTTCAAGTTTCGTGATCGCGCACAAAGATCGCTGCCGATCCATCGGGTCGTGGCTTGCCAGGCCGGCCTCGATGGGAGCCAGGAGCAACGGAACGTGGTTTGTCAAAAACGGCAGTTCCGACTCATTGCAGTGATCTATTCTCTTCAGAATAGCGGCCATTTCGGCTTCACCACCGCGTTGAAGAAGCGTTTGCAATGCACCCAAACGAACTTGATCGAATGGGCTGGCCAGCGCTTTACCTAGTACTTCGACTGCCGCCGAATTCGAACGCAGCCCCAAAATGCGAAAAGTACCTTGGAGCGCGGATGTTAACGAGGTGGTTGATTGCACGCTGGCCCCTACTGGAAAAAGTCGTTTAGCAGGAGTATCGGAAAAAGCCAGGAAATACTTAGGCCATTTGAGCCGGAGTTACGTTCGCAGAGTTCCGACTAAAAGGACTTTGCAGACTGTAGGAGACAGTTTTCAGGTTGTAGGAATCGTCCCACGGGAGATAGACCGATGTCGACTAGACCCAGGCCAAAAAGACCTGCGAATCGGCAATCGAACAAAAAATGGAACGCAACTCACATTGGCTATTGAAGGAGCCATCGCGAGCCGCTACGATACGGGGCCCTAAACGCGTTGCGTTTTTTCACTTCCTTTCGTTTTACTAAACTTGCTGGCTATGTTCAATTCGCGTCGCCCCCCCAATGGAAAAAGAGTTCCTCGCAAAAGGGCACGTCTACGGACCAAGATTAAGAAACGCGATCCACTGCTCGTTGAAGGCAAACGTCCTCGTCCGATGTATGTGGATTACAAGGATATCGAATTGCTGACCAAGCTCGTGAATCGACATGGCCGCATCGTTAGCCGACGCAAGTCAGGTTGCTCCGCTGCGAGCCAGCACGCGGTAAGTCAAGCTGTTAAGAGAGCCCGATTTATGGCTCTAATGCCCTACGTCGGGGAGTAATGCATTCGGTTTTTTCGTTCCCGCGTCGCGTCGAATTCTGCGAGACCGACGCAGCTGGGATAGCGCATTTCTCGTCGCTTATTGTTTACATGGAGCAAGCGGAGCATGCATTGCTCCGGTCGGTCGGCCTGAGTGTTGCAGCCCCTAAGCCGAGTTCAACGTCGACGGCAATGGCATTCAGCTGGCCAAGGGTGAAGGTCGAATGCGAGTTTCTATCGCCCGCCCGCTTCGAAGATCTGATCTTCATCCAAACCTCGATCGCCGCGCTCGGTTCCAAAAGCGTTACTTACCAGCATCAGCTTTTGATGGGTGAAAAGTCCATCGCGACGGGCAAGATGACGTCCGTTTGTTGCGTTCAGGAAGGGGACTCGCTTTCTAGCACCCAGATTCCTCGATCCATTCGAGAGCTGTTGCAGCCGTTTTGTCAGAGTTCGGACTTGCCAATGCCCGGATAGTGCATCGCGTAAAATCTTGACGTCGTTTTTTGAAAGCAACCTATCAAAATCTATGTCGACTTCAGAAACTTCCAGGACGACTATTCCTGGTCTCGCTTTAGCTCAACCATGGTCTCATTTTACGCCGCGTTATCTCGTTCCTATTGAGCCAAAACGGTGCGGCCATTTCTTCACAGACGTGCTCATTATAGGGGGAGGGTTGGCCGGGCTTCGTGCTGCGCATGAAGTCGACCCATCCTTGCGCACCATCATTCTTACGAAGGATAAACTGGAAGAATCGAATAGCACCTATGCTCAGGGCGGAATTGCGAGCGTTTGGGATCCGGAAGATCGTTTCGACAATCATGTTCAAGATACACTGATGGCTGGCGGTGATTTGTGCGATCCGAATGTTGTTGATTTGGTAGTGCGCGAGGCTCCACACCGAGTTGCTGAATTGATCAAGTGGGGCACCCGCTTCGATCAGCATGAGGGGCAACTGGTTCTTGGGCGTGAGGGGGGGCATTCACATCAACGCATCATTCATGCCTTGGGGGACGCAACAGGCAAAGAGATCATGAGGGCGATGATTTCGCATACCCGTGAACGTCCGCACACGGAGATTTGCGAAGAGACCTTTACGATAGATCTGCTAACACATGAGGGGAGATGTCGCGGTGCAGTTGCCTCATTCCGCGGCGGAAAACCATATCTGATTTGGGCCAAAGAAACCATTTTGTGCACCGGTGGATGTGGCCAGGTTTTTCGCGAGTCGACCAATCCTCGCGTTGCGACGGGTGATGGTCACGCGATTGCATTCCGTGCGGGAGTGGTGATGCGAGATATGGAATTTATGCAGTTTCACCCAACGGTTTTGTACATCGCAGGCAGTTCTCGAACGCTGATTACGGAGGCGGTTCGAGGGGACGGAGCCTATCTTATCGATTCAACTGGCCACCGATTCATGGGGGACTACGATCCGCGTTTGGAACTCGCCCCCCGCGACGTCGTCAGCAAGGCCATCGTTAGCCAAATGGAAAAGACGCAGTCGCCGTGTGTGTATTTGACAATGAAGCATTTGGATGCGGTGCATGTGCGGGAGAGGTTTCCTGGAATTGCAAGAGTTTGCGCCGGTTTCGGATTGGATATTGCCACCGATTCCATTCCCGTGCGACCCGGCGCGCATTACATGATCGGCGGCTGCGAAGTAGACGGAAACGCAAAGACAACGCTCCCTGGGCTGTGGGCCGCTGGCGAAGTCACAAGTTCGGGACTGCATGGGGCAAATCGCTTGGCATCGAACAGTTTATTGGAGGGGTTGGTCTATGGTGCCATTGCTGGCCGAAATGCATCGCGAGCCGCGATGGACAATTTGGAAAACGAACTGCGGGTCTTGCCGGTTTCGAATTCAGCGAAACGTGAACCGAGCCAGCCGATTGATTTGGCCGACATTCGTAACGCGGTACGTGCCTTGATGTGGAGAAATGTTGGCGTTCAAAGACGGGGTGATCGACTCGCAGAAGCGGTGAGTGCGATCCAGCAGTATTGCAGCTATGTGTTAGCGCAGGATCTGTCCGGGGTAGACGGTTGGGAATTACAAAACATCTTGACCGTCAGTCTACAAATGGCGATCTCCGCACTAACCAGAACGGAGTCGCGGGGAGTCCATTTCCGAACCGACTTCCCGTCTGTGGATAACCACCAATGGCGAAAACACCTGGAGATTCAGCGTGGTGGCGTGCATTTGCCGTCATCGGGCAATGTCTAACAGCTCCCTCAAGGTGTGGGTGGGCGGAATTTGTTGCCTTTTCTTATATTCGTGATTGTGATATTTGTAACAAGTTTAACGCGGGTTTGCTAAACTTGGGTTAATTCCTCTCGCTTGCCTACATTCAATCTCACGCGTATCTCCTGATTCCACACCTTTCTCCTGATTCACAGTGCACAAGGGCTTTTGCAATGAAATTACCAAGCAGGTCTTCTCGCTATCGAATTAAGCCACAATTTGAACGCCTTGAGCTTCGACAGATGCTCGCCTCGGACTTAATTGATTTGCCATCTGGTGATTTGCCTACAGCCAAAACGGAGTACCGAATTTTTGTGGATGGAGAGGAAGTCGGCTTTAACGATAGTCCGAACCGCATCGCGATTGGAAAAAAGGAAGGTGCGACAATCGTGCTTCCGCCGGCATTATCCTTTGTTCGGCCAGTCAATACACAAGTCGATGTGTATGAATCGAATGTCCCAATTGATGACGCTTTCAAGGCGATTATCGAGGCGTCTGAGGGGGTTGAGTTTACGACGAATGTTTTTGTGAATCCGGTTACTGATAGCGAAGCCGTTTTGATAAACGAGATCATCGTTTCCATTGATACGACTTTGGATCCTGCAGACTTCTTTGCGAGACACACCGAGTTCAGCAACTACCGACCTTTGGATGGTACGCCCGACCAGTTTATTGCCACGGTGAGATCGGGTTACGGGGAGGTCGCATTGGCAGTTGGGAATGAAATTGCCAACGCACCAGGCGTGAACTGGATGTCGCCAAATTTCTATCAAACCTGGCAGAAGTTCTTTACGCCGAACGACACCTTGTATCCCAATCAATGGCACTTAAACAACTCGGGGCAAGGTGGAGGTACAGTCGATGCCGACTCGGATTTGCCTGAGGCGTGGGATGTGATCCAAGGGGGATCATCTAATATCGTTGTTGCGGTGATCGACGACGGCGTTCAGTCAGCTCACCCAGATTTGAACGTTTGGAGCAATCCCGGCGAGATAGCAGGTGATGGATTGGACAACGACGGTAACGGCTGGGTCGATGACGTTCGAGGATGGAATTTCGTTTTTAATACGAATAACTCGGAGCCGCTTGGAACCGACAAACACGGAACTTCGGTAGCTGGGGTAGCAACAGCGCGTGGAAACAATGGTCTTGGAGTTGCTGGCTCTGCGTACAACTCGCGTGTGATCGCGATTAAAATGTTCGACGGCAGCTCCGTTGCCAGCGATGCGAATATCGCTGCGGCACTGAACTACGCCGCTGGACGAACACGCAATGGATTGGGGACCTGGCGAGCTGGCGATCTTGTCAATAACTCTTGGGGTGGCGGTGCCAACAGCGCAGCGATCAACGCAGCACTCACATGGGGCACGACGAGCGGAAGGCAAGGGGCAGGAGCAACCTATTTGTTCGCAACAGGAAATGGCTTTACTGCGACGGTGAGTCAGCCTGCTGCACAAGCGGCCAACATTCCCGGAGTAATTGCTGTTGGGGCAACGAATAACAGGGCTCAGCGATCGGATTACAGCAATTGGGGAACGCCTGTCGATATCGTTGCCCCGAGCAACGATACCCGTGCCGGATACCTTGCGATTGAGACGACCGACCGGACCGGTGTAGACGGATACGCAGCGGGCGACTACACGGGAACCGGCGCAACCGGCTTCGGCGGCACCTCCTCTGCTACGCCACTAGCTGCTGGAATTACAGCGTTAGTGCTCGCACGTGCAGAAGTGGTTGGAGTAAATCTCTCGCCGACGGATGTCCGTGGCTTGATGCGAAATTCCACGGATTTTCTGCCCACCTATTCGCAGGACATTGTTACTGGCAAAAACATTGAACTCGGCTACGGCCGGATCAATGCATTCACCGCCGTGAGTGGAGTAGATAAACCGGAGATTTCAGTTGTTTCAACCACGAGTGAAATTCTTTCGGGCTCTACCGTGAACATCGGCACCGTGAATCTTGGTCAGTCTATTTCGCTGACATTGCGAGTGCGGAATCAAGGTACCCGCAGCTTGGACCTTACATCGCTGAATGTTCCAGCTCCTTTTTCGATTGCAACAGGGTTTAGCGACGCGAATCTCGCGGTAGGAGAGTCCGCGACGTTCACCGTACGATTTACTCCAACGGTACCAGGCGCAGTAAATGCCATCGGCACCATTGGTTCGAACGACTTGGATGAGGGCACATTTACCATCAGGTTTGCTGGGACTGGTATTCCGGTTGCTGTTTCGGGAACAATTTTCGAGGACTTTACAGGAGACGGATCGCGATCCGTCTCGGATCTTGGTATCAACTCTGCCGGAGTAGCCTTTGCCTACCTCGATACAAATAACAATGGGATTTGGAATGCCGCAGAACAGCGCGTCTTTGCGGATTCCACCGGCTACTATGCGTTTATTACACTTGCAAACGGTACCTACACGGTTCGCTCGAGTTTAACCGGTTGGTCGCAAAGCGGACCAGCCGGAGGATCACACTCTGTGACCATTACGAGTCCAACAGATTTTAATCTTGGAAGAGACTTTGGCTTTGCGAAAAATGGCCGACTGTACGGTTTCGCTTTCAATGACATGGATACGGACGGAATCGTGGACGCTGGGGAAACGGGTGTTCCAAACCAGTTGATTTTCTTGGACCAGAATAGCAACCTCGTGTACGACGCACCCGTTGTTGG
>JANMNR010000218.1:0-6201 GCA_031368325.1 Pirellula sp.
CACCGTAGGCCTCCGCTGTTTTGAGAGAAGCCCCCGAGAAGCTAGGATGTGCGCGGCTGAGCGTTACTGTTCCGTTGACTTGATAGAGTTGCATCGTACGATTCCTTTTCGATCAAGATTGGTTTTGCAGATGTTGAAAAAACCGTCTTGCGGTGTTGCAAGACGACGGGACATTCCAGGTCTTGGCTGACATGATCAACAGGTTGACCGGAACCTCTTTCAAAATGTCGTTCAGTTCGGTCCAATTCGAAACGACTGCAGGGCGCATAAAATCATCGCGTGCCGCTTGCCAGCATGTTGCATGAGGCGACTGGACGACCAGCACGCCCGCTTGATGTCCCGCTCGCAAGCCGTTTGCAACGCTTCGCAATGCGGAGGAATCGTCTGGAGATGTCTCGCAAACTTTTGCTTGTTTTGAACAAAGCTGTTTTGCAACAGAGGGCATCCAAAATACTGAGCCTGCAACAAATAAGCGTTGAGGTCGTTTGTTCGCATTTTCGCCACCTGTGTCAGCGGTCGTTACGTTAAATTCTGTTTGCCTTTGGCCCCGCACAACCTCGACCTTGCATTCTCTGATGTAGTCGCGAGCCGCAGGCGTGAGGACTGCTGAAGGTGCTATCTCCAACACTTGGATGCCGAGGAGTCGATTCTTTAGGGATTGAAGGCTGATTACATTATCCAAGACTCGCACGGTAGCCAGCGTGGACACAACACCACTTGCAGTTGCAAAGTTATCTGTAGCTGCACCACTATCGATCAAGGTGGCAAGCACCCGACGGACGATGGTTTCGATTTCTGCAGAGTTAGCGTTGATGATTTGAGATTTGCGAATTGAGATTTGAAATTGAAACTGATCTAAGATTTGAAATCTGAGATTTAAAATTCGGAAGAAGCCTTACACCTTAAACCTTCCCCCTTACCTCATCGATCAATCCAAGCACGGACCAGCGAATCGGGCTATTTTCGACACCGAAGGTCTCACGGACTGCGCCACCGTCGCTTGTGAGCATGACGGTTTCGCCACGACCGGCACCGAGGTGATCGACCGCAATCAATGGTGCGCCATCCGGTGTCTTGCCATCGGATTGGAGCGGTTGGCAAACCAACAGTTTGAGGTTCTCCAAGCTTGGATGCTTCACCGTCGAAGTTGCGTTTCCGAGGACGAGTGCTGATTGCATATGTGTTCTTTCGTAGCACAGACTGTTAGCCTGTAAAAATGTTGCTTGCAGGATGGCGGCCTGCGCTACATGTTACTAGGACGATAGTCGGCTGACCCCTCCCAACACATGCAAGTCTTCGATAAGCGAGCAACGCCGCTCTCGCGTGAATGTCATCGGTGTTGTCACTCCCTCGCCTGTCGGTCCGGCGATAGAGAACGAAAGATAGCCTTCACCCCCTAAGCCTAAGGAAGCCATGCATGGTCCATTTTTCACAAACAGTGTTGTGTCCATGATCCGGGCCATGATCGTCATGTTGCGAACATTGCGTGAGTGAATAATGCTGGTGTGGCGGTAGCCATGTTCAGCTTCCTGTGCCAACCGAACGCATTCATCAAAATCGCGACAGCGCACAAAGGGTACGAAAGGCATCATCTGTTCGGTATGAACAAACGGATGATCCGCACTCGTCTCGCCAAATAGCAATTCGACTTTCGGGTCAATCGAACGACCAGCGGCTGCGGCCAGCTTGATCGCATCTTGTCCTAGCAATTCTTTACGCGGTGCGTAGTGTTTGTCTGTTCCCTCGCCGACGACCTGCATTGCCGCTTGAGTCAACCGATCAATTTCTGGAGCCGAAAGTCGAACAGCGCCTGCTCGTTCCATGGCGGACATCATGGAATCAAATACACTTCCCACGACAAAGACTTCTTTTTCGGCGATGCATAGAAGGTTGTTGTCGTAGGCGCCACCTTGGATAATGCATCGGGCGGCTAGGTCGAGGTCGGCTGTTTCATCGACAACTACGGGTGGATTGCCAGGACCAGCGACAACGGCTCGCTTGCCACTGTTAAGGGCTGCTCTTGCAACCGCAGGCCCACCCGTGACGCAAATCAAGGCGACGCTTCGGTGCTTGAACAATTGCTGAGCGGTCTCAAGCGTCGGTTCACAGATGAGCGATATCAAGTTGTCGATTCCCAGGTCCGCATGGATGGCTTGGTTGAAACGACGGACTCCCTCTGCAGCTACTTTCTTGCCGCTCGGGTGTGGATTGACCACGAGCGAGTTTCCGCCTGCGATCATACTGACTGCGTTGCCGGTAATTGTTGGCAAAGAGTGGGTCACTGGCGTAATGGCACCGATAACTCCGAACGGAGCATGCTCGATGACCGCAAGGCCGTAGTCACCGCTGAAGCACTCTGTCTTGAGAAACTCGACTCCGGGCGTTTTTTCGCCGAGTGTCTTAAGCTTTTCAATTTTGTGTGCGAGTCGACCGACTTTGGTCTCGTTCATTTCCATTGTGCCGAGTTCAATGCAATTGTCGATTGAGATGCGACGGATGTGGTCGATGATGCGGCGTCGATCGGCGATGGAGCGTTCGCGTAGTTGTTCGAAAGCAGTTCGGGCTGCGCGAACTGCGTCATCGACGTTGTCGAATAACCCGTAGCGGCCCATTGCCGAACTGGTCGACGCTGTTGAAGTGCTGAGCCCGGGTTGCTTGCTTCGCACTTCGCTGAGAACTTGCTCTACGACAGAGCGGATGAGATTTTCGTTGATTTGCATAGGTGTATTGCGACGTTGTTATTGACGTTTGTAGACGTTGTTTTTTTCGATGTGGACGGTATCAACTATGCCGATAATGACGCAGTCGACAGGAAGCTTACTGGTTTCAGGTGTGAATCGAGCGCTGCTTCCTTGCGTGATGAGGACCATGTCGCCGACTCCGGCACCAAGTGTATCGACGGCGATAAATGTTCGTCCTGTCGTAACCAACTCGGCGCGTTGGGTCGGCTCCAAACGGAAAGGCTCGACGACGAGCAGCTTTTGGCCGACCATCGTTTCTACCTTTTGTGTGGAGACGACTGCTCCTGTGACTTTCGCAACGAACATGGTTCTGTCTCTTGTGTTGACTGAGCTTAACTCTGGATGGCGGCGACGGTTTGACGAGCCACAATCAATTCTTCATTGGTAGGCACAATCCAAATTTGGACTTTGCCTTGCGAGTCGTCGATCCGACGCTCATGTGGACCACTGGCGTTGCTGGTCGCGGACAAGCGAATACCCAGGTCGTCAAGACCATCGCAGACTGCTTGCCGAATCCCTACGCCGTTTTCACCAATTCCACCGGTAAAGACAATGGCGTCCGTCCCCCCCAGTGCCATGAGCATGCCACCCATCTGTCGACGAATATCAGCGACATAAACATCCAGCGCCAATTTTGCATCGCTATTGCCGGAGGCCGATGCGTTTTCCAGATCGCGAACGTCGCCCGATAGACCGTTTGACAAACCGAGCAAGCCAGCTTGGGTCGATAGCAAATGCAGCAAACGCTCCAAGGTTAGCCCGGTGTGTTCCATCATGAGGGGCAAGCTATAGGGATCAAGGTCACCTACGCGGTTGTTTTGAGGCAAGCCGGTTTGTGGACTCATTCCCATAGTGGTCGCCATACTCTTTCCATTGCGGATAGCGCAAAGTGACGAACTGCCGCCAAGATGGCATGAAATGATGCGAGCATCGGATCGCCCCAGTAACTGAGCTGTTCGCCAACCGATGTAACGGTGTGAGGCACCGTGAAATCCCCAACGTCGGATCGGCAAAGCGCTCGCAATGCTGGCCGGGATGGCGTAGCGTTTCCAAGCCTCGGGAATCGTCTGATGGAAATCTGTTTCAAAGGCAGCAACCAGCGGGATGTGCGATGACATACTTGCAAGCTGTTTCATCGCGGCCATGTAGGGTGGATTGTGTGCCGGAGCGACCGAGTTCATCTCGTCCATCGCCGCCAATACTTTCTCATCAATCCGTTGAACACCGGACATACGACCTCCATGGACTGCTTTGAAGCCGATGGCGCTGATCTCGGAAGCGTTTCGCAAACAACCGTGGGTTGGATCCGTAAGCTGAGAAATGCATGCATCGACGGCAGTACCGTGGTTGGGTACAGGCTGGGTCAACTCACCGCGATACTCGCCTATTTCGACGAAACAGCGACTCTCGGGTGAACCAATGCGTTCGACACCGCCGCGTGCGAGCTGTTGCTCGGTCGACATATCGAACAATCGGTATTTGAAACTGGTGGAACCTAAGTTGGCAACGAGTACCTTCATGGCTATTGTGTCACTCCATTACGGACAATTACTTGAAGAACGCGGCAACGAGACCTTCGGCAGGGCGAGGGATGATGTGGCTGCTAACCAACTCGCCAACTTGAGCGGCAGCTGCCGCACCCGCTTCGACGGCTGCGCGAACGCTGCCGACGTCGCCGCTGACCATGGTGGTAACATAAGCGCCGCCGATGTCGACTCGCTTGACGATTTCGACGTTAGCCGCTTTGGCCATTGCGTCCGTTGCTTCGATGAGAGCCAAGAGTCCCTTGGTTTCGATCATTCCAATTGCATTTTGCATGTTGCGTAAACTCGTGTGTAATATGAGATTAAAGTAAGGGTTTGCCCGATGAGGCAGGATTCGTGATGTTCGTCCAGCATCGGCTAAACGAATCGGAACGCCGCATTACTCGGCGGATGCCGAGGGCGAGTTGACCTTGAGCACTTTGTACAAATCATCGTGGGGTCGAGCGATCACTTGCACGCTCATTACTTGTCCTATGCGACCTGCGGCCGCGGCCCCAGCATCGGTGGCTGCTTTGACAGCTGCGACGTCGCCGCTGACAAACGCGGAAACCAATCCGCTGCCAACTTTATCCCAGCCGAGGAACTTGACGTTCGCAGCCTTCATCATTGCGTCGACCGCTTCGATCAAGGCGATGAAGCCTTTCGTCTCGATCATGCCGAGCGCTTCGTTCACTTTTGCCATAAAAATCTTTCTCCAAAATAAAAGGAAACTAAGTGGGTAAAATTCGTCGTTTGGTGGGTTGCATCGGCCGGGCGGCTATGCGTCATTTCTCGCTTACGTGTCGGGGTCCCAAAGTACTTATCAGTGGTCCGTACACTTACAAGGTTGTTGTTTCTTAAGTTCGATCGACATAGCTCGATCCAGGTCGCATGCGTTTCCCTCGTCGGTATCGATATGCACCTCGAGCTTGGCATGGGCATCCTCGCGTACGAGCAAGTCTTCGAAGAGGACGGAGCACTGATGCGACTTGACACTCAACGACATGAAGTCACCGTTTTTGACTCCGTAGTATGCCGTATCTTTAGGGCCCATATGAACATGTCGAGCAGCGCGAATCACACCTTGGGTCAGTTCAACGGCACCAGCAGGACCGACCAGCACGCAGCCAGGAGTACCAACGATATCACCACTGTGTCGCACCGGGGCGTCGATGCCAAGCGAAATCGCGTCGGTGTAAGCCAACTCAACTTGGCTAGCCTTGCGAGTAGGCCCAAGCACTCGAACATTCGGAAGCATTCTTCGTCGCGGGCCAACGATCATGACAGTCTCGGCAGCCGCAAAGAATCCATCCTGATAAAGTCCCTTTTCGGGCGTCAGTTTTTTACCGGGACCGAATAGCTTCTCGACGTGCTCGTCCGTCAGGTGGATGTGCCGAGCGGAAATACTAACGACAAGGTTGGGCTTGTTGGAGTCGGCATTGGTGAGAGTGCCGCCGAGTGCACGTTGCACAGCGGCTCGAACCATGGATTCGACAACGCTGGGGTCAAGATTTTGGATGGCTGATGTCACGATGAGAATTCGCTAGCGGTTGAATGGGTTGCGTTTGAGGCGTCGGTCGCACTATATGTTTCGGGGGACTTTGAACTTGCGAGGATCAGTTTTACGTTGGATTCTTGGACTTTGGTTCGCCATTGTTCATTCAGGTCGTCGTCGACGACGAGGGTGTGGACGTCGGACCACTCGCATAATCGCGCCAGACTGCACCGTCCGAATTTCGAGCTATCCGCCACGATAATTGTGTGGTCCGCACATTTCATCATCGCACGCTCGGTTTCGACCAAAAGCATGTTGCTGTTGTAGAAACCTCTAACGTTTATGCCGGCAACGCTCACGAACGCCTTTTGAACGGTGATCGATTGCAGCATCTGATCTGCGAAGTTGCCGAGGGTCACTCCCGTTCGGTGGTGGATGGCAC
>JANMNR010000238.1:0-33088 GCA_031368325.1 Pirellula sp.
CGTCTCCAGCTTCGTTGGAGGTTCGCGTAAAGAGTCGATTGCCAGAAAAAGCCGGTAAAGCACGGTACTTTCCGCTCGGCAGCTCCGTTTTCCATAGAGGTGCAAATTTGTCTGCCGAACTATCCAACGCCCAAATTTCGCCACCAATTCCAATAATTAGTAGGCTGCCTCCGATCCCAATCGTGTGGCAAATCGGCATTTCCGATTGCTGCCAACGGAGTTTTCCGTCTGAAGCTTGCAAGCATTTGTAAGCTCCATCTCGAAAATCCTCCCGACCGTCGGATCCGAAAATTCTTCCCGCCACAACCACCGGCGTCGAAAATTGACTGCTGATGTCCTTCCCTTTTTGCAGGATTTGAGCCGTGCTAGGAGTTGGGCGAACGAGCAGCGAACCAACCTCATAGCTCGAGGTAAGGAAAAGGTTTCCGTCCGCGGTCACAACCGGCGATGCGGCAACAACGGATGGGCCCCGAGCTCCGAACGAAAACTCCCAGAGGGCTTTTCCGGTCCCGACCTCCAAACCTATAGTCTTCTGCTTGTACGGCACGACAATGATTTGGCCGTTTTTAGACAATTCAGACGCGGTAGGAATCAGGATTGGCGAGGCGTAGCTTGTTTCAACGTAGGGTGTTGTCCAGACTGTTTTGCCGTCTTTCAACAGGACGCATATTGAACCTGCAGATTTTCCGCCAATGTTGACGACAACTTGATCTCCAAAGACAAGTGGCGTGCTGCCTGCCCCAAAAAAACCATCTTCTGCTTGGTATTCTTTTCGCAAGGGACGCGTCCATTTGACTGTGCCGTTCTTGCGATTGAGAAGCGTCAGGTCACCGGCCGCGGAGTAGACCAAGATCGAGTCGTCCAAAATAGTCGGAACCGCTCGCGGGCCTTTGTCGGCATCGAAGCCACCACGGTACCCAGCCTTGAGCTCTCGTTGCCAAACTTCTTTGCCGGTTGCCACATTCAAAAGCCGAACGCGATCGTTTTCTCCTATCCTTTCGAACAAGACGAAATCGTCACCTACGACGGCGGGTCCAGCATACCCCTCACCCGCTGCGACCTTCCAAACCAGTTTTGGGGCACCATTAAACTTTAATGGAATCTGGCTGGTTGCGTCGGCCAGCCCATTCCGAGTCGGCCCAAGTATTCCCGGCCAATCCGCGATTGCTTGACCAAGCGATGTCCAACAAGTGATGAAAGAAAGCAAAACAACTCGAAATTTACACACAGACAACTTTTTTTCACCATCCATAAACGGACTCTCATTCCTGCAATTTGTATAGCATTCTATGCTAAAGGTACGGCACAGAGTGCCGTACCACATTGGGATTCCAGGCTCATAAATCAGCGTAGTTGGATCACTTCTCCACCTGCGCTCGTGACCATCGCTTTCAAAATGGTGGGGTCGATGTTCGGAATCAGGTATCGCACCGAGCCATCGAACATTGCTGCGTTGGATCCAGGGGCGCGGAAGCAATCGGTTAGTTCCAGTTCTTGCAGATTCAAGTCATCCGGTTTGGTCCATGGAACGGCATGCGCATCGTTGACTTCAAAGATCGCCATTGTGTTCGATGTGCCATCGGTAATGCTGCGTATCATCGGCTTGTCTGCATTCCAGATGGTGCTTTCGTAGAACGGAGCCAAGTAGACGGTATGGCCCGCCGGTCCCACGTAGTTCGGGTGACCAAAAGCCGCAGGCATCTTGTCCAACAACTTGATGTTGTGTTCGCTATCCCAAGGTTCATCCAAATGAAACTGTTGGTAAAGTGCGGCTTGTTCGATGTACGGCAACATAGCAACTCGCCAACTCAGGAGCGGTTTACCGCTGGCACTTTTCGCAACACGCGAAGGAAAGCGTTTGTAGGCGGATTCGTGATTCAGCAATGAAAGAACGAGTTGCTTCAAATTGTTTTGCGACTGCATACGGCGTGCAGCCTCGCGCGCCGATTGCACCGCTGGCAACAACAATCCAGTTAGGACACCGATGGTTGGTACTGTGTAAGCGAACTCTCCTTGCATTGCGATTTCGCTGTCGTTGACTTTCCACAACTCTGCTTTGCTCAGGAATTTCTTTAAGCGTTCCAAGTACTGGATCGATGCTGCTTTAACCGCCGGCGAGATCTGCTGTTCGCTATCCAGGGCCTGTAGGATCGCTCGTTCGCCCATGACCATTCCATTGTCTCTGAGCCGCTCGAGCGCTCCCGAGAGTTTTTTTGCCGAAGCTGCATCGTTGGCAACAAGTTTCATTTCCAACTTGCCCCACGAAGCGAAGATATCTGTTTCTGTCACGAAGTACTGAAGCTCGTCGATCAAGATTTGAATGTCGTCTACCATTTGCGGTGGGACACTGCCGCTCGCGTCAGCAAACGCACCGTCCGCCAGCGGTCGAACCGATTCAAATGCTGTCACGGTTCGAAAAGGATACTTTGATGCGTTCGCGAGTTCCACCATTCGGCTGGGCTTGGCTCTGGCCGACATCAACTTTCTCAGCGTACCGTCGGTGCCTACGAGCAATTTCTGAGGTTCGGTTTGAACAATTTTGATGGGTACGCTGTTGTCGCGAAGTGTCCTAAATCGCATTCCCTTGACTTTGGTCGAGGTGGTCAATTCAGAAAACAACTTGTTGCTTAGATTCGCGATATCAACCGGAGCGGACATCATGACCACAGCTCCAAACTCGGGTCCCGCCAAGGTCGGCATCCCTGCGGCAATGTCAATACTGGCAATCAATAGGGGATCGATTCCAAGTTCCTGTTTTCCAAAGGCTGAGATCACTTCCCACGGAACGACCTCCAGTTCTTTCCTCATACGCATTGTTGCGACATCGACAGAGGTCAGGCTCAACGAATCTGCCGGAATGGCCAAATAGCGATCCTGAACCGTCTGAGCTTCCGCTAGCTGAAGGGGATAAAACATGGCAACGGCGAGGGCCGCATTTCGAAGTTGATTGCAAATGTTGTTAGAGAAGAAATTCATTTGGTTTCCTCAGTGAGGTGGCTGTTGATCGGGCACGCAAACCACAGTTTACCAATTTGCGAGCCGCTCGTGTCGGGATCTACTCTCCCGTTTCATCGATCAACCAGTTCGATCATTGAAGTTTTTAGTGGTTGGATCACAATGGTTTCTGGTACAATTCGGTCCTCGCCTTTCTCCCACCTATCGTAAACCTTCCTCAATGCTCGCTTATCCAACAACCTTGAAGACGATTTCGCGAGGGGCTTTACTGGTTGCTTTATGTGTTTCGTTGTTCTCCGGCTGCCGAAAGGCTGAATCGAGCAAGAAATCTGAACCGCCGCCGGAAGTGATTGTGCGGGGAACGGAGCTTTCCGTCGATTCGGTTTTATGGCCGAAACTGGTAAAGAGCCAGGGGACGTTGATCGCTGAGGAGGTGACCACTGTGGGGGCAAAGGTCGCTGGGCGAATTACGGAGGTTCCCGTCGATCTCGGCGATATCGCGTGTGAAAATGATGTTTTGGTTCAATTAGATCCGCGAGAGTTCCAACTGCTTTCGGATCAGGCGGACGCACAATTGCTCCAAGCTCGGTCGGCGGTTGGACTCAAGCCAGGCGATCCGGTCGAAGGCTTAAACCCAGACAATGCGCCACCGGTTCGAGAGACGCGAGCGGTTTGGGACGAAACCAAAAAAGCGGTCGAAAGAATCCGGCAGCTTTCGAACCGCGATGCAATTAGCCAAGCCGAACTGGACATCGCGGAATCCGCGGAGCGGGTCGCTTCTGCTCGATTCTCTTCGGCCCAGAATGGTGTACGCGAGAAGATCGCATTGATTGCAGTTCAGTCCGCCATGCGAGATCTAGCTCATCAAAGATTGTCGGAGACAATTGTTCGTGCTCCATTTAGAGGCGCTATAGAGTCAAAACTAGTGGCCACAGGAACGTACGTTCAGGCCGGCCAACCGCTCATGAGTATTGCCAAAACGACGGTTCTGCGATTCCGAGGGAGCGTCCCTGAGCGGTTCGCACAGCAATTGCGCATCGGCCAGCAGCTAGAGCTTAAATTTGACCTAAGCGATCAAGTGCGGACAGTATCGATCTCGCGCATCAGTCCAAGCTTGGATCCAGTCACCCGTTCGTTAGTGTTTGAAGCCAGTGTTGACAACCAAGACGGAACACTCCGAAGCGGGCTCTTTGCCGAAGCAGTCATCAAAATCGATCCTGATGCCAAGGCGATTGCGATCCCAGTTTCTTCGTTGGTGCGTTTTGCGGGAGTGGACAAAGTTTGGAAAATAATCGACGGAAAACTCAAGGAGCAAGTTGTCGCGCTCGGACGTCAAGAATCAGGGCAGATCGAAATTCGCGATGGAATCAAAATCGGTGATCGCGTTTTGCTCGAAGGCCGGAATGGCAAAATCGGCCGTTTTGAACCCAAATCCTAACGTTCCTCTGATTGGACTAATTGGTCTTTCATCATTGTGAATTCACTGGGCTAGTTCTGGTGGATGCATCTTCCTGACCTTTGGCTAGAATATGCAGGATGCCTTTTATCTGGGCGCACCTGAAAGCCGTACTGAAAGCCGCACAAGCAGTTTCCCCGAAATGCCGACGGTTATGGAGAATAGAATCTAAATGGACTATATCGATCCCCACTTGCACATGGTTTCAAGAACCACAGACGACTACGAAACCTTGGCTCGGATGGGCTGTGTCGCCATTAGTGAACCTGCTTTTTGGGCTGGGTTCGACAGGGGGAGTGTCGAAAGCTTTCGCGACTACTTCCGCCAGCTAACCGACTTTGAGCCCAAGCGAGCTGCTCAGTATGGCATCGCACACTACACTTGGTTGTGCATCAACGCAAAGGAAGCCGAAAATGTGACACTCTCTCGTGAAGTGATCGCAATGATGCCAGAGTTCTTAGAATGCAAGAACGTTTTGGGAATCGGCGAAATTGGACTGAACAAAAATACTCGCAATGAAGCGACGATTTTTCTGGAACATGTCGATTTGGCCATGAAATACAAACAACAGATCCTGATACACACGCCGCACTTGGAGGACAAGTATCAGGGGACTCGAATGATTTTAGACATGCTGATGGGAGACTCGCGAATCGATCGCTCTCGAGTTCTCGTAGACCACGTCGAGGAACATACCATCGAACACGTGCTTGAGAACGGTTTTTGGGCTGGAATGACGTTGTACCCCGTTAGCAAATGCACGCCTCAGCGAGCGGCAGATATGATCGAGCGTTACGGACCAGAGCGTCTGATGGCTAACTCAGCTGGCGATTGGGGACCGAGCAAGCCGACCGCAATTCCGGATTTGATTATGGAACTCAAGAAACGCGGCCATTCGAGAGAGCTTATTCAGCGAGTTGTCTACGAAAACCCTCGGACTTTTTTTAACCAGAGTAAACCATTTCCTCATTGATGAGTTTAATTCAAGCCACTACACCAACTCAGGAGTTTTAGATGCGGATTCAGAATCTTGGAGCAGTTGCGATGGCCAGCTTGGTCACGTTTGCGTCGTTTGCTGCTTCTCGCGCAGATGTGGGAGTTGGAGCCAATCCATTGCCTGGCGCCGAGATCGTCCTCGACGGGTCGCGTTCGATGCTGGATGAAAAGTGGATTTACTGGGAGGGACCTCGTTTCTCGAGCAAGATGCCGATTAAATGGAAGATCGTCGATGACCCAGTCGACAAGGGGACGGCCGTAATGACAGACGATCCTGCTGCTGCGGGTGGCAAGTACGGTGCAGCCGATATCGTGACTAAAAAGACATACAAGGATTTTAGATTGCATGTGGAATTCTTGATCGTCAAGGCGGGCGGGAACAGCGGTGTTTACCTTCAAAACCGATATGAGATTCAAGTTCTCGATGGTGACAAGACTAATCACGGTATGGCAGCCATTATCAATGAGGCCGCCACGGACTATGAACTCTATAACGGGTTGGGGAAATGGAATGCATACGACATTACGTTTCGAGCTGCACGTTTCCAAGAGGGCAAGCGGACAGAGCAGCCATTAGTGACTTTATATTTCAATGGCAAGAAGGCGCACACCAACCATAGCATCACGAAAGTTTGGGGCGGCCCTAATTCTGGCATTGACGGTGGCAACGATTCAGGACGAGGTATTACGGACGTACCCGGCGGACTAAAGCTTCAGGCAGAGGGGCACGATGTTCGCTACCGGAACATTTGGATCAAGGAATTGGTTCTCGACAAGCCTGAAACGGATTTCAAAGAATAGCGAATGTTGGAGTACAACAAAGCGATTTGGCTTGAGATTGCTCGCGATGCCATGGCGTGTCGCTTTGAAGTGTTGCTGAATCCAGGCAAGCCAACGAATGGACCGGAGATCGCCGTTGCTGCACTCGATAGCATCACTTTTTTAGAGCAACTGCTAAGTGTCTACATTCCAACGAGTGAACTGAGTCTCCTCAACGCACGCGCGCACGATGGACCGGTAAAGGTATCTGAATCGACATTCGCTATGCTCGAATTGGGGTTGTCGGTCTATGAGAAGACTGCCGGAGCGTTTGATATGACAGCTGCGAAACTGTCCAAGACCTGGGGGTTTTATCGACGGCAAGGGAAGATGCCGACGAATGAGGAAATTCATCACTCGTTGGCGGATGTCGGTTCAAGCCATATTGAACTGAACGCGGCAGAGCGGACGGTTCGATTTGGCCGTCCGCTAGAAGTCAACCCGGGTGGGATCGGAAAGGGATTTGCGCTAGATTGTGCAGCATCGATACTGAAGAAGGGGAACGCAGATTCGTTTGCGATTCACGGAGGAAAGAGCAGCATACTGTGCAATGGTAATCAGTCCCCGACGGGTGACGAATTGGGTTGGCGTATTGCGGTACGACACCCAGAACAATCGGAACGGATTCTCGGTTCGCTAACACTCTTTGACCAGGCTCTCGGGACGAGTGGACCGGCCAATCAATTTTTCTATTTCCGTGGCAAGCGCTACGGCCACATCATCGACCCACGAACGGGTTGGCCAGCGGAGGGGATGCTCAGCGTCACGGTGCTTCATTCGTCCGCTGGTTGGGCGGATGCGTTGGCTACAGGGTTGTATGTGGCCGGCGTTGACCGCGCGATTGGGTATTGTGAAAAAAACCCCGACACCGCCATGCTGGCGATTCTGCCGGGCAAGCGAATGGGGGAATGCGAAATTGTGGCTTGCAACATGCAGACGGACCAGTGGTTGCCGGCTCGGGAAGCCTAGACTTTTGTTGGATGAATTTCAAAAATTCGATGGGTTGGGTTAAGTTTGCGGGTTGTTCCGCCGAAAACTCCAGTAGTGATTTTGCGGATCGTCGCTACTGGGCGTGGACTGGACTGTCCACTGCCTTGACGAACGACGACGGGGAACCTAGACTGCTGGCCTATTAAAGCTAGTCCTGAAAACGACTTAGGTCTTTTTGTGGTTCCTCGTAGGAGTTCTGTCGTGACGAAAAAAGAGATCGTGAAAACGATTTCCGATGAGACTGGGCTAAACCAGCAGCAGATCAAGACGATTGTTCAGAAGACATTCGACGCGATTGTTGCAACGTTGGTAGAGGAGGGTCGAATCGAGCTTCGCAATTTCGGTGTGTTCCAAGTTCGCCCCCGGGCGGCAAGGAAAGCTCGCAATCCTAGGACGGGACGTCAAGTTGAGGTCCCCGAGAAGTTTGTAGTGACTTTCAAGCCGGGAAAGATCATGGAGCACAAGGTAAATTCAATCGAGGGAACGCCACTTGCGCAAAAGATCCGGGATGAAATCGCCTCAGGAAAACTGCAAGTGACATTGGAAGAGGACGACGAGGACGAAAGCGTCTCTGAGTCTTAGCCAGCCGAGTCGATTGGCAATCAAAGCGATAGATACATGGTCTTAGCGAGACTTTTCACGGAGGATTGGTCATGCGTCGTAAAATTTGTTTGGCGTTATTGGTTTGTTGCTCATCTCTACCAATGGTTGGATGTGCGTTGCCTATCTATTCAGCCAATCCAGCCAAGCGAGCAGAGCAAATGATCTACACCTCGGAGGATCTCCGATCGCTGGTGCAAGAATGGGAACGGTTCTGGTTTCTTGATCAGCCAAGCCATATGACACCCTACCGTGTCCACGGTGGCGTGATTTGACCTGACGTCTAACCCGCAGCGGTGTGCGTAATCTCTCCACATCCTAACGGCCCAACATCCCGAAGCTAGCCGAAGTATTTCGGCACACGGCGCTCGAGGCTTGATGACCTCGAGCGATTAACATTCGGCGCATTACTGGGCTATTCGCTGTTTCCTAAAATCACGGGAAGCTGAACGAGCTGTCCACTTCGTATCACGTTTAGAGTGACTTGATCACCGGCCTTCTTTGTTTCGATGACGCTCAAAAGATCGTCCGATTGTTTCACTTTTTGACCGTCAATTCCAACTATCAAATCCGATTGGCTATGGTCGATCACCTCTTGTTCAATTGGAATAACGCCTCGTCGAAATTTTCTTCTTTCCATTTTGGAACCCTTGACGCCGGCTTTCTCCGCTGGCCCGTTTGGAGTTAAGCTCACGACTAATAGTCCGCGATCGGTTTCGAAAACTTGCATGATGCCAATAGTCGGTCGCTGCACGCGACCGGTTGCAATCAACTGTGGTACCACCCGGCGAATCGTGTTGATTGGGATGGCAAAGCCGATGACTGCATTGTCGCCACTGCGAGTTGCGATTGCGGTGTTCATACCGATGAGTTCCCCGCGTGAGTTGAGGAGTGGCCCTCCAGAGTTTCCTTGATTAAGCGCCGCATCGATTTGAATGATCGAGCGAATGGTGCGTTTGGTTTTGGATTGGATTTGGCGATTCAAACTGGAGATGATCCCGGTACTCATCGTGCGTTCCAGTCCAAACGGGTTCCCAATTGCAATAATGTGTTGACCGACTCGAAGATTAGAAGAGTCGCCCCAATGAACCGGGAACAAAAGAGAATCGGGAGCGTTGACCTTCAAAATCGCAATGTCATTGTCAGGATCCTGGCCAACAAGTTCGGCGGGATATGAGTCGGTATTAAACAGCATCACACTAACTTGTTTTGCACCCTCAATTACATGGTAGTTGGTCAGGATGTGTCCCTGTTGGTCGATAACACTGCCGCTGCCACTCCCCTCGACTTCAGAAACGGTGAATAGCGACTCCAAACGTAATGAGTTGGTCGAAATATTGACGACGCTACGATTGGTTCGATCATAAACGGAAACGTTGACAGCCTCTTCGGTTGTCATGGCGACAAAACCATCTGGAAGGCCCATCCCTTGTGGCAGATTGATCGGCTGCGCCTGCTGAACACCGATTTGCGGACCGCCGAATCCTTGTAGGCCCTGGTTGATCAACTGGTTTTTTGGCCCAGGCAATCCTTGCTGAAACGCATCACGCTGTGGCTCCGCGATAACACGTCGGCCTAATCCGAAGCCTTGAATTGCCCAGCCAAGGCAAAGCCCCATAAGCAAAAGCGAAGCCGCAACCAATGCCTTTCGTATCATAAACAATCCTTGTTGATCCAAAACAGACGGGTGACGAATTTGAGCCACCATGTTACCTTGTCCGTACCTACGCTCCAACCTGTCCTTTTACCTCTTTCCATTCCAAGATCTAGCCTGATGACGATTCGCACCCGTTTTGCCCCGAGCCCAACCGGTTATCTCCACATTGGCGGAGTTCGAACCGCGCTGTTCAATTTTCTGCTAGCAAAACAAGCGGGAGGCCAATTCCTGCTTCGAATCGACGATACGGACCAAAATCGCAATGTGGAAGCGGCTTTGCAGCCGATTTTGGACGGCTTCAAGTGGCTCGGGCTGACTTGGGACGAGGGGCCTGAAGTTGGCGGTCCCTTTGTTCCATACTTTCAGTCGCAACGATCCGCCAGCTATCAAGCGGCAGCCGCCAAGCTTTTGGAGTCCGGCCACGCATATTTAGACTACGCGAGGACAGAGGAGTTGGAAGCTCAAAAGGAACAGGCCAAAAAAGAAGGGAAGGCGTATATCTACGATCGGCAATTCATGGCGGATACGCCGGAAAAGAAATCCCTGTTTGAGTCTGAGGGCAGGCAAGGAGTCGTTCGTTTGAAAATGCCTCGCACGGGGCAGTGTCAGTTTCACGATATCGTTCGTGGAGACTGTTCATTCGAATGGTCCGACGAACAAGACCATGTGGTGCAGCGAGGCGATGGGACATGCCTGTATCATCTGGCCAGTGTCGTCGATGACTTTGACTTCCAGATCACGCACGTGGTTCGTGCGGTCGAACATTTGCCCAACACGCCTCGACAGGTCTTCATCGCGCAGAGTCTCGGTTACCCGTTGCCGATCTATGCTCACCTGCCTTACGTTGCCGAACCAGGCGGAACAGCCAAGCTGAGCAAACGGAAACTAGACAAGTACCTCAAGCAAAAAGACTTTGCGGCGCTTTGCCAAATGGGTGATACAATCACCCAACGGGCTCATTTGCAAGTGACCAAAGAAACATTTAATCCGGTAGTGGTCGACTTCTATCGTGAAACTGGATTTTTGCCTGGCGCTATACTCAACTACTTGTTGCTGCTGGGCTGGTCGCTCGATGATAGCACCGAGCATTTTACTTTGGAGGATGCAATAAAGCACTTTACTTTAGAGCGAGTTAACAAAGCGCCCGCCTCCTTCGACCCTCAAAAGTTGGTTGCCTTTCAAACCCGCTGGATGAACAACCTCGATCTTAAAAAGAAGGTCGCGATGGTATTGCCATACCTGCAGAAAGCGGGGTTGGTTGCAAATCCTCCGCCGTGTGAAGTCGCAGATCGTATTGGCCGCATGGTTCAAGCTGCCGGTGATCGTATTAAAGTGGCAGGTGATGTGTTGCAGTTTGATGAACTGTTTGTGTCCGCCGAAAACTTGGTAATCGATCAGGAAGCGTTTCAGAAGCGATTGGCGAGTGATCCGGTTGCGATTGCAACGCTGCGAGATTTCCGAGCGGTATTGGCAGCGGCGGATTCGATGAGTCATGATCTTCTAGAACCTCAGCTAAAACAATTCGTCGAGCAACGAGGAATCAAACTCGGTGTTTGCATTAGCGCTTTACGAATTGCCGTAACTGGTAAATCCAACGGACTTGGGATTTTCGATTACTTTGAAATACTTGGCAAAGACGAAACACTACTGCGAATTGATCGCTGCTTGACTCGCGTGGACGAAATAGCAGCGTAATATGAGCGATTCGCATCCTTGCTGTTGGAGCGAAGAACAATTGCTGGCGCAGTGCCGACTTACCTTCTCGCGAGCGAGCGGACCTGGCGGCCAAAACCGAAACAAGGTTGAAACAAGTGTTCAAATAGAGTTCCTCCCGACCGGTACCATCGCTTCAGCTAGTGAACGGAGGACGCAAAACGAAAATCGCAACGTTGCGATACAGCGGCTCCGATGCAAGCTTTCAGTCGAATTACGGTCTTCTAACGCTGAATCGCCGAAACTGATGGGGTGCTCGGAAACTTGGCTGCTCTATTGCCGAAACGGACGAATCGATATCGCTGAGTCGAATACGGATTGGCCGCTCATCCTTGCCGAGATCATCGACTCTTTGCACACCATGGACTGGGACATAAGCCAGGTTTCTAAGAACCTCGGAACCAGTTCATCCCAATTGGTAAAGCTCCTGAAAAGACATTCGCCCGCGTTTTTGATGCTCAATTCAGAAAGGAAGTCGCGAGGAAAGAGGTCTTTGGAATAAGATGAAATTATTTCACCACAGCGACTTCTCTCTAATTCTGTTTGCCAGCATGTGTTCAACGCTACTACGGGGAATTGGCATCGACGCACGATTGAGACGGAAATGGCCAGTTACTTTAAATGCTGTTCAACCATCTTTACGATCAGATCCGCAGATTCGATGGCCCCCACGGATGTCGTCTTGGGAAACATTAACTTTGGAATCGTGCCCGAACCCGCTCGTTGATATAGCGCAATGTGCTTTGCCACATATTCCCCAGGAATCGTGCCTGCAAGCGTCACGGACAGTTTTTCACTGTCAACCAACTCCTTGGCTTTGACCAAGGCAGCAGCGTAGTTGGGCTTCTTATCAAACACATAATTATGAAATTCAGGAAACTTGTCGTGTTCAACCGACCAGACTGCAATCGCTAACTTCGCCAACAGACAGGATTCCAAATGGTTGGCATCGGTTATCTTGATCGATGGGTTGCAGGCCGCATCCAACGGAACGGGTAGGGTGATAATGGCCAATCGATCACCAAGCTTTTGCCTGGCACCCTCGATTGCCTTGTGCGTTCTTTGGCAATGTTCGCAGGTGTAATCGAAGAGTTCGACGAAAACCAACTCAGCTTCAGGTTTGCACAACAACGGCCAAAACGCGGTTTCAAGCTTGATGCTATTCAAGATCAAAGCCGAACGCACTTTCGGTTTGTCATCGTCCGCAAAAAGCTCACAAGTCAAACCCATTTGAGGGTGTAGTAGAGCCTCCAATCGTCTTGCGCTCTTCAGTATTTCATTTTGAAGTTGCAGCGGGTTCCAAGAAGACTGTGGGGAATCCGCCGATTTCGGAGGTTCAAACAGCAACGCATCGTCCTGAGTCGGAGCATTCACGCCCTCTTGCGGTGGGGAATGGTCTATGAGTTCGTGCGTCTGCGGAGCTGCACTTATCCCCTGTACAAAAATCAAACCACCAACGGCTACAAATGCCGCCGTACCGATCCATTTCAAACCTATTCCCTGAGCGGGGCGGTTTACTATGTACGTTACCGCCAATATGAGCCCACACGCATGTGCAACGAGGCAATAAGGACAAAGGTGCTCTAACCAGAAAACTTGAACCGCAGTGAACCACAAAGCCGCCAACGCCGCTGACAGCGCCGCAAATCCAATGGCAGCCCACCGCCACTCGTCCAATCTTTTTGAAACGCATTTTGACAATAGCATCGACAGTACCAATAAGTGCGTGCCAATCGCAGGGACACTAACGGGAACAGAGAGAACCGTGGACCAACGGCTATGCAACACGTGGTTGCAATCAAAAACGCTCCCTCCCCCACACCCCGCAACCGCCGAGGATGTTAAAGAGGCCCATGCTAGGTAGCTGCTCGTCGCCACAGAGATTGAACTGCAAACGAACATCATCCACCAGGCTAAGGTTACCCTGGAAATCATCGATTTTTCACCACGAGAAAATGTAGTCTGAATTCCGACCATGCTCATGTTGATTCCCCTCGCCCGTAACCCATTCCCGTTGTTGAGGAACTATACGCGGAGGTACGTAGAAAGCAAGCTATAAAGAACTAGAAGTGCTCCAATGTTGAAATCAAAACACTCGGCACCTTGGGTAATTTGAGACAACTTAACCGCGTAGGTTGATTGTGAATAGGTCGTTAACAGCCGATCATGCGGATCGAACCGAATAACCGATGCTACCTGCGTCAGGCGTGTCGTTGGATCTAAGCAGCGCTTTTATCCTTCTGCAACGCGTGGGTTGCAACGTTTTTTCCGAGTAATAGACCCGGCCAAGAATGAAATCTCGCGTAACCAAGAATCTGCTATCGATCGCCCGATCCGGCTCGTTGATAACCGCTGCTGGAATAGCAGCATTCAGCAATGCATATGCGGAATCGCCCCGCAACACGCCAATCGTCCAGGCCATTCAAAAAGCCGAACCCTCTGTGGTTAACATCCAGGGCGGAAAGACCATCGTGAACTCGTCCGCTTCCGGCCAAGTGTCCCGACAGGAAGTCAACGGGATGGGGACGGGGGTAATCATCGATCGACGCGGGTACATCGTCACCAATTATCACGTCGTGGATGAAGTCGCAAGGATCGAAGTTACGCTTGCCGATGGAACCACCGCAATCGCCAAATTGATCAATTATGATCCAGAAACCGACCTTGCCTTAATCAAGATCCCAACCAAACGCGACTTGCCGGTCATCTCGGTCGGCCGCAGTGACAGCCTCCTTCGGGGCGAAACCGTCATCGCAATCGGAAATCCGTTTGGCTACCAGAATTCGGTGACCGTCGGAATCATTAGTGCACTCCACCGAGATATTCCAGTCAACGGATCTCAACAATACAACAACCTAATCCAAACCAACGCGGACATAAACCCCGGAAATTCCGGCGGTCCACTGGTCAATATTGACGGTGAAGTAATCGGAATAAACGTGGCTGTAAGAGTCGGTGCCCAGGGTATCGGCTTTGCCATCCCAATGGATACGGCTCTCGAAGTGATGGCGGATTTGGTCGCAGATCATCGCGAAGCTTCGCATGGACTCACCTTTTCCACATCCGAGGGAGAGGTTCTGGGGGATCCTGCCGACAAGCGGCTCATTGTTCGCGAATTTCGCGGTGCCGAATCTAGTTCAAGTCGCGACATAAAAAATGGCGATTGCGTCGAGACTGTTCACGGCAAGCCCGTCACTAACCGTTTGGAACTGGAGCTGGCGCTCCTCGAGTTCCGCGCCGGTCAGACCATTGAGCTGGGGCTAGACCGAAATGGAACTCAGCTGACGCACTCCATTACCCTGAATACATCGGTCAATCGAACAGACTCCGATGTCGCCAAGACAGCCTGGGATCAACTTGGTGTTAAGTTGTCCGCTGTGCCTGCAACCGCACTGGCGGTACCAGGTGACGACTACAAGGGCGGCTTAAGGATCAACGAAGTTCGTCCAGGAAGTCCTGCACAACGTGCCAATTTGGTACCTGGCGACATTATCGTGGGTGTGATGGAATGGCAAACACCCAAGATGGAATCGCTAGCTTGGATATTGTCGAACGCTGCCTTCAAAACCGCAGGCTCATCAAAGTATTATTTCGTTCGAAAACGCACCCGAATGACGGTAGCAATGAGTCCCGAGACATCCACTACTTCGTCGGTGTCGAGGACTTCAACTCGCGATATTCGCTAGTCAAGATTCATAGATCAATGGTTGAATAAAAACTCTTTGCAATTCAGAATGGCCCAAGTTATATCCTGATAGGCCTCAAGCTTGTCGCTCTTGCTCTCGATGTAATCGACCGCAGCTTTTAGTTCCGTATCCTTGGGCTTCCGTGAAAAAGCGCGAACATAAAGTTCCTGTAGCTTTTCCTGATGCGAGGTAGAGCGATTGGCAAGACTTGCTGGCAGCCCATTGGCTTCTGCAAGTTTGGCGATCAACTCCTTTGAATTAGCAAAGTGAAGGCTTTGAGCAAGAGTCGAATCACTGGCTCGCTCGCATTCACATGCGGTCGTGGCATCTGGTCGGCCAAACACAGTGAGGAAATAGGACCTGAACGACGAATCAGGCAACGACCCAGCGCGTGTGCGTTCGGGCATACCATCAAACGCTGTGCTGGTCTGCGTGACTTGATCGACTGCATCCAGAATTTGTTCCGCAGAAAGCCGCTTAGGATAATTTCTGGAAAAGCATTTTCGGTCTCGAAGATTATCACCATTGGGTTCGCTATCCAATTGATACACCCGCGAATTGCATATACCTCGAATGAGTGATTTCATGTCAAACTTGGATTCAATCAACTGGTTTGCTAGTGTTTCCAAAAGCTTTGGATTGGAGGGAGGATTGGTAACTCGCATGTCGTCTTCGGGTTCTACCAAACCACGTCCGAAAAGATGCTTCCAATAGCGATTCGCGATCGACTTTGCGAAAAACGGATTGTTCGGATCTACCATCCAGTCGACCAAATATTCACGAGGATCACGCGTATCTGAATCGTCGCGCATTGCGCCGTCCAGACCTGCCGGCTTGAGCGAATCACCGCTTTTGGGGTGCGAGGCGCGGGGTTGGCCCATGGCCGTAAATACCACGGCTTCGTCCGGTGATTGCCCCGCCTTGGTTCGCACTTGTGAGAAGAAAGCTGCCATCTGGAAATAGTCTTTTTGTGCCCACTTTTCAAATGGATGGTGATGGCAACGTGCGCATTGGATCCTTTGCCCCAAGAAGAGTTGGGCTGTGTCTTCGAGCCGACTGAACGTGTCCGGCACTTGCCGATACCAGACCACTGGAGGATGGACGTCCATCGAGCCTGATGCGGAAACAATGTCCCTCACAAACTGATCAAACGGTCGATTGAAGGCTATTTGGTCTCGAATCCAACGATGAAACGCATAAGTCCCTGCTTTCTGACCTTGGCTCTCTCTCCGATTCCTCAAGATCAACATCCATTTATTTGCAAAGTGATCCGCATAATCTTCGCTCTCAAGCAATCGATCAATCAACCGCTCTCGCTTGGTAACGGATACGTCTTGAGCAAAGCTTTCCGCTTCGGCAAGAGTTGGAAGTCTGCCTGCTAAATCCAAAGTCACACGACGAACAAAAGTCGGGTCATCGCAAATCTGAGACATCGGAATGTTGAGTGAACGCAGTTGAGCAATCACAGCCGCGTCGATTGCGTTGGTGGGTTCAGGCCATTCATTAACTCCACCCACAATCGGCACACTCGCGCGGAACACCGCCACTTGGCCTTGAAATCGGGCCATCACAGCGACCTCGCCAGCCAGCGACTTCATCACGACCAATCCGCGTTTGTCCACCTCCGCCATATCCGAATCGTTGCTCTCAAATTGAACGGAGGGCGTGACGTCCTCTACTGTTCCGTCTGAGTAGCGTGCCGCAACAGAAAGCTGTTGATCCTGAAGAGGTTGCAAACGTCGAAACTCAGGAGCCACTGTAATAGCGACTACCTTGCGATCATCCAATTTTCCTGGCTTTGACCCCTGCGAAATCCACCTGCTCAATACTCGGTACTCCTGCGAATTTTGTTCCAATCGCTGGCCTCCGCCATGCGGTACTGCGTTGATTGCTTTGGTCAACAAAAGACTGGAATCGGGCATCGCAGTAGATAGACGACGGCCACGCGATTCTTTTACCAGGTGTTCGAAGTCTTCGGCCGGTTCGAAACCGAGCAGCGACAGCTTGAAGCCATTTTGGCCCGCTGCCTTGCCATGACATCCGCCCCCATTGCAGCCGAGCTTCGTAAAGATGGGTACTACCTGGTTCGGAAAACTTACGTCAGGGTTGTCGTCCCAATTGGTGATCTCGATTTGCATAGAGGCGGAGGCAGCGTCCTCCATTGTGGCAGTCAGCTTAGTGGCACCATTTTTGAGCGGAACAATTTGGCCAAATCCATCGATGGTCGCAATTCCCTCTGGCTCGAACCGAAACTTCACCTTTCGCGTCACGTCAAGTTCGAGGCCATTGGCATCCGTTCCCGTAATGAGGCATTGGTGACGCGCATCGCTACCGCGAAATTGAACTTTTGGAACTTCGCCTGCCGTCAACAAAGTCGCGCTATTGTCAATGCGAAGGGAATGAATCCGAGCCGGAACCAAATCATTCCCAAAGCCAAAATTTACCCAATGGACCCAAACCAAAAGAGCGGGGATCAATCTCATCGCAAAGTTTAGGTACGTTGGTAGCCGAAGCATTCTCATCGGGTAAGCTTTCAGATCAATTCGGATACGGGACCATGGTCCACCAAGAACTGGGGCCGTCCCGTGGGGTCTGCAACCGTCGTGCTTGCAACATCAATTCCAAGGTTGTGATAGAGAGTTGCGATAACCTCCTGAACATGAACGGGTCTTAAGGTTGCATACTCTCCCAAGCGATTCGTGGCACCGATGACTTGACCAGCCCGGATGCCGCCACCGGCCAAGTAGGCGCAGCTGACTTGTGACCAGTGGTCTCTGCCCGCTTCCTTATTGATCTTTGGGGTGCGTCCAAACTCACCCCAAACGACGATGGTGACATCATCGAGCATGCCGCGCACGTCGAGATCTTCGATCAAAGCGCTCAGACACTGGTCGAGCTTTCCACCATGGTCACGTACCATATCAAAGTTCTTGCCGTGGCTATCCCAACGACCAAAACTTAGACTCACTACACGCACTCCAGCCTCGATCAATCGCCTGGCGATAAGCAAATGATCGTTTCGTGTTGCGCAGCCATCATACTGATACTTGTATGGCTTTCCATCACCGTATTTCGCAACAAGATTTGGATCTTCTTTGGACAAATCTAACGCGTCGACCAGCTTGCTACTTGTTAAGACATCTAATGCCCTTTGCCCAAAAGTATCCATGCCTTCCATTAAACCGGTCGTATCGATGTCGCGTCGAAGTGAGTCTAAACTCGTCAACAGTTGCTTTCGATTCTGAAGTCGCTCAAGGGAAATCCCGTTGAGTTGCATATTTTCGATCCCCGGACCGTCTGGCTTGAACGCCGAATGCGCCGCTCCCAAAAATCCTGGTGCTCCGCAATCCGACCACTGAACATGGCTTGATCGTTCAGCCAAGCCTACGAACGGTGGAACTGCCGGATCAATGGCTCCCTTTAATCTAGATACAGCCGAACCAATCGATGGCCGACCGCCGAGGGCTTTCAAATCATCGGGTATCCAGCCGCTCAAGCACTGATAAGATTCGTGTCGATCTTTGCAACCCACAACGGAGCGAATAATGGCCGCCTTGTCCATCAGGCGTGCAAGCTTAGGGAACACTTCGCAAATTTCTATTCCCGGTACATTGGTTGGAATCGCACGAAACTCGCCCCGAATCTCCGATGGAGCGTCCGACTTGATGTCCCACATATCTTGATGCGGTGGACCACCTCCTAAAAAGATTTGAATCAGCGATTTGTTCGATTGTCTCGATTGCGGTCTCGATTCCGCACGCAAAACATCCGCTAATCCAAAGGCCGTAGCCCCAAAACTCATTCCGCCGATTTTCAAAAACGAACGGCGTGACTCGCCATCGCAATAGCTACGCGAAGACCCAAATTGACCAAGGATCGACAACATCATGGACGCCGAACGGTTAAAGGGGTGGGACCGTACTGAACTTTTGGTTAAACACAGTGTAGGTAGGTAACGAATCCAAAACTCGTTGTTATGTCGCCGGGTGAGGGCGTCACTGTATCTACAAGCGTGAACAAATTCACATGGTTTGTCAATACGGCAGCGGAACGCGACCTGTCACACTAATTCGAACGAGATGTTCGACAGTTAACGCGCTGGTCGAATCAGAAAAAGCACATTCGACATCTCGTCGTCCTTAGACTCAGTAGACACAATTCCACCCTTGTAGGTGGTTCGACTGTCCGTCGACATAGGTCTACCGCGTCTTGCAGAGGCAGAAAAAGGCGAACTGTTTCGTCCTGATTTCCCAATTGCCAGCCGATGGGCCAATCCGTCCGATCCCTCTGCTACCTTGATGGAACCGAGTTGCTTTACCAGCAACTGGGCAGACGGATCGGTGGTTAAGTCCAATGCAAAGTCTGGGAACTCTTCGAATTGGTTGATGATCTCGCGCATCGCCAAATCCAGTTTTTTGGCTGTCGATCGTAAAAACATCACCCCCATTTTTTCTTCTGTATCAATACTACCAACTAATTTTGATTCCATCAGACTCTTCACTTGAGAGTCATCAATAACCAACTCATCGGTGTACACGATGTTGTACTTCTCTAGAATTCGCTCCAAAGTTCGATTTTCGACCGCGCTGGGATCGATTGAAACGTCTAAAACCATCGTATAGAAGAGCTTTTGCCTTGGGTCGGTTTTTGGCGGTTCGCTCGATGCCACAGTCATTTCGAGCTTCGGCACGCCTTTTCTCTCGGGCGACGCGACGTCCGATGCAGTTCCCAACGGATGTTTTATTTTGCCGTTGGCCGAATCGTCCGAAACATCGGTCAAGCTGGCAGAGTTGGACGCGATTCGTACGGATGGTGTCGAAGAAACTGTTGGATTGCCAAGGGACGCCCCGGGCAGCTCAGTTACGGGCACAAGTGGTTCCACTACACTGGCGTCCCCATTTGCCGTCTCCTCAACGGTCGGCACCAAGGCAATTTCATCCCGATTGGCAGATGGCAACGTCAGCCAAACCAACAACAGAGTTGCAGCAAGAGAAAGCCCCCCCACGCTCAGCCATCGTACAAAACGCTTGGATTCGCGTTTCCGTAGAGATGGACGGCTAATTACTTGGAAATCGTTCGAAATGATCCATTTCGGAGCCATTTCCCCCATTTCGGCGGCCCGCTTTTGGGCAGACGCTGTCACTGAGGCCGAAAAATCATTTCCCAGTGATCGCTTTGAGCGGCCTGAGAGCAACAAGCGTTTTGCGGCTTGCAAATCCCCCAAAACACGACTCAGGGCAGGATCGTCTGCCATGGACTTTGCCAATTCGACTGCCTCGTCCGTAGACAGCTTGCCATCCAGCTTGCTGCTCAGCAATTCGTCTAGGTTTTGGTTGCGTTTGTCCATGATTCGCTTGGTTCTCGGCACATAAATAACTCTACTTACGATGCGGTACGAAGCGAAAAGTTCCCGCCAATCGAGTTGTTCATACAGATTATAACGGGGTTAGAGAATAAGCCGCGTGTCGTGACACTTTAGTCGTGATTGATCTGTCGCAATGATAAGGATACATTTGAGCCGGTGTGATGGCAATTTGCTTCGATTCGTATCGGTGAGGCCAATTTGGCGATTATTTCAACCTCAAAGACCAAAAAAGCCGTGGCATCGCAAGAGAAATCTGTCCAACCCGAGAAAACTCGTTGGACCTTTTTGACGAATCATGCCCACGTCTTGCTCCTCTTGGCCCAGGATTCGTCAATGGTTCTGCGGGAGGTCGCGTTGAAGATCGGGATTACCGAGCGAGCGGTCCAAAGAATTATTGCAGACCTCGAGCACGATGGCTTCATCGAGCGAGAGAAAGTTGGGCGAAGGAACCATTATCGCATTCTGGATAAACGTTCTTTGCGGCATCCAATCGAATCGCATCGTTCTATCGGCGATCTCATCACATTGATCGGCAAGCGCAGTTAATGCAGAGGCTTCAGACGTATTTGTCCTCGCGTACTACCTGGACATCGCTCATGTATGCAATGACCGCATAGCGAGGGAAGAAGTCCCGCTGAAGAATTGTCAAAATGTGGTCTGCAGTTTCGCGTTTGGTGATGATCTCGATCTTGATATTGTCACCGAGAAGCTCACTGACTCGCCGTTGGCGAGAGCCCTCACCGGAAACTTCGGTAACGGTGAAGCCCTTGGCTCCAACTCGGCGGACCTCGTGGATCAACCGATCCTTCAAAAGGGATTCTGCAATAATGGTCAACAGTGTTAGCGTTACAGTGTTCATGGAGTGTCGTGTCCAACCATGGCTAATGCCATTCGAAAGTACAATGGAATGCCGATAAGTAAATTAAACGGAAATGTAATCGCCAAGGCTGCGGTCAAGTAGTATGTCGGATTGGCTTCTGGGAGCGTCATTCTGACTGCCGGCGGGGCAGCAATATAACTAGCGCTGGCTGCCATGGCTCCTAATACCGTACAACTCCCAGCGTCTAATCCCGCCAGAGCGCCCAAATAGATGCCCAATGCACCGTGAGCAATCGGTGCCGTGATTCCGAACGCGATCAAAAATGCGCCTGCGTGCTTGAGGTCTGCCAATCGCGATCCAGCCACAAGCCCCATCTCGAGCAGAAACAATGTCAGCGCACCTTTGAACATCCATTCTCCTTTGTCGAAAAAAGGTTTCACCGACGCAAATCCATCGTAGCCGATGATGAAGCCGATGATCATTCCTCCCACCAATAAGACCATCGAACGCGCTGTCAGTAATTCATGCCAAACAGTACCCAGACTTGGTCCCGGGGCGTTGGCGGCTTGTAAGCCAGAAGCGTTGTCCCTGATTCGTTTCGACTTGGCCAGTCCGAGCACACCAATTGCCAAAGCGATCTGAATGCCGGGAATTTCCAAAAGCGTCAAAAGGGTCGGCATGAAAGGAGATACAGAACCCTCGCCTAAATTGGCAAACACGAACTTCTCTGCCGCGATAAAGGTGACTGCGGAAACCGAGCCATAATGGGCTGCGATCCCCGCCGCATCCGCGATGGAGAATCGACCAAGATAGCGAAGCGAAAGATAGGAACTGATCGGCGTAATGCAACCTAATCCAATGGTCGCAATCGCGGGCAATAGAATTTGTTTCCATTCGCTATGCGATAACTCAACACCTCCTTTAAGTCCCAAGGCAAACAAGAGGTAGATGGATAGCGACGTATACAAATCGCGAGGGATACCTAGCTCGCTCTTTATCAAGCGACAAACGATCCCGAAAGCAAATGCCAACACCATCGGCGAGCAAATGTTGGACTGAAACATCTGGAAGAGCGTCATAAGTGCATTCAGCTTTCAAGTTGGGGAAGTTCGACGCGCGCAACCTTGCCAGTCGTGAGATCATAAACCCCACCTGCAATCACCAGCTTTTTCTCTCGAACTAGCTTGGCAATTACAGGCGATGATTCAGCCAGGGTGATTGCTTGATTGCGGACGTTGACCTCAACTGCCTTTGCCAGATCGCCTTTTGCTTCTTTGGCAGCCGGACGGATATGCTGAAAGAGCCCACTGATTTGGCCGGGGACTTCATCGGCTTTGATGGTTGCAGCCACAGCGCCACAATTGGAATGTCCCAGGACGAATAGCACTTTGGCACCTAGCACTAAAGTTCCGAACTCAAGACTGCCCACGTTTTCACTCGAAGCTATGTTTCCGGCGATTCGAGTGACGAAGATGTCGCCAAACCCTTGATCAAACACAATTTCGATCGGAACACGCGAGTCGGCACAGCCGAGGAATGCGGCAAAGGGCTTTTGCTCCTTTGCAACCGCCCGGACGCGTTCGATGTTCCGATGCTTCGCCAGCGGCTCACTTCGGGCAAAGCGCTCATTTCCCGCGTAAAGAAACGCCAATACTTCGGCAGGTGTGGCATCACTCGACAGCTCTTTCACGTCACCCGCCATACCATGTCGCACGAGCAGCCCACCGGCGAACGTCGCCATCCCGGCTCGAAGAAATGTTCGACGACAGAAGCGTGGGAATTCGAAACGCGTCAATCCTTCTTTATTTCTCTCAGGCCAATAACTTCGCGTAAACTCAAGCGACATAACGTAATCCATAATGCGACAACAAAAGCACGACAAATATGTCGTGTAAATAGTAGCGTGTATCGCGTTGTGGATCAACTGGAAACGGAAAACTTTATTTCAGAGTGTTGTTTACGAAATAGACAACAGAATGGAGACAGGTGTATGCGTTGGCCGCAATGCCGCCACGGATAGGGTCGGCATTCGATGTCTCGGACCTAGGCCCTATTGCAGCTTGTACAAAACCGACGGATGTGGGAATCCAAGCCGCTTGTCAACCAAATTGTAGAGTTTGTCCCCAGCCATATAGCGACGCAGGTTTTCGCATATCAGCTTTGTCGTGTCATCGGTTCGTCGCGCCGCTTGGGCGCCGACATGCGGGGTGATGATTACGTTCTCAAAGCCCCAAAGCGGACTCGACACCGGCAACGGCTCGATGTCCGTCACGTCTAACCCTGCACCAGCCAGATGGCCGCTGGCCAACATTTCACACAGGTCGGACTCGTTGACACAAGCACCTCTGGCAACATTGATGAGGTACGAGCCGCGAGCCATCGCCCCAAGAACACTTCGGTCCACGACTCCACGTGTCATGGCATTTAGGGGCAATGTCAGAATCAGCACTTCCGACCACTCGGCCAGTCGCTTCAATTCCGTGTGGGGCCAAAGCTGATCAACCTTTGGTGGTTTCTCTTCTGGGAAATAGTCTGTGGCCCGTATAGTAACATTGAATGGTTGCAGGATATCGACCAACCGTCTTCCGTTTCCGCCAAGACCGACAATGCCCACGCGTTTGCCATGGAGGTCGTCCGTTGGTCTACGTACGAACTCTTTGTTTTGCCATTGTCGATAGAAGATGGGAATGCCACGAAGGAGACCGAGTAGCATGGCCAAAGACTGTTCGGCCACTTGATTGGCAAAGAGCCCGGACGCACTACATACGACGATATCAGAGTCGATAACCGAGAGATGTAGACAATGGTCTAATCCCGCGGCCGAGGATTGTATAAAGGTCAGTCGGCCTTCGGCTACCACATCCTGCCAAGGCACTGGAACCTTGGCATGTCCGACGAAGATATCAGCGTCAAAGATCCGTTCAGCGATCGTCTCTTGCGTTGCTTCGATCAAATTCGCGTGTGGTGCAGCGTTTTGAATCCACTCGCGGTGTCGGTCCTGTGTTGGAAAACAATAGACGAGGTTTGTCACTATTTAAGCAAGGTCCCGATCTTCGAACAGCAACAGTCCAACCAACGTGGCAGCCACTCCATAGATCGTCGTGTAAACCATCACGCTTGCGATAACCGACCAGGGAATACTAACCTCCGCGTCAATTGCCGCTTCCATTGAGAAATGGCTCAGATTTGGGACGACCGCAGAGATGAGTTGGGAAAAGAACTCTATCAACGGCAAACCGCCTGCAGCGGATTCCACAATGGTTGGGGTTAAGTGGCCAAGCAGGTAGATCGAGAAACAAATCGTGAAGTTTGCCAACAACGAAAAGCGAGTTCCCAGAGCAACTGAGAACGATCCAAGAACGACCGCTTGGAAAAACGCAAGCGCCAACCCCGGAATCGTTTGCATCATTTCTTGGTGACATTGTTGCCAAACGGGTTGTTCCAATGAGTTCTCTCGAGCCTCGTAGATCGGCTTGTACGCAACTGAAAACAGCTCAAACGTCCCAAGAACCAAAAACATCAGTAGCACGATCCAAAAAATCCCGAGGATTTTTCCAATGATGAATGAGCGTCGATGGATCGGCTTGCTGAGCAGGGTCAATGCCGTTCGTCCCTCGATCTCTTCGTTTACAGATGTACTGGCTGACCAAACGGCTTGAAAGGTGGCCGCGACCAGAATCAATGTGACACCGCAGTCCTTGAGCAGTTTTATGTCCTCGCCAAGGGTGTGAAAAGGCAAGAATACAAACAAAAGAATCGCCAGTGAGACAACTGTAATAAGTATGATCGGCAGCGGTTGAGATAGTTCACTCTTTGCAGCGGACAGAGCAATGGCAGCCACCTTGGGCGATACCGCTTGCATCAACATAAAGAGTAAGCCAAAAAGAGTGACAAAAATCGCAACGAGAATGAATGTTGTTGCCTCACGTACCGGCGGAATTGAGATCACCCTGATTTTGAGCGAGGCCGGGTCAATCTCTTGGTTCTGAGCGTAGACTTCAGCGCCAGGCGTCAATGGCAGCGGGCACTCGCTTACTCCCATTTTGGAATTCCATATGAGGGGCTGCCCAGCCTCAATGGTTTGTGGTTTGGATTGCACCTCCCCAATGCTTGGTGCATCGAGCAGGATGAGCCTTTTGTCCGACGTGATTTCAACTGCACCAAGCAACTCTGGATCGTAACGCAAATCAATCTTTTGAAATGACGCGGATTCAGAATCATTTGCGATGGGAGCGACTGTAAATTTCTCAGTGACTTCGCTAATCGAAAAAAGTTGAGGAACTGCCTGAATCGCAGCCATTGGTTTTTCCACAAGGAAAGTCGCTGCAGCAGCAATAATCGCTATCCCTGCAAGTGTTGACAGCATGTAGAGGCCGATTCCCTCAAACAACAGCGAACGCAACTCACCTAAGAACCGAGATGACGAACAATAAACCAGTGACCAAACAATCACCGCAACGACCATAGCGAATGCGATCGATATCATGGCCCACTCATCGTTGGCAAACGTGCCGCCGAAACTAAAGACGCCCTGTCCTTCTTTACTAAACTTGGCGTATGCAGCAAACAACCCACCCAAAACCAATGTCAAGACCGCTGCTATCACGTGGGCCGAGCCGTCTCGACGAAACTGGTCCAGCAATTTGATCTTGGATAGGCAGTAGAAAACCAGCAAAAAAACGCAAAGAACAGCCAGTCCCAGAATCACACCACCCCCCAAAAACCAAATCGGGGTCAACCACCGCGCCATCCAAAATTCAGTTGCCGCAAACATTGGTACAGTGAAATCAAATGTCATGGCGGATTAGCTCGGACTGGGATCCAATAGGGGGGTGACTGAAGCGTTTCGAAAATCAACTGCGCAAAATCGGAAGAGCTCGCGTCGGGCTGTTACGCCATATGTGAAGCGTAGGTTCGTTTCAAATCAGCGAACGGCATAAGATACGACAAAAAACCAGGAATAGAAGAGCCATCGACCAGCAAAATCCAATGCCCATCGTTCGCATCATTCAAGGCTAGTAGGGCATGCGTGAGTGGAGTATCATCTTCAACAGCCGTACCTTCCAGCTTTTTCCTCGGTAGGTTGGCCTATCCTAAACTCGTACGGCTGAGGCTTGCTGCTTTGTTTCGTCAAGGAAAACCCGGGTTTCTCGCACTAGAAGATGGAACTGTATTTGAGGGTGTATCGATTGGTGCTGATGGTGAAACGGACGGCGAAGTTGTATTCAACACCTCGATAACCGGTTACCAAGAGATTCTCACCGACCCGAGCTACCGGGGTCAAATCGTTACGATGACCTATCCAATGATAGGGAATGTAGGGGTTAACGAGGATGATCTTGAATCGGGCTTTCCTCGAATCGCGGGTTTTGTTGTTCGTGAATGCAGTCGGCTTCACAGCAATTTCAGGTCCAAAGAATCCTTGCCCGTCTATTTGAAAAAGCACGGTATTGTCGCTATCTCAGGGATCGATACCAGAGCAATCGTTCGTCGTATTCGAAACACAGGTGCTCTCAAGGGGATCATTTCAACGCTTGATTCCGACTACGATTCGCTCGTCTCCAAAGCCAAAGCGAGTCCAGGGCTGGTTGGTAGAGATTTGGTCAAAGAAGTAATGCCCAGTGGGGCTTCCGAATGGAATTCGCAACTCCACACTTTGGCCGTCGACGGGACCGAGTCCATTCCGTCCAAAGTCCAAGCTCACGTTGTTTGCCTCGATTACGGAATGAAATGGAATATTCCACGCCATTTGGCCCAACGCGGCAATCGAGTAACCATTTTGCCTGGATCCGCTTCTGCCGAAGAAGTTTTGGCTTGCCAACCGGACGGGGTTTTTCTGAGCAATGGCCCGGGTGATCCGGAGCCACTAACCTACGCCATAAATACAATCAAAAACTTGCTCGGAAAGAAGCCGGTCTTTGGAATTTGCTTAGGGCATCAGTTACTTTCGTTGGCCGGTGGTGCAAAGACGTTCAAACTGAAATTCGGTCACCGAGGAGCCAACCAGCCGGTATTAAATTGCAAGACTGGCCAGGTTGAGATCACTTCGCAGAATCATGGCTTCGCGGTCCAGGAAGATGGTTTACCAGGCTGCTTCGAAATCACCCATCGCAATCTAAACGACAACACGATCGCGGGAGTTCGCCACAAGAACGTGGAGGCGTTTAGCGTCCAATATCACCCCGAAGCCTCCGCTGGTCCGCACGACAGCAGCTATTTGTTCAATGATTTTCAGTTAGCATTGGATCGCCAAGCTGCTGCATGTTCGGGATTGTAAAATGTTGGCAAAACGCGTGATCCCATGCCTCGATGTTCATCAAGGACGAGTTGTAAAAGGCACGAATTTCGTCAATTTGCGAGATGCGGGTGATCCAGTCCAAATCGCTCAACGATACGAGGCAGAAGGGGCCGACGAGCTCGTTTTTTTGGATATAACGGCCAGTCATGAGGACCGGGCTATCATGCTCGATGTTGTTCGCCGAACGGCCGAACAAGTCTTCATGCCATTGACTGTGGGTGGCGGCATTCGAACCTTGGACGACATTCGTGTACTGCTCCAAGCGGGCTGCGACAAGGTGTCGATCAATTCGACAGCTTGCAAGAACCCCGATTTCGTCAGGCAAGCAGCTGAGCGATTCGGTTCGCAATGCATTGTGGTCAACATCGATCCACGACGGGTCCAACGGGACGGAAAAGAATTTTGGGAGGTATTTATCAATGGCGGACGAACCCCGACGGGCTTGGAAGCCGTCGCTTGGGCAGAACAGGTCGAGTCTTTAGGTGCAGGGGAAATCGTCGTAACCAGCATGGATCGGGATGGAACCAAAGATGGCTACGATCTTCCGATTACGTCCGCTGTCAGCGAAAAAGTCCAGATACCGGTTGTGGCAAGCGGTGGAGCCGGGAAACCAGAGCACCTTGTGCAAGCGATTTTGGTCGGCAAAGCTGACGCGGTCCTGGCGGCAAGTATTTTTCATTTCGGCGAGTTTTCCATCGCCCAAACCAAACGCTTGATGGCAGAAAACGGAATTCCAGTCAGGTTATGATTCCAATTCTCGTGCCTTGTGTCACGATAGACTTAAGAAAAAATAGATTTGTGTCATTTGCTTTTCCTTTTCACTTTTCGGTTCAGAATTGATTTATGGGACACACAAAAGCACCCACTCCAAGCAAACCGGCTCAAGCTTCGTCAGCCGATGATTTAGCCGCTTCATTGCTCGTCGAAAAACGTGAGCTAGAGGTAGACAAGCTATTCAAAGCCTGCGTCAAGCTCGAAGGGAGCGACTTGCACCTCAAAGTGGGAACGCCACCAATCGTTCGATGCAAAGGGGATTTGAAGACCCTGAACCGACCACCCATCGAACTTGACGAAATGGTTAGGCTGCTCATTCCAATGCTGGACGATCGAAATCGTCGGATTTTCGAGGAAGAGGGTGGCGCTGACTTTTCGTACACCGTAACCATTGACGACGAAAACTGGCGGTTCCGTGTCAACATGCTCAAACAACTCGGACGGCCAGGGCTTGTCGCGCGTCGTATCAATAACTTTATCCCTAACTTCGAGGGGCTTTTCCTTCCCCCAATCCTCGAAGAATTGTGCAAATTCGATCAGGGCATGATTCTTCTGGCTGGGGTGACGGGTTCGGGAAAGAGTACCACGATTGCTTCCATGCTAAATTGGATCAATCGAAATTATCGCAAACACATCCTCACTCTCGAGGATCCGATCGAGTTTGTTTACAAAGAAGACAAATGCCTCATCAACCAACGCGAGGTAGGCACAGACGTATTGGACTTCAACATTGCGATGAAGCATGCGGTGCGAGAGGACCCAGACATCATCCTCGTCGGTGAAATGCGCGATCAAGAAACGTTTATGACAGCGATCCATGCGGCCGAAACCGGTCACTTGGTTTTTGGAACAATTCACGCGTCCACCGCTCCATCCACCATCGGTCGTATTCTGGACTTGTTTCCAGAAGCGTTGCATACCGCCATTCGAAATGCAATGGCCTTTAATATGAAGGGCATCGTCGCTCAAAAACTTCTTCCCTCAATCAAGCAAGGAGTTAGCCGTGTTCCAACCTGTGAGATCATGTTGTTCACACCGATGATTCGAAAGCTCATCTTGGAGGGCAAAGATCAAAAGCTTTCCGATGCCATTCGAATCGGAGTGCAAGACGGCATGCAGGACTTTACGATGAGCCTCAAGCAGCTGATCGATGATGGATTGATCGATCGTCCAACGGCATTCGAGGTAGCTCCAAACGTCGAAGCTTTGAAGATGAGCCTCAAGGGCATTAACGTCAGCCAACCAGGTATCATTTAGAGCAACGCAATCAGTGTGCGATCATTGTGTGTTTTGATTTGTTTCCTTTAATCTTTGCAAAGTGAATTGCGCGAGCGGTAAAAAGTATGTTTGGAAAAAAGAAGGCGAAACCGGCGGGCGATACACTTTCCTTTGGTGGCGAGGACATGGTCATACCGCCGCTCGAAATCAAGACGGTTGGAATACCGAAGGATGAAGCCCAAGGGTTGATGATTGCCGCCCGACAATTGCCTGGATATCCCATTGCGATTGTCGTTTTGGCGAACGCAATCTCCGCGAGGGCGGACCGCATCTTGATGGATTATTCCGCTCAGGGGGCAGTCGTTCGGTATCGAGTGGACGGTGTGTGGGAAACTCTCCCGCCGATGGATCGACCCACGGGCGATGCTGCTTTGGTTGTGTATAAGAAAGTGTTTGGGTTGAATCCAGCCGAACGCCGCGCCAAACAGGACGCAAAGTTTGCGACGAATTTTAAGGAGATAGATTGGGTCATCACTTTCACCAGCGCTGGTGTTCCGTCGGGAGAGCGGGTCCTGTTTCAAATTGACACAAAAAAACCAACGCTCAAAACACTTGCCGATCTCGGAATGCGGGACGCTATGCAAGAAGTGTTTCGTGGAATGCTCAATGGCGACAAGGGGATCGTCTTGGTTAGTGGTCCGCCTGGACAAGGACTTCCGACAACCTGGCGAATTTCACTTGAGTCGGCAGATCGGTATGTTCGTGACTTCGTTTCTTTAGAAAACAAGGCCGATCCCGATCCGGAAATCATTAATATCTTCCAGAATTTTTACGAGCTTGGTGTGGGCGAAACGCCAGAGGAGCAGTTTGAAAAAATGCTGCTCAGACAACCCGACGTATTGGTTATGCCATCGCTGATCAATTCGTATATCGCTGATCGGGTCATCGACCAGATAACGAAACTCGGCAAACATTCCATTACACGGATGGTCGCCACCGATTCCGTCGACGCACTGATCAAGGTGTTGGGCACGTATAAGACGGAGGCCAAGGAAATTTTGAGACTTGTAACTGGCGTTCTGAATCAGCGACTGGTTCGCCGTCTTTGCGACCGATGCAAACAACCATTCCAGCCTACTCCGCAACTGCTTCAAAAATTAGGAATTCCAGCCGGCCGCGTTCAGAAGCTCTTCCAACCCACCATTCCGCCGCCGCCAGAACAACGGGTCGATGCGAAAGGGAATCAGATCGAGATTGAGATTTGCAAGAAATGCAATGGTCGAGGTTACTTTGGGAGAATGGCCATATTTGAACTGCTCACGATCGATGACAAAATAAGGCAGGTGATCATGAAGTCCGCTGGCAATCCCGATGCAATTCGGCAGTTTGCGAAACAGAATGGACACCTCGGTTTCCAAGAAGAAGGCATCCTTGCGTGCGCTTTGGGAATGACTTCGTTGCAAGAAATCCAAAAAATGATGGCCGCAAAAGTGTGATGCCATGCTTCGATAAATCCAGTTTAAGAACTCATGCTGTACTAAAGGACCTATTGATGGACGATGCCCCTGTTTCTGAACTCTATGAGTTGAAGACCGCGATTCGAAAACAGGCTCACGAAAACCGACGTGCCCAAGCAGAAAAGGATGCCGTGTCCGTAAGAATCGTTGACCGATTTATGGATCTGGCTGAGTACCATTCAGCCAACACCGTCATGTTTTATGTCGATGTGCGGGACGAAGTGCGAACGCGCCAAGCTCTCCCGGCAGCACTCGCCAGCGGCAAACGCATTGTTGTGCCTTATTGCGTGGATGGAGAGCTGGAATTGTTCTGGCTAGAGAACATGGAAGAGTTGGAGCTCGGAATGTATCGCATTCTCGAACCAAAGAACGAGCTAAGGACAATCGAAGCCAAGCGTTTGCAGCCCGTCGATCTCGATTTGGTCATGGTGCCTGGTGTGGCATTCGATCGAAATGGAGGTAGAACAGGTCATGGCAAAGGGTATTACGATAAACTGCTTCAGCACGCAAGACGTGACGCTCCTTTGATCGCACTGGCTTTTGAGTGCCAAATGTTTGAAAAAATTCCAGCCGAAAGCCATGACATTTACATGGACAAAGTTGTGACGGAAGACGCTGTCTACAGCGGAAAAGGTCGTTAGTCTTTTCGGCTGGCCTCACTTCTACTCATAGATTCACTCGGAAAGGTTATTGATGGTTCGAACCGCAAGCACGATGCTACCGTTAGGAACGCACGCTCCTGATTTCCAACTGCTCAATGTCGATGGCAAGCTTGTCTCGCTGGCAGATTTTCAGGGCAAGAAGGCTTTGGTTGTCATTTTTATGTGCAATCATTGCCCCTACGTAAAGCATGTGGCCTCGGAGCTTACTCGCGTTTCCAATGATTACATGCCACAGGGAATCGGATTTGTCGGAATCAGCTCCAATGATGTCGCGGCACACCCAGACGACAGCCCGGAGATGATGAAGACAGAGGCGATCAAGCAAGGCTATGCTTTCCCATATCTTTATGATGCCGATCAATCGGTGGCAGTGGCTTATCGTGCCGCTTGTACGCCGGACATTTTTGTTTTTGATTCGGCACATCGTTTGGTATATCGCGGGCAACTCGACGATTCTCGTCCAAAGACCGACAAGCCACTTACGGGAAAGGATCTTCGAAACGCCTTAGACTGTTTGCTGGCGGACCGGACCGTTGCAGCGGAGCAAAGGCCGAGCATCGGCTGCAATATCAAATGGAAGAATGGGGCGGAGCCGGAGTACTTTAACCCTGCAGGCACAGCATAGTGAAGTCGGCGGACAAAAGCGTTCTTTCCGGTTTGCGAATCGGATTGGGAATGGATTCGCATCGAATCGCGCCGGGTGGGCCGATGATTTTGGGGGGAGTGCGAATCGAATCCGATTTACACTTCGTCGGCCATTCAGATGCAGACGTACTGTTGCATGCGATCACCGACGCACTACTCAGCGCGGCCGGCCTGCCAGACATCGGCCAGTTATTTCCGAACACATCGGAAGAAAATCGTGGCCGCGATTCTGCCGACATGCTTTCCATTGCGATGAACACGGTTCGCCAGTCCGGATGGTCCGTTATCAATTTGGATTGCGTTGTGCAATTGGAGACGCCGAAATTGATTCCGCACAAAGAACACTTGAAGAACCGTATTTCCGAAATTCTTCAGATTCTCCCCGGTCAGGTTTCGATCAAGGGGAAAACCGGCGAAGGGGTTGGCGAGATTGGACGCGGAGAATTGTGCCAGGCAACGTGTGTCGTTCTTTTGAATTCAAATGAGGATTAGTCAGGTTAACGCGATTTAAAGGGGTTGTACCGGCGGACGGAAAGACTTTTGCCAACGAGGATTGGAACCGCACCAGCAGGGTGGCTAGGCTAGAATAGAGGTTCCCCGCGTGGTTTGCAGGGCATATCCTCCATTTGCGAATTCCATGTCCAGTTCTGTCGAATCCACTTTTGAAAACAACCCTGAGTTAAATCGCTCATTGGGTTCGGCGCGAATGGATACGGACAAAACCGTGATCCGGCAAAATGAACCTTTGGACGCACCCAGTCTCGACTCCGGAACGGATCGGCATTTTTCGCACCTCGCTTTTCGTCAGTCGGCTTCGCAGCTGTTGGGGCAACAGTTAGATCACTCTTTGATCGAATCGTTGGTAGGAAGCGGCGGTATGGGGGCTGTGTATTGCGGCCGCGATTTGAAGCTCGACC
>JANMNR010000242.1:0-26466 GCA_031368325.1 Pirellula sp.
GACCGTAAGATTGACGCCATCTTGAAGAACGGGTCTACCGAGTCCCCCTTTTCCGGACGAATCACGTCTTTCGACTTGGAGGTGTCGTCGTCAGGGGAGGTTCGAGTGCACGCCGTCGTTCAAAACAGAAAGGCTGTCGACAATCTCCCTCAAAATGCAAAAGGCAGTTCGAGAACTAATGACAACTGGCTGCTGTTGCCTGGCATGACCGTTTCACTGCGTTTACAGAAACCCTGATGGCAAGTTCGGCCTTAGAAGCAATCAAACCACCCTCTGTCCTGATCGGCTTTCGGCTACGGAAGGATGTCGTATGGCATGTTCATGCCGACGACCGAACCGTGCGGGAAACATGGATCGCAGAGGATCCTTTAACCCGTCGGATGTTTCGGTGTGGGGACCGCGAATATCGCATTCTTGAGTGGCTCGATGAGGATTCTACCGTCGAATCCATACAAAAGAATTTCAACGAGGCATTTGCACCAGAGACAATCGACTCGCAGAGTGTTTGCGAGCTCATCTCAAAATGCAATCAGAACGGGCTGCTTCGGCCTGCAAGATCAATGCGGACATCGCCGCTTCCAGCCGGTGATATGTGGCCACAGTCAACTGGCTTGCCAAAGGGGCTGTCCAAAGCGTCAGGTCCCTCATTTCCACAGGTTCCGTTAGGGAACACGCATTGGTTGTTGAGCTTTATTCGTTGGCTTGGCGGAGTCATAGGGAAAGCAACTCAAACGCAAGTTTCGCTGGTCTCGCCAGATCGATGGCTTCGTGTCATTTCCCCTAGGCTCGGTTTTCTTTACTCGGGTAATGCCGCTTGGATTTGGTTGTTTGTGTTCGGGTTAGTGGGGGCCATGATCGGAACGCGATGGTCCAACTTCGCATCCGAGTTGCCCAATTTTAGTTCGCTTCGATCGCCAGCCACTCTGGTCGGGTACGGCGTCATCTTTATTGTGACACGACTGATTCATGAACTCGGGCACGCGATTGTTTGCAAGCGAGTCGGAGCATCATGCAAAGACGCCGGCGTTATCGTGAGCTTTGGCATGCTGTGTCCTTATGTGGACATAACGGACGCTTGGAAGGTCGGCAGTAGACTTAATCGTATGGGAGTCGCTCTGGCAGGAATTTACTCGGAATGCATCGTAGCATTTTTTGCTGGAGTAATTTGGTTGTCTACTCACCCAGGTTGGATACACAGCCTAGCGATGCAGACGATTTTGGTATGCACAGTTACGACTTTGCTATTCAATGCGAATCCCCTCATGAAATACGATGGGTACTTCGTTCTTTGTGATTGGCTCAATATTCAGAACTTGAGAGAGAGATCTTTTGAGACGATCGATGCTTTGCTCGACGGACGGGCTCGACGCTATTCGGTTGGCATGTCGCTCTTTCTGGTGTTCTACTTTTTGGCTTCAACGCTCAATCGCTTTGTTCTTGTCGCGGGACTTGGTGCGATGGTCTATTTTGTTGCGAACCAGTGGCAGCTCGCCGGACTAGGTGCTGCAATGATTGTTCTGTATGGATGCTGTGTAATGATAACAACCATGGCTGCTTGGACGAGCCATTTGGGAACTGCGTCTGGTTCGAGGGGCATGGGTCGTCGAGCAACATGGTTAGGATGGACGGCAGTCTCGCTGTTAGTCGCTTGGATGTTGAACATGCCGCTTCCAAACAAGGTCTTTACGAGTGGTGCATTTCAACTTGGAGAGCGTCAGCCTGTGTATATCAGCATGACGGGGCGAGTCGATTGGACGATCGATGCTGCGAGTGGCATCTCAGTGGAAAGAGATATGCCGATTCTCTCGATGGAAAACTTAGCACTTGAACGCAAGGCACTCGAGCTTGAATCGCAGCTTATTTCTCGGGACAACGAGATTGAAATGCTCGATCGGTTGGTGCTCCTCGATTTGAGTTTGCAGAATCGCAAAACGGAACTGCAGTCCAATCGCGAAAAGCTCGCCCAGGAATATGAGTTTGTGAAAGAGCAACAGGGGCTTCTTACGGTAACGGCCCCTGTTGCCGGCTGGTTTGAACCAGTCATTGCAACGCCGGCCGATTACTACACCAGCCCGACGGATGTGGCGCTCGGCTTTGCTAAACGACCTGACAGCACTGGAACGGCCAGTTGGACGTCCGACATGTCGATTGGCAGAGTTCTGGAAAACAGAACACTGATCGGGTGGATTGTAACGGAACATGTTCCAAAAATTGAATGCAAACTGATCGAAGAACAACTTGCTGGAATCGGAATAGGCACAGAGGTTCGAGTATGTGTCACGCAACAACCGGCAAGGATACTTGCAGGAAAGGTGACAGGAATCGCTGGGTCGAGTCAAGCGATTGAGACTACTGTCCAAACACGAACACGCGATGACGAGGTGCGCCGCATGAGCTACGATGTGCGGATCGCTTTGGACGAAGGCCAAGATTGGACTCTCTATTCCAACGGCACCGCCGAAATCGTATTTGCCAAGCCAAATCGGTCTATACTCAAGCTTGCGATGGATACTTGGATGCGTGACAGCAAAATGCGTTAGACTCGATTGAGCTGGACAAGGGGGGGCAATGGGAAAACGAATTGGCATTTTTGGCGGCTCATTTGATCCCGTTCACAATGGCCATTTGCTCTTGGCTGAACTGTGTTGTGAGTCGCTTGGGTTAGATCAAGTGCGGTTCTTGATTGCCAATGTATCACCGTTTAAAACGGACAAGATGCCCGCAAGCAACAAAGATCGCACGGAGATGGTCAAGCTCGCGATTGGGGGAAATCCAAGATTTGAGATCGACACGCGTGAGATCGATCGCGGTGGAGTGAGCTACACCATCGATTCGGTGCGTTCTATATCTGACGAGAATCCGGGGGCAAGCATGTTCTTGCTGATGGGAGCTGATGCGCTTACGGACATCGCCAAATGGAAGGAGCCGGCGGAGCTCTTTCGACTTGTCATGCCATGCGTGATTGCTCGAGGAGGAGTTGGCGAGCCGCAATGGGATGTTCTGCAACCGTATGTTGATGCCAAGCGACTTCGTGAGATCGAGGAGGCAAAAGTATCAACACCGCAAATTGAAATCAGTTCGTTAGATTTGCGGAAGAGGAGCATGCTGGGAAGAAGCATTCGATATCAAGTCCCACGCTCGGTAGAAATGTACATTCAAGCGCAGCAACTATACCGATTGCTTTAGAACTATCCGCCAGCCGAGGACTGTCCGGCCTGTGGGCTGTCTCGTAAAACTCCACGAAAGCTCTGCAATGATTCGATTCGGCTACGCGATTGGGTGACTGCGTTAGGGGTTGTTAACGGTTGCAACTTGAGTCGGAATGTCCTGGACTCTCCTCCTTGCAATGCCACTACCCGACCGTTCCGTTCCTCAAAGGATCGAATGTTTGGAAATCCAGTCCCTGGCTCTAGACCCACAACATATCCGTCCTCAACGGCAGCAGTGTGCTTCCACAGCGTCATAAACGGGAGCGTTCTCGTATCGAAATGAACCGCGAAGCCAAACGTGCCATCGGATGAGGCCAACATGGCTTCCGTCCAATGGTGGTCATCGCCGATTGGATCGACAAAGTACACTTGTTCACTGTAGCCCGTAGCTGGGCCTGAGCATTCATTCCATTGACTGATCGACTCGGCGGCCCTTGCGTCTCGGGGTGCCAAGCTGCGAAATGGGGTGTGAACCGTTGAGCCTGACTGCAAAACAGGCTGCCCAACGTTGATGTGATACAAAAGTTGCATCGAGCCCGGTTGACTGGATCGATTAGTGACAGTGTCGATGATCTCGATCACTTGGCTCCCAACTCGAAATCGATAACGGGTCTGCAATTCAAGCGAATAAATTAAAAATCGCGATTCTTTGACAGCTCCAATAACGTCTAGGATTCCGTTTTCAACGTCGACTTGAATGTCGATTCGGTGTGCTGACAAATTGGCAATGCGACCGTGCAGCGGATAGCGAACGGTTCCATTCTCCCCGAACTCGGGTGCACCATTGCTTTGCAATCCACAGCGAACGAGCAACTCGTCGAACCCCTCAAGCCAACCGATGCCCGACGGATCATGCAATGGTACTTGGCTTGGATGAACGGGACCGGTCACAGGGCTTTGCCAGCCAAATTCGAGATCTCCGCTCCAGCATTTCCAAAGTCCCATTCCGCGGTCCGGAAGGATCGTGGCTATCACGCTGCCAGTATCGATTGTGAGACAATGCATTCCGGCAGCGGCGCCAGATTGGATCTGGTTGTACTTCATCCCAAAGCGGCCAGTACCTGCGGTGATCTTTTCCGGCAGCATTAAGTCTAACTTGCCACTGGAATCGCTCAAAACCGACTCAGCATTCAGCGGTTCGCGAAGACACCAGCAGAGGAGAGCATTCGTTGTAGTATCTATGGCTTGCATCCCATTCGAGGTTGGCTAGGAATTCGAAACGATTATTCTTCCGTTGGCTTGGCGATGCTGCATGCAAAATCGAGTCGAGCCGCAAGTTTGCCGTCTACAGTGACCTTGCCTGTCATAAAGTAAGCCGTTGAGACAATCTCGTTTAGCGTGACATGTATGTCGATCGTTTCCCCTGGTCGAACCATGCGCTTGAACTTGGCTCCATCAATTCTTGTCGCCACCGGAACCGCCCCATCCTTGGGAGTGAATTGGCTAAGCAAAACCGCACCGCTTTGTAGGCAGCATTCGCACAAGATCACGCCTGGCACAAGCGGGAAGTTTGGAAAGTGACCCTGCAAAAAGAATTCATCAGCTGAAAAGGTCTTTTTGCAGACGATGTGTTTTTCCGATTGTTCAATAACCTCATCGATCAGCAGCATTGGCTTTCGGTGAGGGATGAGCGACTGTATTTGGTCTAAGTTTGCGACGGACATTTTTTGAGTGGATGCCTAATGCGAGTGAAAGATAGGTACTCCTATGGTACGGCACAGCGTCAAGTACGCAAGCCGCGCGGCACATCAGTATCCATGCAAGTCTCCATACAAAAATCCATGCAGATGAATCGCTGTCTTTATCGAGATCAGTCCGTTTTATCATCCCGCCCAGGGACGGGAAGTTGATAGGAGTGCGACCGCAATTCAGACTATGGACGTGCTCGACGCAACCGGCGTACTCTGCGAAGTTCGCGTTGGCCCAACCAAAAAAGCGACATGAAACCTCAAAATTCTGATTACGGTTTAGGTCGAGGCATCCAAGATTGCATGCGCCCGACTATTGGGTTCCTCACGGCGTTTTGCCGCAACCGAGCCGAAATTGAGTTCTAATTGATCGTACTCACGGCAGCCCGCAAATTCCTTATACAACATGCTTGGCTGAACGTCGCGATTGTTCTGGTATTTCTCGCTCGCGTATTCGCGTACTTCGCCGGTGATTTCATGATAGAAGATTTGGCAGATTCGGATTCCGGCGTAGATTCGAATCGGCTGGACGGCGAACATTTCAATCGTCCAGTGACCGCGAAAGCCAACATCGCCAAATCCTGAGGAGCAATGCACAAAAAGACCTAGGCGAGCAATCGAGCTTCGTCCTTCAATCATGGGAACCAGATTATGCGTTTCCGTATGCTCTACGGTTCGCCCAAGAAAAATCTGGCCCGGACTCAGGATCATTCCTTCCTCAGGAATGGTGATTCTCCGAAATCGATTCGGGTGCTTGACATCCAGTACGACCTCTTCATACACCAAAATCTCGTTATGGAGCGTGAGATTGTAACTGTTGGGGTTCAGACAATCCTCGCAAAACGGAGTGATGTGGATGTCTGTTCCCTGACGCGCTCGGATTTCTTCGCCTGATAGGACCATGCCGTAACCTACATAGAGTCTTGGTTGACGATCGATCAAAACGGGAAGCGTGAGAGACGATTCCCGACGAGCGTTCAGGATACCCGGGAATTGATAGCATGTCGCGTTGGATCAGATTTTTTTATCCGCTTTCTCCAGAAATCGTTCTTCAGACTGCCAAAACGGGAAAAAATTACCAAGCCAGAACATTCGTTTCAATTTATCCAGAAATTTCTCGAACAGGTTTGGGGGAGTTCATGCGCCTTGCTTGGGTGGTCGGGCACGTAAACCGCCATTTTAGAATTTGGCGAACTTTTTCGTCGTTTGGTTCGTCAAATGCGGCAATATCTTACGGGTTACAACACTATGGCGGTGACTAACATACTGCCGATATGCGTAGCAAGATGCTACCGAAACGAATTAGGGATGGTCGGGTTAGAAGAATCATGAAGTTTAAACACAAACTAAGAACAACTAAGAAATCAGGGGCTATTGCCGATCATTTTCGATTGCTTGGACTCCGTCGTGGCGAGTGCCGAACCAATGTCATTCGGTCTGCCGCTCAGGCCTTGTCCGTGTCGCTGAGCTATGGCGCCAGCCCCAGCCCCAGCCTAGAAGACCATCTTCAGCAGAGTTCCGAAGATGTTCGTCGAGCAAGGATTGCGGTCGCCGCTTATCGGTTGCTCGACCCGCGTGAGCGAGCGGATATCTACGAGCGCGTTCAATTATGCTACCCAATCGACAGAGAAGACCACGAAACTGCGACTTCATCGGTTAAGTTGGTCGATCAGATGCCGAAAGTGACTGCGGGCACGCGTCGTGAATCGAGCACTGGTGTAAAACTGATGGGGCAAGCCCTGATCAATGAAGCGATCGAGGGGAAATCGCCATCGGACGAGGAACCTGGGGCGGATAGCTCATTGAGCCTGTCAGAATCGTTCAGCAGCGAGCCATCCATGGATGAACGCCGAAACATCGTTCGCTTGTTGAGAGATTCCGAAGAGGCAACCTTGCGAGGACTCTCGCCGATCGGTTGGCTCCGTTCGCGTTTAGGCATCTAGAGTACTCCGCAGGCCTTGCGTTTTACGAAACTCCATAGAATGATGGTCGTAGGGGAAACTCACTCTCAATGTTGCCCGAGAAAAAGTGAAAGATGCCAATCTACGTTTACGAGATTATTGAAGCCGACGGACAAGACGGCGAGACGTTCGAGGTACTACAGGGAATGAGCGAACCGCCGCTTACGCACCATCCCGATTCAGGTAGGCCAGTTCGCCGATGCATTTCGCTGCCGTCTGCTGCGGGAATGTGGACCGATATGAAGACCAACGCAAGCCTAAGTGACAAGAATTTGGATGCAAAAGGATTCACCAAGTATGTCAAAATGGGTGATGGTATGTACGAAAAACGTGCAGGCAAAGGGCCTGATGTCATTTCCGCGAACGATTGACGTTCTTGGAAAGCAAGTTGCGGATAGGGCGTTTGACGGATCCGCTTAGGCTGGCCACCGTAGGCAACGGGTACTCGATAGAACCAATTCTCCAGGCTATACTCTTTCGAGCATCGGTCATTGCTCTGTCTAGCTCCCCAAATAAGCCTACCTTCATGGAAACTAAAAGTCAGTTCTCGGTGACGACTTGGTTGATCATCGTTATCGCCAGTATTGGATTCTTGTTCGACACGTATGAATTGCTGATGACGCCGTTGGCTGCCCCGCCAGCCATCGCGGAACTATTGGATGTACCGCTCAGCCATCCGAGTGTGAGTTTGTGGACAGGTCGATTGCTTTGGATAACCGCTCTTTGCGGAGGTGTTTTTGGATTGATCGGTGGCGCGCTTACCGACCGTCTTGGTCGTAAGTTCGTTATGGCGGCAAGCATTTTTGTATACTCACTTTCTCCGTTTTTGGCCGCTTATAGTACAACGCTTGGCTGGTTCATCTTCTTCCGCAGTACAACTTTTATCGGTGTCTGCGTCGAGTTCGTCGCGGCGATCACCTGGTTAGCCGAAGTTTTTGAAGATAAAAAGCAGCGTGAGCGATGGTTGGGGATCACGCAAGCGTTTGCGTCGTTAGGTGGAATCCTCGTGACAGCCGTCAACGTTTGGATTCTCGCGAACATGAAAGAATTACCACATTTGGGTCTTCCGCTTGCTCCCAATGGAGCCGAACCTGCTTCGTGGCGGTTCCTGCTATGCACTGGTATTTTGCCCGCAATCCCCATTGCACTCTTGCTCCCCTTTGTCCCAGAGTCACGCATTTGGAAGGAGCGACGAGCAGCCGGAACGCTCAAGCGACCAAGGATTAGTGCGCTGTTCGCTCCTGAGTTTCGACGTGTCACGATCGTAACCGCCATGCTTTCCGCTTGTGCTTATGGAATTGCGTTTGGAGCTTTGCAGTTGACCCCGCTACGCATTGCTCCAGGATTGCCAGAGCTAGCGGCACAGAGCAAAGAGCTTGGACCATTAAGACGAGAAGCCGCTGAGCTGAACAAAGCTTATGACGCAACCACAGCGGATTCTCCTGAGCGCAAGGAGATTAAAGTCAAGCTTCGCGAAAACAAAAAGAAGCAAGATCCACTCAATAACGAAGTCAAGGAGGTGGGAAACACGGTTCAGTTTTATCAAGAAATCGGAGGGCTCACGGGACGGATTCTGCTCGCTTGTTTGATCATCTTTGGAATTAGCCGAGTGATGCTCCTCAAGGTCTTCCAAATTCCCGCCTTGCTGATGATCCCGCTTGCTTACTTTATTTTGTATAAGACCGGAGGCGCCAGTTTCTACTGGACTTACGGCATATGTGGGCTGCTGGTCGTCGCGCAGTTCAGTTATTTCGGTGAGTATCTGCCTAAGGTGTTCCCGCTCCACTTGCGAGGTACGGGTGGCAGCTTTGCAACCAACGTCGGTGGACGCATGATTGGAACCAGCATGGCGGTTGTAACCACTAATATTGTGGCTCCCTATCTTGCGGGCACTGCCGAAAAGGTGACACCCATGGTGATGGCACAAGCGGCAGGATACGTTGCGACGGTGATCGCAGTCTTGGCGTTCATTATCGGATTCTTTTTGCCAGAGCCAAAGGGCGAGGTTTTGGACTAGCTAATGAGCTCATCCGTCACCCCGTTCGTCAACCAATTGTTCGGTGCCATTGAACGAGCTCGATCCATAGAGCAGTTGCTCCAGGAGCCGCTCAATTGGGCTGCGAACGTTTGGCGAGTCTCGGGTGTCGTTCTCATGGTCGCGTCCAAAGGAGCGTGGAAGCGAACCTTGCAAATCGGCAAGTGCACGGCTGAGCCACCCGATTGGAATTTGGCAAGCGAATGTCTAGACAGTCGTCGCACTTGCCAATCCGCATTGTGGACTTATCTGCCAATTCCCTCGACCATCAACAAGGACTTGGTTCTGTGTTGCCAACCTGTTCTCGGTCAGCAGCAAATGGAGCTGGTACTCGAACATTTGGGGTTGGTGGGACTAACGGTCGACACATGGCAGCGACAGCAGCAAAAGGCTCGCGACGTGGTACGGTTGAGTCAAATCCTCACCGTTGCCGCAGACTGGCATTCGCATCAGGATCTTGATCGCTTGCTTCAAGACATTGCTCAAGCGGCGACGCGTCTCTTGCGGTGCGACCGCGCCAGCATTTTCCTTTGGGATAAAGCTGCACGAGAACTGGTGGGGCATCCAGCCTTGGGAATGGAGGGGAAACCGCTACGTATTGCAGATGACAAAGGGTTAGCGGGCGCAGTTCTCAAGAGCTTGCAACCAAGACGGTGGGATCGCTCCGATCCACACGATGAAGTGGATAGACGCGTTGACTCCAGCAGCGGCTATCGTACCGATTCATTGCTCGCGGTGCCGCTGATGGATGCACGAAGCAAACCGATGGGTGTGTTTGAAGTCATCAATCATGCGGATGGCAGATTCGATACTCAGGACGAGAGCGACTTGATTGAACTGGCTCGGCACGCCTCTGCAGCACTCGCCAATACGCAACAGATGCAGCGACTCGTGCAGACACGCGACCGGCTCACCCAGGACGCGCAGCAGCAAGTGCAGTTGATCGGCAACTCACCGGAGATGCAATTGCTCAAAGCGACGGTTACGCGTGTGGGTGCGACAGATCTGGCTGTTCTGCTGTTGGGAGAAAACGGTACGGGCAAGGAAGTCGTCTCTCGACAGATTCATTATCAGAGCAAAAGAAAGTTCGAGCCATTTATCGCCGTGAATTGTGCGGCCATCACCGAAACTCTGCTTGAGAGCGAATTGTTTGGTCACGAGAAAGGGGCTTTTACCGATGCTCACGAAACGCGTAATGGCAAGTTTGAGATGGCGTCGGGTGGAACCCTGTTTCTCGATGAGATTGGGGACATGAGTTTGGCTGGCCAAGCCAAACTGCTTCGCGTGCTTGAGGAGAAAGTCGTTGTCCGCGTTGGAGGTTCTACGACTATCCCCGTCAACGTGCGAGTGATTGCGGCAACGAACCAAAATCTCGTGGAGATGGTACGACAGAAAAAATTTCGCGAGGACCTCTATTTTCGTTTGACGGTCGTAACAATGAACTTGCCATCGCTTCGAAATCGAGGTGAGGATGTTTTGGACTTGGCCGATTTCTTTTTGGCTATGTTTTGTTCGAAGATTGGACGCAGCAAACCAGCTTGGTCAACGGGTGCCAAGCGTCGACTGATGGCCCATGATTGGCCGGGAAACATTCGTGAACTCAGGAATATTGTCGAGCGAATTGCCTATTTGACGAACAGCGAAACTCTGGATGAATCCGACTTGGATTTCGTCAGTTCCCCTCGATCCAAATCGGCCGATGGGCATGGGGCGCTGATGGATTTGAACCAAACACTGGGGGACGCAACGTCCGATTTTCAAATAAAGTTCATTGAGGAACAGATCAAGGCATGCCATCGGAACGTAACGCAAGCTGCCGAGAAAATGGGGCTTCAGCGATCGAATCTCTACCGCAAAATGAAGCAATTGGGAATGAAGCAGCCTGATGGGGCATGATTCGGGCACGATCGAAAGGTCCGGTTTTGGAGCATTTCAAAAAACGAAAGGGACGGCTTGTGCCGTTTCGCTGGCTCTTTAGACGTGAACTGCGTTGAGCATCCTCGTTTTCCGCCTGGATCCGCACGTTGAATTGTCGCAGTGCATCTCGGAGGATTTACTCAAAATGGCGTCATGTTAAGTTGCGTACCGAATGTGAGGGTAAGCAGGATGGCGAAAATTTGAATCCGAAGATAATTTAGTCCAATTATGACAACAAACGAAATGACAACGGTTGAAAAAAAGTGGCAAAGCAATCCAAAGGCATTGCCACAGGATGTCCGAGCGATGCAGGGAGTTTGGCTTTTTCTTTTGATGCTCAGCGTATTTTTCGCTGCGAGCATTCTTTTGTTTGTCTTGTACGTAGTGCTCAGGGTTTCGCCTGAGGCAGGCTTACGACCGGATTCGTTCTATCTGCCTAGGAGCTTTGTTCCCTCGACGATTTTGCTCGTCGGTGTTTCCGGGGCTTTGGAATGGTCATTGCGGGCGGCCAGAAGCAATCGTAGCAACGTTGTACGCGTTGCGAGTATCGCGGCCCTGATCTTGGGTATTCTCTTTGTGGCCATTCAATCCGAAGGCATGTATCGATTGGTAACTGCTGCATCCGAAGCTCGTTCGCTACGAAACAGCCTCTACGCGTTGACATTCGTGTTGGCTTTCTTGCATGCCTTGCATGTTGTGGGTGGAGTTGTTGGGCTAGTCATCACGGCCATAAACGCGAATCGAGACAAATACGATCGTGAACGGAATTTCGCGTTGCGGTTCTGCACGCTCTACTGGCATTTTCTGGATGTGGTTTGGGTGCTGCTTTTGGCAAGCTTCATAATCGCAAGTATTTGTGTGAATTCACCGACTCAGCCGTAACTGGCAGCTGCCGCACATAAAAAAAGCCTTTCAGTTTCCCGAAAGGCTTCCTTGGACTTTTGTTTGGACAGATCATAGCGGGGCTACTAGAAGTTGTAGTTTGCTCCAATCGAGATTCCGTGTAGCAGCAGACTATGGTTGTTGTTGATGCGAGTGATTTGTGTGCCGTCGGCAAAATCACGTGGGATTTGACCAACAGCAGTTGCAACACCAGCGACTCCAACGAGCCGGTAGCCTACGTTCGCGGTCCACCCCTGGCTAATGCGAAGGCCGGCCCCAAGTGTGCCCTCACCGAGGAGCGCCACATCGTTCAAAGTCGAGCTGTAATCGTATGGGCGGTCATCAAACGCTAGGTTGGGCGACATTATCCTTGCGGTTTGAGTTGCAGTACCAGCGAACGTGGTGGCATCGATGTGATTGCCATACACGCCGAAGTTCGTACCGCCAAACAGGTTCAATCGCGTGCCCGTGCACCAAGTTGCCAACGATCCCAATTGGAATCCAACGAGGTCGTTCGTTACGCCGTTACGATAGTAAAAATCGTCCGCACCATTGTTGAACACCGTGTCGTTTGCACTTGCAGCGTATTCCAGCGAGTCCTGGAATCGGAACCATCGAACACCTCCATACATGTTCAGACGGAGTTTGCTGCACTGAGCACCGTACCAAGGAGCACATGGTCCAGTCGGTCCGCTGCAAGCAGTCGGGGCACAATCGGACGCACATGGATCGCCGTAGCAACCACTTCCGCCATTGCCGTACAGTCCGCCGTGTCCAAGTGAACGCACAGCTCCGCTACCGAAACCCACACGACGACCATCGCCGCACCCGCTTGCAGCATAGGCTTGTCGTGCACCGCCACCTAATGCGAACGAAAAGAAATTCAGTTCAGCACTGTGGAATTGCTGATCTCGCACGATTCGATGGGCTGCAGCACCGTCGTAGAAATCATATACGGCTGGACCAGCACCTGCTGGATGTGTCCCAGCCGGCATGTCGATGCCGTATTGCCAGGCGCCGCTGGGCCCACGCAAATTGATTGGCAGATTTGAACGGAGATTTCCGTTGACTTGATCTGTAGCTAGGATGGTCGCAGTCTGTGGGTTCGAGAAGATACCCCAATAGGTTCCCATCACTGCATAACGACCGCCGGCAAAGTAACGTCCTACGTTGAATTGCACTCCACCCGTTGCCCGCATACTAGCATCCGTTGTGTTCAGGAAGCTCTGAACATATGGATTTGGGGCCGGCGAAAGATTTGCTCCGTCTTGCGTGTTGGTAGTCAACCGAACGTAGTCATCGCCCAATCGGTTGAAAATTAGTCCGCTTGCACCGAAAATCCAAGGGCTAGGCCCTAACGAAGATGGACCGCCACTCATGGCCGGTTCGCTATAGCAGCTCTCTGCGGCCCCGTATCCATAACTGGGTACATTGGAAATCATCGGCGAATTTGCAGAACCGACGCCATGTGTTGCACAATGACCGGAACTGCAAGCTGGACACGAGTTTGTGCCCATGTGCGATTGCCCAGGATGCGGGGCGGAATAGGTTGCTTGCGGTGGCGCATAGGTCGGCTGGGAGTGCATTTGCGGAGCGTTCGGCACCGTCTGCATTTGTTCATAGGGTTGCGACGGCGCGGCGTACTGAGGCACAGCCTGGTACTGCGTGTTCAGAACGGAATTGTCGATTGCAAGTCCAGGAACGTGAACGTGTCCGCCTGGCACCCCACTGCCGATGGGGCTGTTTTGTGCGTAGGCAGCCAAGCTGGATTGGCCATTTGGCTGCAGCGTATTCTGGCGAACCGCATCGCCGCGCGATGGGGGGGGAGGCAGTGGCCTCGCATTGAATGAGCTAGCGGAGATTCCACCGGGCTCGCCGATCGTATACTGAGCCCCAGCGATATTGGGGACAGAGGTCACCCCCAATGTTAACGCGAGGCCATGAAACCAAGTTTTTCTCACTGTAAGCTCCCTTGCTTAAAACGTCCGTCCTAGACGTGGCATCCATTACCACATAGAGAAGCCCCCGATTGCAGAGGCTCCGTCCAAATTGCCTTCCTGTCCAAGGAAGACTCTCTGCACCGGTCTTAGATCGGTTTGCCTTTGCACCAAGAAATGTTCTTTCGTGCCTTTGCCAGCGAAATAGCTTGCCTCCCAAAAACACAACCGGAATAAGTCATCCAACCGGAGGGCGACCTCGAGGGTGACTGCCGGATTTTTCGCGAAATCCGCGAGGAAACGCATAAACGGTACAATCGGAACGCGAATTAAGCTAGTCGCGTGGAAACCGATTGTTATGATCGGAGTGTTGGACGAGAGTGACGCTCATTCTCCCTCCGACGCAGGCCTCAACCCCAGTATTTTCGTATGCGTTCGCTTCCAATTTTAGCCGACAATGATCCTTCAACTGAAAGTCGCCTTCGACTCCAAGCCAACGCGGTAAACGGCAAGGGATCGTATGCATTTATCAGTCTAGGCTGCCCTAAGAATTTAGTGGATAGCGAGCAAATGCTCGGCCTGTTGCACAAGGACGGATACAATCTGGTCCAAGATCCCGAGAACAGCGACTTCGTGGTGATCAATACCTGCGGCTTCATCGACAACGCCCGCAAGGAGTCATTTGAAGCCATCGACCAAATGCTCGACCTCAAGCGTCAAGGCAAGATCCGGGGGGTCATTGTCACAGGTTGCCTAGCGGAGCGGCAACAGGAGCAGCTACTCGAGGCACGCCCTGAGATCGATGGACTCGTGGGTGTGTTTGGGAGAGATGACATCACGACCATTGTCAATCGCTTCATGGACGGTCTGGACGAGCAACGATCAATTTTTCGGCCAGCTCCGATCAGGGCCTTGGCGGACGATTATCGATTGCAACTGACCCCCAAGCATTTTGCCTACATGAAAATCTCTGAGGGATGTGACAGACTTTGCACATTCTGTGCGATTCCAAAAATGCGAGGCAAACACGCTAGCAAACCTATAGAAGGGATCCTTGAGGAAGCGCAAAAGCTCGTCGATGGCGGAGTTCGCGAGTTGATCCTCGTGGCTCAAGACACCACGTTTTACGGAATCGATCTGTACGGCAAACCGCGGTTGTCCGAGCTTCTAGAAAAACTAGATGCGATCCAAGGGGTTGATTGGATTCGGTTGATGTATTTTTATCCCATGTACATCGACGACCAACTGGTCCAAACGATTGCGGGCGCAAAAAAGATCCTTCCGTACATCGACATGCCGCTGCAGCACATCAATGACGCGATGCTGAAACGAATGGCTCGCCGCGTAACACGAGACAAGACGCATGAACTGGTTACCAAGTTGCGAGACGGAATTCCGAATCTCGCAATGCGAACCACCATGATTACGGGTTTTCCGGGCGAAACCGACGAGCAGTTCGAAGAATTAGAATGCTTTGTGGCCGAGATGCGGTTCGAACGCGTCGGAGTCTTTACCTATTCTTTCGAACCCGATACTCCTGCAGCCAAGCTGCCCGATCATTTGCCCGAGCGCATTAAGAAGGAACGACGCAATCGGCTTATGGCTGTACAACAGCAAAATGCGTTTGCATGGTGTGCTGAACGGATTGGAACACGCATGGATGTTTTGATCGACAAAGCGGTTGATGAAGCCAAGAACGTTTGGCTAGGGCGTTCCTATGCAGATGCGCCCGATGTGGACGCGACAGTATTTGTTACGGGCGAAAAGGACCAATTGATTCGACCGGGTAACATCGTGAACTGTGAAATTGTCTCCTCTCAACATTACGACCTTGTAGCTGCAGATGTCGGGTTGATTCGATAATGAACTTAACGAGCGCAAGTTCCTCCAACTTGAATGTTCCAAATGCATTGTCGTCAGCCAGGCTCCTACTCGCTATCGTTGTATGCGTTTTGATTGAATGCGGTTTTTACTTCGCAGCGGTTATTTGCTTCTTGATCGCGGCGAGTACAGATTGGGTTGATGGATGGTGGGCGCGTCGGTTTCAGCAAGTGACCAAACTGGGAAGAATTCTCGATCCGTTTGTTGATAAAGTAATTATCTGCGGCGCCATGATTGCGCTGTGCGCCGTACCAAATACAGCGATAGCACCATGGATGGCGACGTTGGTCGTATCTCGGGAACTGCTGGTGACGAGCTTGAGAGGATTGATCGAAGGCCAGGGCGGAGACTTTTCAGCGAAGCAGCTGGGGAAATGGAAAATGGTGGCCCAGTGTGGCGCCATCGTATCGGTCTTGATTCAGTTGCAATACTCCGTGTCGCCTGCATGGCTAAACTGGACGACAATCGCTCTCGTTTGGTTAGCCATCCTCTTAACAGTATTGTCGGGGTTGGAGTACGTGCTCTTGGTGATAAAGAAACCAAAATGACTCTGACTCAAGTGCAGTCGTTGGCGATCGTCGCAACGGGGTCCATCCTGTTTACCGTTTTTGCCGGCTCACTTGTCGAGTGGTCCAAGTGGATTGCTCGTCAGTGGAATGGTGAGAAAATAAGTCTTGCAGTGCAAGAACCGCAAGCGACAGTTGGACTGATCGATCTTTTGGCTACGTTTACTACTTTAGCCGCTTTGTTCTTCGCGGCTGCAGTCTTATGGACCGTCTTAGGACTTCCGTCTGTTGCGCCCAAGGCGACGGAACCCATCGATTCTATCGTTATCAACAGTAGCAGCGAGAGTTTGTCGGACACAAGCACCGGCGATGGAAGTCTGCCAAATCGATCTGCTGCCGTCACTCAGAATCAGTTTTTGTACGCTGGATTCGCAATGTCAGCACAAATAATTTGCGTTCTCTTAGTGACCTTATTTGTTGTTGGTCGAACTGGATGCACCATTAAAAAGCTTGGCTGGCGAACCGATCAAGTAGCCGGTGACCTCGTGGCGGGACTAAAGTGTTTTATTATGATGTCCCCTGTTATCTTGATTTTGAATGCGATTCTGCAAGGCGTCACCAAGACCCCTTATGAACATCCAGTGCAAGAGATGATCAAGCAGTATCCCTGGCTGCTGGGAATTGCATTTTGGCAAGCAGCAATTGTGGCGCCCATTTCCGAAGAGTTTGGATTTCGCGTCCTTTTGATTGGCTGGTTTGAATCCATTCACTATGGTCGCAACAAAATGTTTGCTCTGTTGTTCGGTATGAACCAACAACCAACTGCCGAAAATGAAGCGACACCTCAAGAATGGAGTTCTTTCAGCACGCCCGTTGCTGACCCGTCCAACTCTTACACCGCAACATCGATTTTAATCCAATCAGCAGCACCTTTGTCGGTTTCTGGCCAAGCTGAGGCAAGCCACGCGGCGGTCAGCGGTGAGCCTCCTTGGTGGCCGGTTTTGCTCAGTGGAACGCTTTTTGGTCTCGCTCACTTTAGCTACGGCGTGAGCTGGGTGCCGCTCATTGTGTTTGGAATTGTGTTAGGCAGACTTTATCAATTGCGACAGAGTATCCTGCCAGTAATCTTCGTCCATTTTTTGTTTAACGGAATGAACGTGACACTTCTGGGTCTTTCGCTACTGCTGCCGGCAAATACTGAAGTTAAAAGGGCAGATAAATCAATCGATACGCCAGAAGTGAGCGCAGACAACAGTCAGCCTTGAAAGTTGCAGATTACCTTTGTCAATCCGATCGACGAGACGCACGAACCTGGGGCTAAAAGTCTCGGAGGATACGCCCGGCATTGGTCTCAAACCCAAGGTGAGCGGAGATGAACTTTGGGACTGTGCCAGAATTCCTACTTGACGTGCGTCATGTTTTGCAATTCTCGGCTGGTGACATGCCAATGGCTAAATGCCGACACCATTGCCCGGGTTATGACCGCATCAGCCCTCATTTCTTCGCCAATCTAACGCATTTCCCGGTCGTTGGGTTCAAAATGTTGCTTGCGTGTAGTGGCAGACTAAGTCGCCTTGGATTAAATTAGCGTCCGCTAGCAATGGCATTCCGTGGCCCTCACGTTATTCACATTCCAACATCCCCCTAGAATTGAGATTGCCTATGTCATCGAATGAAACATCTTCTGCCCCAAATGCTCAACGATTGCTTTGGGCAGGATTTATGGCGATCCTTGCTGCCGGTGTTGGATTCTCTGTTCGCGGAGGGATTTTGGGGCAATGGGCTGAGCAATATGGTTTCACGATGACGGAACTCGGTCTGATAACTGGGGGAGGATTGGTGGGATTTGGCGTCATCATTCTCATCAGCTCCTTTATCGCTGATGCAGTCGGTTACGGCCGGCTGATGTGGATTGCATTTGCCACTCACTTGATCTCCGCAATTCTCACACTCGCTGCAGGATGGGCCTTTGAGGCAGGTGGGAAGGGAGCCGCATTTCAATGCCTTTACTGGGGTATGTTCCTTTTCGCTGTCGGTAATGGTGTTTGCGAAGCAGTCGTAAACCCACTGGTTGCGAGCTTGTTCCCGAGAAACAAAGCGCACTATCTCAACATTCTACATGCGGGTTGGCCAGGCGGATTGATTATAGGTGGACTACTGTCTTACTTTATGGCAGGTGGCGAAGGCGCAAAACCTATTGCTTGGCAAATTCAGATGTCGTTCTTTTTGGTTCCCGTTGTCTTGTATGGTTTAATGATCTTAGGACAAAAGTTCCCTGCTTCTGAAGCGACAACCGCCGGTGTTAGCTCCGGAAAAATGTTCTCCTACCTGTTTCATCCGTTGATGATCGTGATGCTAGTCATTCATGCTTTGGTTGGATACGTGGAACTCGGAACCGATTCTTGGATTAGCAAGATCACCGGGGCCATCATGGCTTCCCCACAATATGGTCTGCTTTTGTTTGTTTACACCTCGGGCTTGATGTTCGCATTGCGATTCTTTGCGGGGCCGATTGTTGAACGCATTTCACCACTTGGACTCTTGGCTGTTAGCGCTCTACTCGGCTTTGTAGGGCTTCAATTGCTAGGTTCGGCGACATCCACACTGATGTGCATCATTGCAGCAACGGTGTATGCATTCGGAAAGACTTTTCTTTGGCCAACGATGCTCGCGGTGGTTTCGGAAAGATTTCCGCAGGGTGGAGCGATCACGATTGGTGCAATGGGTGGAATCGGAATGTTGTCTGCCGGACTTTTGGGCGGACCCGGGATCGGTTTCAAACAAGACTATAATGCTTCAAAACAATTGGCAGAAGGCAATCCAGCAGTCTACGAGCGATACAAAGCTGGAAACGAAAACAGCTTTCTTTGGTTCAAAACCGTAGGATTGGATGGAAGTAAAGTGGCTTGCTTGGAAGATGGTGGAAAGGAACTAACCCGAGCTGGCGAAATCCTAGCAAAGGAAAGCAAGACCGATGCGAACCATGCAAAGCTTGCAAGCTGGTGGGAATCTGCAAAAACGACTGCTGACGAAGACAAGAAGCCAGTGGTCGAGGCGGGGCTATACGGTGGCCGAATGGCACTCAAAATTACATCCTATATCCCTGCAACAATGCTAGTTCTGTACCTGATGTTACTTGGTTTCTTTGCCGTGACAGGTGGTTACAAGCAGATTCATATTGAGTCGGATTCAAAACACTAGCGAGTCGCAACCTAGCGGACGGTCTGTCCTGTATTATCAAACTTGAATTGTGATTTTTGTATGATTACATGCCATGAAAGCCAGCGTCGAGTTCTTTGCTTGACGCTGGCTTTTTGTTTTCTCCTGATGAGCTTTGATGGACTTGCTTCTGCTCAGGACCGAAGCGTTCGCCCGGGCATCAATGCCCCATTTGAGAAGCCGATTCCCGATGAGTTCCTCGAAAAATTCGAAGTCGAGAGTCGAGAGATTTTTGCTAAGCGAAATGAGATTATCGCCGCCGCGAAAATCACGCCAGGAAGCATCGTCGCCGATGTCGGTGCCGGCACGGGACTCTTTACTAGACTGTTTGCTACGGCGACTGGACCAAAAGGGAAAGTCATTGCAGTCGACATAGCACAGAATTTCTTGGATCACATCGCGGCCCGTTGCAAAGCTGAGCAGATCGACAACGTCTCACTCCAGCTTTGCAACCAAGAATCCTGCTTGCTCGCACCCAACAGCATCGATGTCGCGTTTGTATGTGACACCTACCATCATTTCGAGTTTCCCTTCAAGACGACCGATTCGATCTACAAGGCGTTGAGGCCAGATGGCAAGCTTGTGCTGATCGATTTGCACCGCAAACCTGGGGTCAGCAGCGACTGGGCAATGAAGCACGTGAGAGCGGATCGGGAAACCGTCGAAAAAGAAATCGCTTCATGCGGTTTCGTCTCGATGGAGGAACCGGATGTTGGACTCAAAGAAAACTATTTCATTGTCTATCGGAAATCCCAATCGCATTCAAGCGAGGCTTTGAGCACGGCGATCAAACAAGCGATGGAAGCGTTTGTGGCGAAGAACGAGGTTGCGGGCGTTGTCACCATGGTAACGACTCCTGTCTCGATTCTTCACCGGGATGCGGTAGGCTATGCGGATCTGGCGAACCGAGAACCGATGCAGATGGACTCGATTCATTGGATCGCTTCAATGTCGAAGCCTGTGACTGCTGCTTGCATGATGATGCTTGTCGATGAAGGGAAAGTTGCACTGTCCGATCCCATTTCTAAACACTTGCCGGAAATGGCGAATTTGAAGACGTCCGATGGCCAGCCCGCGAGCATCACGATCACGCAGTTGCTGAACCATACGTCGGGCATGAGTGAGATTCCAAACGGAGGTGCCTATACCTCGGCTTCATTGGAAATCGCTGCACAAAAGTATGCAGGGTTGCCGGTTTTGTTTGAGCCGGGTAGCAAATGGCAGTACAGCCAAACGAGCATTAACACTGCGGCGAGAATTGTCGAGGTTGTTTCAAGAATGTCGTTCGATGCATTCGTTGAGGAACGAATTTGTAAGCCGCTTGGAATGCGCGATACGACATTCTATTTAAGCGACTCACAACTTGCACGGCTAGCAAAGAGCTACTCAAGATCGACCGAGGGCATATTAACGGAATCGCCCATTGGTCTACTCGCAGGCAAGAAGCCAACTGAGCGAGACAGGATGCCCGCGGCGAATGGAGGCCTTTTTTCTACGGCAAATGACTATGCGCTGTTTTGCCAAATGCTCCTCAATGACGGCTTACACAATGGCGTTCGCATTCTTTCTCAAGATTCGGTGAGGCGGCTGCGAACACCGACCACCGGTGATTTGAAGACTGGATTTACGGTCGGCAACGCTTGGGGAGTTGCCTGCTGTATCGTTCGTGAACCGCAGGGTGTCTCCAAGGAGTTATCCCCGGGTTCGTTCGGTCATGGCGGAGCTTATGGGACGCAGGCCTGGATCGATCCGGTGCGTAAGCGGGCCTATATCCTAATGGTGCAGCGCTCCAATTTCCCAAATTCCGACGACTCGGAACTAAGGAAAGAGTTTCAAAGACTAGCATCGAGCTATGGGCGTTAGACTCATGCGCATCGCGAAGCAAATTCGGAGTTTCTATTTGCTCGATGCACGCCCGCATGAGCCACCAATCGCTTTGCACTACCTTCTCATTTCAATTCCAGCATAAAGCGAACCAAGGGCTAACGACTCGGTTCGCAAATGGTATTTTTGCTGCACGAAATCCGTTGATTTCATTTGGCCGGCGGCTTGCGCCGTCTCCGTTACGGCGAGCAATTGGATACCGCCTCGAAACGCAAACCACTTCTGAACCGGTATTGCTACCCCGATCTGACCTTTGAAAAAAAGTGTACCTGTCGTTCGGCTTGCTTGAATGTCGAATGGTGCATCAATCGGACCACCCACGATTCGTTCGATTTGGGTACTCGATGTTCCATGAAAGGCGCCCGCTCCAACCTGGAAAAGCGATTCAAGCTTTACGCGTTCCCACTCGACCGAGGGCTGGATCATGAACTGGGCCACGAGACTGTCGGAGATCGTGTTGATTCGATGCGTATGGCCAGCTGGTAGTACTTGATTCTCGAGTCCGTCTCGTAAATGCAGCCAACGAATGCCGATGACGCTCTTGTATGGCATACCGGCCAAAAGCAAGTTACCTTCGACCGTCGCAAAGGACATTTCCCGTTGGCTGCGAAAGGGACTTGTAGAAAAGCCGATAGCGGGCGTGGTAAAGAGTCGATTCACTCCGACTGCAGTCGCCTCATCCAAGCCTTGCGCGATAGCAAAGCCCATTTGAACACCTTCGTTGTCGACGCTAGGTCGCCACTCGAATTGTCCCTCAATGCCCGGCGTGCCCGACCAACCTAACTGAGATGAGTGACGCCGTCTACAATCGGCTCGTTTAGACGCGACAAGTCTCTATAGAAAAAGGAATTGACCGAGGCTGAAATGGAATGCGAGCGGACCGTACGAAAGTCGAGCGGCGATGATTCCGAGGTTCTCGAAACGTTGGATTGAGAGGAGTCGTGGACAATTTCCGAGTCTGTTTCGGCCAAAGAATCGTGGGAACCAAAGGTCTGGTTGCCTGAAAGAGGATCCCAGGTGGAGTTGCTTGCATTGTAGTTGTTGTGGAAACTTTTTCCTAAAACCAACCCGCCAGCGGCTGTACTCCCTGCGCGGACTCCGGCCATGGCCTGCCGGTGAATTCGATTTTGTTCACGGCGTCGGCGGTCTTCTTCGGCTCGCCTACGGCGAATCGCTTCGGGGGCTTCTTCGGGCTTTGGGGGCGGCTTTTTCTCGGGTTCGGTAGTTTGAAATTGGCCAAACCCCTGTTTTTTTCCGATTCTGTTAGTTTCGAAAGATCTGGCGGCTCATTGGCGAGAACTGAAGCTACGAAACCGAATAGGAACGCTAGAAATGCAGAAAGCAGTTGGCGGTTGATTGCAAGTTTGCCAAAGTGAATCGAACACATAGCGGTGGATTTGACAGTTGTCCGAATTCAGTCCGTATCGTTTCTTTTTTGTAATGCAGGATCTACAAGAAATTTGCCGCTGAGGAAATATTGAAAACAAAACGACTCAGAGAGTACAGGAGCTGCCCAAATTCATTACCTTCCCCGCCGCTCAATTCTTGCGTTGACAAGTCTAGGGCAAAAAATGATGGGAAGGATTATCTTCTTTCGATTCGGGGTGACGACCTTTGGGTGAATGTGAACCTTTGCGAAGTCTGCCTTGGATAGAGACTCCATCCGTTGATTGAATGCGGATTCGTTAACCTCGGGAAGCAAAGCAAAGTCATTGACGGGTTTCGATTCTAGAACAGGGGAAAACTCAAATTGAGGGTCGATCCCATTCTCTCGAAGTTTCGTGCTTTCAACTTCGATGATCCTCCAGTCCACCAGTGCCGGGCCCGCAACGCTGATCGATGCGGCCATCGCTGCCGGAGCCGAGCGCATCGTCATCGGGGTTCGACCAAGTTTGAAGAGGTACCGTGGCAGGCGTTTTGGCTGACGACCATCGATAGAATATCACCGTAGATTGCAGCCGAACGACTCGGAGTTTCCCTCGCCAGCGTTTATCAAGCGAGAACGCGAATATTGCGCAAATTGCGCCAACGACTCTTGGAGTTGCCCTACTAAAACCTGGATCGCACGAATGGAGCAATCCGGCTCAAGCTCTCGCGACTACGATCTTTGGTATTGTTTCGCAAGCCATTGTTTGTTGGCTTGGCAACGTCCATTCTCAGATCGTGCCACCCAAGGCCAGAGGGGCGACGCAGCGTTTCGTTTGCCTATGTATGCAGCAAAACCGTTGCCTTGCTCTGGTACCAAGTAACTAGCAAGATTCAAAAATGGACTGGCAAGGCAGGCCAAGTAATAGGGTAGCTTGTTGCGTCGCCCACGTAGTTGATCCCACGGGATTCGTAATGAGTGAACAAAATCCAATTCGACGGGGCCCTCGGGATATGCTGTGGAAACCGTTTTCTCAAGTTCCCATTTGGTAAAACGATAAACGTAGTTGGCAACGGGGCCGTTACGCAATCCACCGTGCGTGAAATCGTTGTAGAATACCGCGGCGGTCTCGTAGCGTTGCCCAAGGCCTAGACGCAAGCCTAGACGAGTCACAAAGTTATCGTAGGGTTCAAAAAGAAGGATTCCCTTCCTAGCAACTCGAAGCATTTCTAGAATTGCAGCTTGAGGGCATCCGCAATGGTGCAATCCGGCGTGTATGCATACGAAATCAACGGAGTTGTCCTCCATGGTGATTTGCTCGGCGTCTTGAAAGGACCACGCGAACGGCGCAAACTCGTTTCCAACCATCCGGTCATCTAGATTGGAAATGGTTACGTTTTTGAATCCGCACGCCAACCATGTTTCCTGGTCTCGCTTTCCGCCAGCAGTAACCAGAATCGAATCGGTTGTTGAGATCCTCCCACGTTCAATCCACGTCAAGAGGGTGCTAAGATAGAAATCACCTTCGAAAGACCTGCTTGTTGCCTGTGAGGTATCTTTACTCATGTCTGTTTCACTGCGTATTTGTTTTGTTAACTGTCGTTAAGTTGCAACTTCGAATCTTTTAGCTTTTTTCTATTCTGGTTGTTTTCGGTTTGGATGATCGGCTGGATATTGGGTTTTATCCTGCCTTTCGAGGACTCTGCGATATGCGTTAGCTATTGCGGCGGATCGAGTCTTCCATGTGTAATTCGAGGCTCGCTTGGTTGCACCGTGGCTTAACCTAAGCCATTCATCCGGTTCGTTTGCCAGTCGTACCATTCCATCACGAAAACCGCCTACTGTCGTTTTCCAGTCGTGAACAGAGACTCGAATCGAACATTCATCGGTCATAACATCTGCCGCACCCTGATGATTGACCCCAAGTATTGGACATCCTGCCGCCAACGCTTCCATCAATCCTGTTCCAGATGTGTCGCGAAGACTAGTAAATGCAAAAACATCTGCCCACTTGTAGTGAGGCAGCGTTTCCGCATAAACCGGCCAAGCGTACCATTCGATCTTGTCGGCTATGCCTAATCTTATCGCGAGCCGCTGCCACTCCGTTTTGCAGCTTCCGTCGCCAAGAACACGAAGCCTAACATCTGTTGTTTTTGGTAATTGTGCAATCGCATGGAGGAGCAGAGGCAATGCCTTCCAAGCACGTAGCCGACCAGACCACAGCACCCTGAGTGGGCGTCCATGACCAGCCGATGTGCGCGGCAATTCAACGGAATGGTCGATCCCCGTTTCAAGCTCGACCTCCGGATCAATATGGAAACTGGACCGCAAATCCAATTGCGCGCCTGTCGACGCTGCAACAACGATCGATTTCTGTTGGGCTTTCCGAATTCGAGTGCATCGATTCAGCTGATAGCGGTTGATCGCCGTGCGAATTCTCTCTCGGACCCGATTCCACATATCGAGCGAACTCAAAAATCCGGCTGGGAAATCATGCGTGCCACCCAGTGGCCCCCAGACATGCGGAATATCAAGTTGCCAAACATACCCGGGTTCTCGGAAACCACAAATCGTCACCAAATGGGATACTTGGAAAGGGTTTTCCGCATGTAAAACTTTGGCCCGTCGATACGCTAATCGGTGCCACGCTCGGTAGTGTACGCCAAAGCACACTTCCAGCCGCTTCAACAATCCAGAAATCCATCGGACATCAATAGGCTCGAAACGCAACGAGGATTTCGGCAAATGCGAAGGAATACTTGCGTTCAGTGCATCGATCGATACCGTCGGGGAGTACAGGACTGTTACATCAAATTGCGTTGCCGCAGCTATTGCCCGCTGCCACCCATTACGATCCTCCATGGACCCATGCGGATCAAAGCAATGCGCTAACATGAGCATCCGCGGACGCTGTGTTACCGGTCGTGCTGGTTCTTCCGCAGTGTTCATTTTCCAGCTTGGCAAACTGAATTGTCGAGTATCGGGCTAATTTCGAAGTTGTCGTGTGACGCCCTACCATACTAGCGATAGAAAATACGCTTTCAAAGTCTAACCAACATGCTACGGCGTTTCAGCCGCAAAGAAGGTGAATGGGTAACGATAAGAGAGTTTGTAACGATTGAAACGACTTCAAGGGGCCCAAACCCCTTTCATTTTCGCCAAAGCTAAGTTGGAACCGAAGTCAAAAAACGGTGAGCCAAATCGACCCCGCCTATACAATCAAGAAGCTCCGCGAGACGTTTTCTTGGGCGGTCTCTAGGAAGATCACGTTGCGTTGCAATTATCAATTCATTCTTCATGGAATGCTCCCAGCCTACCAGCTCAGTAACGTTGACATGATAACCATGCGACTCTAACTGAAGGCAACGAAGCACATTCGTGAGCTGACTGCCAAACTCGCGCGTATGCAATGGATGCCGCCAAAGCTCAGACAATGCCGACTTACCCAGCGCCTTGTTTTTTTCCTTACGCAAAATGCTTGCCACCTCAGCCTGACAACATGGAACAAGGACAACGTGCTTCGCTTTCTTTGCCAAGGCAAACTGGATTGTATCGTCTGTGGCCGTGTCGCAAGCATGAAGTGCGGTGACGATATCAACCTGAATAGGCAAGACATCAGAATCGAGCGTGTCAACAACCGACTGGTTCAGGAAAGACATTCCGCTAAAGCCAAGTCGCTGAGCCAACTCCTCCGCCCGCGTCACCAAGTCGCTTCGAGTCTCGATGCCCCATATCCGGCTCTTTTTCGCTGACTCCTTGAAAAATAGGTCGTACAGCAAAAAACCGAGATAGGATTTACCAGCACCATGATCCACGAGGGTGATCTCCTCGTGTTCCGCCAACGATTCCAGCAGCAACGGCTCGACAACGCAACCACGGACTTCTTGCGAATTCATGGACTAATGAATGGTTCAGTCCGAGAGCGTTACGAAAGCTCGACCGTGCCGGCGCCCGGCATGAGTTTCGCTATGCCTGTTAGCG
>JANMNR010000245.1:0-7427 GCA_031368325.1 Pirellula sp.
CAGAACTCATCCAAAAGCAACCCAATGGGTGCTGGCTTCAACTACGCCGAGGAATTCAAGAAGCTCGACTTGAACGCGTTGAAGAAGGACATCGAATCGTTGATGAAGACCTCCCAAGAATGGTGGCCTGCAGATTATGTCAACTATGGCCCACTTTTTATTAGGATGGCGTGGCACAGCGCTGGAACATATCGAATCGCCGATGGTCGGGGTGGGGCGAGCTATGGCACACAACGGTTCGCACCGCTCAATAGTTGGCCAGACAACGCGAATTTGGACAAGGCGCGTCGACTGCTTTGGCCAATCAAGCAAAAATACGGAAACAAGATCTCTTGGGCCGACCTCATGGTATTCACCGGCAATGTGGCTCTCGAGTCAATGGGCTTCAAAACATTTGGATTCGCAGGCGGACGCGAAGACGTTTGGGAACCTCAGGAAGACATCTATTGGGGGCCCGAAAGCGAATGGTTGGGAGACAAGCGTTACTCAGGCGAAAGAACTCTTGAGAATCCACTCGCTGCGGTCCAAATGGGGCTGATCTACGTAAATCCTCAAGGACCAAACGGCAAACCAGACCCCATCGCCTCCGCGAAAGACATTCGCGAGACTTTTGCTCGTATGGCCATGAATGACGAAGAAACGGTCGCGTTGATCGCGGGTGGCCATACCTTTGGCAAGGCACACGGAGCAGCAGATGCAAGCAAGTTCGTCGGGCCAGAACCGGAGGGGGCCAGCATTGAGGAGCAAGGGCTCGGTTGGAAGAATACTTTCAAAAAGGGAAACGCGGGCGACACGATCACCAGCGGTTTGGAAGGCGCTTGGACTTCGACGCCGATCGCTTGGTCCAATGGCTACTTTGACAACCTGTTTGACTACGAATGGGAGTTGGGCAAGGGCCAAGGAGGTGCTTGGCAATGGTCTCCCAAGGAGGCTGCGGCCAAGGGAACCGTTCCAGATGCACATGACAAATCAAAGAACCACGCCCCCATAATGTTCACAACGGACCTCGCGCTCAAGATGGACCCGATCTACGGTCCAATCTCCAAGCGATTCCATGACAATCCCGATCAGTTCGCCAAAGCATTCGCCAAGGCGTGGTACAAGCTGACGCATCGCGACATGGGACCCGTTTCGCGTTGCCTAGGACCGATGGTGGCTGACGCACAAATTTGGCAAGACCCAGTCCCGGCAGTGGATCACAAACTAATCGGAGATCAGGAAGCAACAGCCCTCAAAGGCAAGATTCTGACTTCTGGTCTCTCTATCTCGCAACTGGTCTCAACAGCTTGGGCATCCGCATCCACTTATCGAGGTTCCGACAAACGCGGTGGAGCAAATGGAGCACGCATTCAACTGGCTCCTCAAAAAGACTGGGAAGTCAACAATCCTGCCGTACTAGCGAACGTTCTAAAAACACTTCAGCAGATACAGCAAGATTTCAACAAATCCCGCACCGACGGCAAGCGAGTATCGGTGGCAGATTTGATCGTTCTGGGAGGATGCGCGGGCGTTGAAGCGGCTGCGAAGAAAGCAGGGAGCAACGTACAAGTTCCTTTCACTCCAGGCCGTACCGATGCGACGCAGGAAAATACTGAGGTGGATTCGTTTGAAGTGTTAAAGCCCGCAACAGATGGCTTTCGCAATTTCTTCGGCAAGGAACATGACAGACCTGCCGAAGAGTTGCTGGTCGACCGAGCTCAGTTGCTAACACTAACCGCGCCGGAAATGACCGTTCTCATCGGAGGTCTTCGGGTCCTCAACGCCAACACTTCGTTTCCACAACTTGGCGTGTTTACCAAAAGGCCGGAGACGTTGTCGAATGACTTCTTCGTGAACTTGCTGGACATGGACACCGATTGGCAAAAGTCGAAGCTATGCGAGCACTTCTTCGAAGGCAAGGATCGCAAGACCGGCGCAATCAAATGGACTGGAAGCCGGGTCGATCTCGTGTTCGGTTCGAACTCACAACTCCGCGCAATCGCCGAAACGTATGCCAGCAGCGACGCTCAGTCCAAGTTTGTAAACGACTTCATAGCAGCCTGGACAAAAGTGATGAACCTCGACCGCTTCGATATACCACCAACGGTAAGAAATGGATCAAGTCCCACGACACTTGGACAACGATAAGGCGAAAGGTAGGCTATTCCGTGAGTCACTCTTGCCGGAGTGACTCGGTTTGGCTTCGTGATCGTATTTGTTGTAAGCTCTTCTGAAATGACCGACATTTGCAAATGCATGGTCGCACGCGGCAGGTTCGACCCACTGCAAGTCACTCCATCTGATTGATTGTCTTGATGTGATTTAATTGCTTCTTCGTTTCAGTCAGCAAGTACTCCCAGTCCATTGCCGGTCCTGGGTCGGTTTTGCTCTCCTGGACGTGGTAATGACCAAGAATGCCACTAAAGGAAGCCCATTGCTCATCCGATAGCGTTCTGTCAATAACCCTGCCCTCGGGGGTACGCGGCGCATCTGGCTTCAGCGAAGGAAAGATGTCGCACAATGCGGCAGAGAGCTTAATAAGCGAGTCATACTGCTGCGACGTGAAATCGTACTGCTGATACTGCTTTCCTCGGATCGACCCGATGACCGGCTCGTTTCTCCTCGGACGTAGTTTTCTCTCTAAGAAAGCCTCACGACCTCGGATGTTTGCAGGAAAGATCAAGTAGGTCTGGTCGTCTTGTCCCTTCGTGTACCACTTTTGTAACGTTTGGCTTCGGTTGTCAATAGGATAAGCACCAATGTTTGCTATCTCAACACCAATACTCCTGTCATTGCTCTTCGTCGCCTGCCAAGCTCTTTCTTTGATATCGAGTGTTTGATAAATGGTTCCATCAACATCGAGCATAAAGTGAACACTGAGGCCACGTCGGTCATGCAAAACATAAAAACACTGCGCGCTGGTTCCGCATACATCGAAGTGCAGGACGAACTGGTCGATTTTGTCTCTCAGCAAATCAAGAGCCCATCCACCCCCTCGAACTTGCTCGATTTGCTCCGGCGTAAATTGTTGTTCGATTGAACTTTCGAATCTTAGTCCATAGCGATCCGGGCTTGTTTCTTGTGGCTTAGTAACAAATTCAATTTTGCCTGCCTGCATCTCCTCAACCGTCCGCTTCCATTTGCGATCTGTGAGCGAGGCAAAGCGGCGGTCCGTTCGGTATGCATCAAATCCGCCAGGGTCGAGCCACAGTTTCACTGGAGCCCCTATCCGGTAGAGTTGGCCACAGACCATGATCTCGTCGCCAAAACGTTTCTGCATTCCGAGCGTCGGTTGCCCTTGACCAACGACTTTGGCAAACGAAAACAGTTGGCTGAAACATCCGAGAAGGAGGCACAAGATCATTCTCATTGGTATCGAACACCCGTGGTGAGCCTTCCTCCCGCCGATAAGATTCGAGTAAGGTGGATTTGAATTGGACATCTGCTTGATCCTCGTAACGCTCGTTATTTCGTAGAACTTGACTGAATGGATTCGGGCAATTGGCAAGCCCCGTTACTGCATTGGTACAGGAGCAACGACTCACTCTCCCCCAAACCTCGGCCCTCCACCAAGCTTGCTACTCTTGTGCCACTCAACGAGTTGCCGCCATCCGAATCTTCGTGGCTAACCACGGTGACGGATCGGGGACGAAGCGATGAAAATGCATGACGAATCGCTTGCGGAATTTCCTCGATGTTCCGAGCAACATAGATCCGTTCAACCGACGGGCCGATGAAATGATCTAACGCCAGAAGCATCTGGCACACGGAGCCAGGGGAATGGTGCATCAGATAACTTGATTGAAGAAGTGTATCCTCTGCAAGTCGAACGAAGCGTGGTTCGTTGGTGAGGCGAGCCAACTTAACCAAGGCGGTCGCGGCCATTGCATTTCCGCTGGGCACGCTGCCGTCGTGTTGGTCTTTGTATCGAGCGATCAACTCTTCGCTGTCCGACGACGTAAAGAAAAATCCGCCCTTTTCGTCGCGGAAGCGTTCATCCATGATCGAAACAAGCCGGCACGCCAGGTCGATGTAAACTGGATTGCCTGTGCACTCAAAGAGTATGACCAACGCATCGGCAAAATAACTGTAGTCCTCAAGGAACCCATCGATCTCTGTAGTTCCTTTGCGCCATGCGTGAAACAGCCGACCGTCGTCCCGCGTCATCGACTGCTGAATGAATCCGGCCGCTTTTTCTGCGGCAGCAAGATACTCGGGTTTGGCAAGCGCAACTCCCGCTCTCGCCATCGCACCGATCATGAGTGCGCTCCAAGAGCAGAGCACTTTGTCGTCGAGTCCAGGCCAAACCCGATTGCCGCGAATCGCCAGTAGCGTCTTCCTGTCAAGGAGTAGCTCATGCTGAATGGCCTCGATTGACATCCCCAGTCGCTTTGCGATGGCAGCGAGGGGTTCGGGATGATGGAGGATGTTCTTGCTTTCGAAATTACCACCAAAGGTGACGCCATACGCCTCGCAAAAAATGTCGCCACGCTCCATTCCAAGACTGTCTAAAATCTCCTCGCGGGTCCAAACGTAGAACTTCCCCTCTACCCCTTCGCTATCGGCGTCGCGAGTGCAGTAAAAGCCCCCCAAGCTATCTGTTAAGTCAGCCAATACGTAGTCAAGTGACTCACATACAACGCTGCGATAGCGATCATTCCCCGTCAAAAGGTAGCCATCCAAATACGCCATCACCAAGAGTGAGTTGTCGTATAGCATCTTTTCGAAGTGCGGAACTAGCCACCGGTCATCGACGCTATAGCGAGCGAATCCGCCACCCAAATGATCATAAATGCCGCCATCGGCCATGCTGTCGAGCGTCTTGGTGATAATATGCAGCCGTTGTTCGGTAGGACGCCGCGTTTGCAAGTGAATCAATAGTCTCAGATCCATCGCGTGCGGAAACTTCGGCGCTCCACCGAACCCACCGTACCGCTCATCGAAAGCTTGCGATAGCCATTGGTCTGCATTCCAGAGCAATGATTCATCCAGTGCAACGGCTTGTTCCGGCGTGGTATCGGACTCGTTGCTTTTCGGTTGGCTCGCTGTTCGTAAGTGGGCTGTGATATCCTCGCTTTGCTTGAGCAAGCTCTCGCGTTTGTTCGTCCAAGCGTCGACGATGGCGTGCAGTACATCGAGAAAACCAGGGCGTCCCCAACGGCGTTCAGGAGGCCAGTACGTTCCACCGTAAAATGGCTTCATTTCAGGGGTCAGGAAGACGCTCATGGGCCATCCTCCGGAACCCGTCAGCATTTGGACGGTTTGCATGTAGATGTGATCCAGGTCAGGCCGCTGTTCCCGATCCACTTTGATGCTGACAAAATGTTCGTTTAGAAACGCAGCGATCGCTTTGTTTTCGAAGCTCTCATGCTCCATCACATGGCACCAATGGCAAGCCGCGTAACCGATCGAAAGAAAGATCGGCCGTGACTCCAATTCGGCTTTTTGTAACGCTTCGGTGCCCCACGGATACCATTCGACGGGGTTGTTTTGGTGCTGAAGTAGGTATGGGCTGGTGGACCCCGCGAGCTTGTTCGGCATTCGTAAAACGGTTTGTTGGTGATTTGCTGTGTCCATGGATTCACATGGGTTGCCATCTTAACCTGCCCACCGATTAATTCGAAGTGCGCGATTTTCCATTGTGCGGATCCAAACAGGATACAAACCGCTGTCTGGATGCTAAGCTATCTACTCCTCCGTTTGATTTCCCGCGTTGGTTTCCGCAACTTCACCCCATTCGTCTTCAGAGAATCACTCGCATGAATAGTTTTCGGTTCATTCCACTTTTTGCGGTTCTAGTATTCCCACTGGGAAACTTAACACATAACAAAGTGTTCGCCTCTGAAAACGCAACGATTCAATCCAGTCCCAATGATGCCAATGTCGCGGTCGCGTTTCAGACTTGGCTTGATGCGGAGTGCAAACGCCACCCAGTTTTTGCGACCCAACAAGGAATGCGAGAGTATGACGGCCTTATGGATGATTTATCGCCAAAGGCACGCGCCGAGGATGCTGAACGAGACCAAAAGGTCTTAGACGATTTGACCAAGAACTTTGACCGTACCAAGTTGTCACGAAATGCACAGATTGATTTAGAGATCTGGGAAAGCTTTCTCCGTTACCGAGTTTGGCAGTTCAAGAATAGTGACGACTTTGCAAATGATCCACGGACATATCTAGTCTACTGTTCGGATAGCGTGTTTGGATTGTTCACGCAGTCCACCTTGCCTCGACACCGCAATGTTGAGAATGCAGCCAGCCGAATCGCCCGCATCCCAGAGGTCATCGCTGCGGCAAAGCTCTCGCTCAAAAACCCGCCCAAAATCTTGACCGAGGTTGCGATCAAGCGAACCGATGGAGCGATTGCGTTTTATGACAAGGATATCTTCGCACTGGCCGAGGAGTCGCCACAAATCAGCTCGCTCGCCTCTCCATGTCGTAAAGCCGCCGAATCCCTCCGAGAATACAAAAAGTTCCTCGAAGAAGTGGTGTTGCCGCGATCCAATGGCGAATGGCGAATCGGCGAAAAGAAGTTTAGCGAGAAACTAGCGATGGAATTGGATGCTGGCTTATCCGCAAAGGAAGTCATCGAAACTGCCGAAGCCGAAGCAGATCGAGTCGAACGCGAAATGTATTATGTCGCCAAGCAGTTATGGAGTTCCACCATAGAAAACAAATCTGTGCCACCAGACGATGCTGCCGGACGTCGTGAAACGATTCGAGCGGTTTTGGCAGAACTCGGCAAAGACCACGGAACTTCCACAACGCTTTTGAACGACACAAAAAACACCGTCGAAAAGATCAAGAATTTCATCCGCCAAAAAAAGATCCTTACGCTACCCAACCCAGACCAATGTTCCATCATCGAGATGCCCGAGTTCCAACGTGGATTCTCTGCGGCGTATCTGAATCAAGCTCCACCGTTGGACTCCAAAGCAAAGAGTCTGTACGCGATTTCGCCACCGCCATCGGATTGGCCAACCGAACGCCAAGAAGCTTTCTTTCAAGAATACAATCGTTCCATGTTGCAGGTACTCACCATTCACGAGGCTTACCCCGGACACTACGTACAGTTGGACTATAGCAACCGCGTCGATTCTCTGGTTCGTAAGGTACTTTCATCGGGCGTCTTCGCCGAGGGATGGGCCGTCTATACCGAACAAATGATGCTCGACGAGGGTTACGGCAACGGAGACTTGTCGTTGCGGCTTCATCAACTCAAGTTTTATATGCGAGCAGTACTTAACGCCATCTTGGACTACCGAATGCACTGCTCGGCAATGACCGACGACGAGGCACTGACATTGCTTGTCGATCGCGGCTTTCAAACCTCCGGTGAAGCGGTTGGAAAAATACAGCGTGCAAAGCAAAGCTCCTGCCAACTTTCGACTTACTTTGTCGGGCGAACTGCGTTCTATCGCTTGCGTCAAAGTGTCCAAAGAGCTCGC
>JANMNR010000257.1:0-2845 GCA_031368325.1 Pirellula sp.
TCCGCGGCTGGCGAAAGCGATCGGCTTGGCCCGTTCCATGAATTGATGCGTGAGGTAAAAGCCTACGGAATTGCTCGAAACAATGCGCCCGACGATCAACCCATCGATCTTCGACTTGCAGCGATGCTCCCAGTGATTGAGGGCAAAATTCCAATACTGGTTCAAGCGAATTCAAGCAAGCAGATCCAAACAGCGATCGCGTTCGCAAAGCAATACGGTGTGAAGTTGATTTTGTTCGGGGGGGCTGACGCGATGCAGTGTGCCAACTTGATCAAAGAAGCAAAAGTGCCGATTGTCATCGCGGGTGTCTATCGTTTGCCAAGCCGGCACGACGAAGCCTACGATGCTGCATACACCTTTCCAGCCCAACTTCAGGAAGCGGGAATCCTATTTTCAATCGCGAGCGACGGTCGATTTGGTGCTTCGGGACTACGTAACTTGCCTTATCATGCAGCCACGGCTGCTGCCTTCGGTTTGACCGAAGATCAGGCGTTGAGATCGATTACGTTGTCACCAGCTGAAATATTTGGCGTGTCGGATCGTATCGGATCGTTGTCCGTAGGCAAGGATGCGACATTGATCGTTACGGATGGCAACATTTTGGAAACTCCGACCCAAGTCGTTCGAGCTTACATTCAGGGTCGCCAAGTCGATCTTACAAGCAAGCACACACAGCTAAACGAAAAGTACAAAGCGAAGTACAAGCAATAAAAGTGCTGCCTGCCAATGCGTGCCGTTTTCTAATGCAAAACGGCACGGAGTACATTGCGGACTCGGCTATACCCACCTTACAGCAAACTATCGAGCAATAGCCTCAGCTTCCTGAGTTCTTGACGCATATCCATCCCTTCCATGGGTGTCATATCAACACTCAATGCTTGGTCGTAGCCGACTGCCTGCAAGAGAGTAATGATTCGACCGTACTCGATTTCTCCTTGGCCGACGCGAACCTGCAATTGGTCCTTTTTGGAGTCTCTCAGCTGGACGTGATACACGTACTTCATCAGCTTTTCGTAGTTTTTGTTACGATTGTTGCTGCACAGAAAGTGGCTTGGGTCGAGCGTCAAACCGATTCCAGGAACGTAATCGCACAGGTTCTTTATGGTGTCAGGATCTTCGCTCAAACGCCCCATCTGACTTTTCAGGCCGATACGAACGCCACGATCACCAGCAATTCCTACCAATTTCTGAAGATGTTCTACTTCTTGATTGAATGGCGTACCGTGTTCTCCGCTCGGAATCGTTAGCGTGACGACCTTGGTCGCTTTCGCAAGATCGCAGATTTTGGAAAACCGTTCGTAATGAACATCACCCTCTGCCGCGATTTTGACGGTATAACTGCAAATATCCAATCGATGAGTGTCACGCACTAAACGCAAGCATTCTTCGTAGTCCTCCACGATCCTCGCAGGAGTTATATGTGTGCCTTCATCGTCAAAGACGATCTCCACACAGGTGAACTCCAGGTCACTGAGTACCTCGATCACATCTGGGAACGGAATATTAGGGAAACAATCAGTTGATGCGGCAACAAACACGACGTTAAGCACTCCTTTGGATTAGTTAACTCTTTGGAATAGTCAACTTTGATCCGCCCATTATCCGCAGGAACGACAACCTGACAACCACGCTTTCAAAACATGTCTTCGATTGATCCAATTCAGAAATCCCTTAACAGGCTTGGTTCCCAAGCTCAGGCTGCTCCTGTTCCCGCAAAAAACTCTCCAGACAAGAACGAATCCGATACGAGTGTGGTAACGAACGTGGGGACCCAGAATACGCCTCCCATCGAGGTTGGCACCCCATTGCAATACATTCCTGGCATTGGTCCGCAGCGAGTTGAGCTTTTTTACAAGCTGGGTGTTCGACGCGCGATGGATTTGATTTTCTTGTTCCCCCGAAGTTACCAGGATATTGCTCCTTATCAATCGATTACCGAGCTAGAACCTGGGATTCGAGCGAGTGTCATCGGGCAAATCGTCGATATGGACCAGCGCGTCAGCTTTGACGGGCGGAGCAGCGTCGGGATTCTGTTGGCTGTAGACGGAGGTGGGTACGTCAGGTGTGTATGGTACAACCAGCCCTTTCGAAGACAGCAATTTTCACATGGAATGCGAGTTGTTGCCACCGGAATCGCCAAATCGACCGGGATAACCTTCGAAATGCGCCATCCCGAAACAACCATTTTGGCCGCGGATCAACCGTTGCCGGAAGCCAAGCCGATCCCAGTCTACCCGCTGACCGAGGGGCTACAGCAACGCCACGTGGCAAACGCAATCGGCGCCGTGCTTGACCATCTCATCGATTCTATTGAAGAAGCGTTACCCGAATCGATCCGCTTGGCAGCCAACCAAACGGAAAACGGGTCAATATCGCAGCCGCTTATGGGCATCGCCCAAGCACTTCAGGCAATTCACCGGCCCGATACTGTGGAACAGGCGAACGAAGCCCGACAACGATTCATCTTTCAAGAATTGTTTGTATACCAGCTCGCACTGGCCATGCGCCGCCATCGAATGCAGCACGACAAACCAGCTCCAAAGATCCTAGCAAATCCAATGATCCACGCTCGAATTCTGAAACGATTCGAATTCGAACTGACCCGCGATCAACTGCAAGCGATCCAGGACGTTCGGACGGATATGGCACAAGACGTACCCATGAATCGACTGATCCAAGGAGACGTGGGTAGCGGAAAAACAGTCATCGCACAATACGCGATGTTAAATGCTGTTGCGAGCAAACAACAAGCGGCCCTGATGGCCCCTACAGAGCTACTGGCCAGACAGCACTTCACACGACTTCGAAAGCAGCTCTCGGGCAGTCAAGTCATGATCGAACTGCT
>JANMNR010000260.1:0-7720 GCA_031368325.1 Pirellula sp.
CACCGGTTCGAATTCGCACTGCCGTTTGAAGGTCTGATACGAAAATTTTCCCGTCGCCAATTTGGCCTGTTTGTGCCGTCTTGACGATCGTGTCGATGACGATTTGGAGTTCGCCATCTGCACAAACAACTTCGATCTTTACCTTCGGCACAAAATCGACGGCGTACTCGGTGCCACGGTAAATCTCAGTATGCCCTTTTTGGCGGCCATAACCACGCACTTCGCTAACGGTCATTCCATGGATGCCTTGTTCGGTAAGTGCGTTCTTGACGTCTTCTAACTTAAAGTGACGAACAATGGCTTCTATCTTTTTCATTCCGGACTCCAGGGATACAAATCCAAGCCAATTGGCTTGGGTGACTTTCGAAATGCGGGACCGCCTGTGCGTCGCCCGCACATCCCACCTACATAGTGTAACCAAACCAGTCGAAATCCAACAAGGGTAACATGCTCCCCCGGCTAGACTCTTGTAGCGATTTCAGACCTTAACCGCTGACTAACCCTGAATTTCGTTACATGCCGACCTGCACTTGGCCAACGCACTCAAGGCGGGAACAAGCTTTATCTTTCGATTTCGTCCACGAGCCTACGCAGTAATTTCATTTGTTCCGATTCTGATTCCTCAGGGGATTTTGCATTTTCTTGCTTTCCGCTTGGCAACTTACGGTATGAATCGGCCTCAACAGCAATCCTGGCCGCCCATTCGGGATTTGCCAAACCTTTTGGCGATGCCTTACTTAGCAAGCTAGGAGCGTCCTTGCCCAGTTGCAAACTTGCAGCCGCAATCAGAGACTTAATCGCTTGCTGGGAGGACGTTTCTGGATTTGGAGATGCGTTCCCATCCGATAATTTCAATGCCCAACGGATCCCGGCGACAATGTGCTGCTGATAGGTAACGTTTGACCAAGTCTCGGGATTGTGCCCCAAATTCGTATAGAACAATCTTCCTTTTCCGAGGTTTCTCACCCAGGAGACAGGAACATGGTAGGGAAGTTGCGGTTTCGACTTGGCCATATCAAGGCTTATCAGCACGTGCACTGATGATGGATTGAAGTTGTCGTATTGGTAGATCTCATCTTTCCACAAAAACTCAGATCCAAACATGGAAACCACAGGATGCGTTGGTTCATGATTCACAAAGTTGTACGTACCGCCAGCACCCCATGGGTGACCGGCAAAACTCCCGTTAATCATTTCGGTGTAAGGCTTCATGGCCTTGAGCGTGTCGGTGGCGGCATGCATGCCAATAAACGCTTTTCCTTGGCTGACCCAGTTCAGGAACGCCCCGCCATCTGGCAGCGGCAAATCACCGGTTGTGTTGCAAAAGATTACGCCATCATATTTGCTTAACTCGGCTTCCGTGAACTTCTCTCCAAAGAGCTCTTTGACTTTGGATTGCCAGACAGTCAAAGCTGCTTTGACTTTTGCTGATCCTAATTCATGCTCCGTTTGCTTCGTCGCCCAAGCGTCATCGGACATTTCGGGAGTTCGTTTTGGAGCTGGACTGGGATTGGGGCGAGCCCCTGGATCTTGCAAAAACTCAAAAGCAAACTCTCCATTGCTTTGGCTCGCCAATTCGGGCAACACTTTCGTTGCTGCATCAATTGCTGGTCCATGTCGAAAGCCATCGGTAATTGTAACGACCAGCAGCTTCTTTGTTTTGACGGACGCATTGCCTTCATCTTTAGGAACTAGCCAGATATTCCTGTAGTAAACGGGGTTGCCGTGATGTTGGATGAAGATCGGTCCAGGCTCGGAGGTGACCTTTTTGATCCGAGCTGAAGGAGTCGACTGCGGCAACTCTTGATCGGTGTGCACCGTAACGCCATTCAACCGAACGGTGATCAAGGCGGGTCTTTTTAGTTCACCCTGGCCATCAAATCTCGCAGCAGTAAAGTCAATGTCGTAGGTCTGCCAGATCAGGGGCGGCAAACACATGTTTAGCTTTGGAGCAGCAATTGAATACAGACCACCTGTCTCGTCCATTTTCCCGTCGAGGCCAAAAGAGTCGAGCACTTGCGTTTCATAACGGCCTTGATGGTACACCCCACTATTGCCACGGGCCTGCCCGCGAGCATAGGGTTTGTATGGTGTTTGAAACTCGATGTGCAGTGTGTAGTCTGTAAAGGATTGCTTTGTCGCGATGTCGTTGTTGGCCAACAGCCCGCTTTCAATCTTACCGCCCTGCCATGCATCCGCAGAAGAGCCATCAAATAGCACGATGGCTCCCGGCCCTGGTTTCGCGCCCAGGGTTGGACTTTTGCGATCGACTTTGGATACTTCGGCAATTGTTCGGCCTTGCCGAGATACAACGATTTTGCCCAAGGTCACGTTCGCCGTGGTGGACTTGTCGTCGGAAACCAATTGCAAAGAATCATTGGAGCGAGAGCCACTCAATCGCATTCGCGATTTATCCCGCGTCCACCCGAGTCCCGGAAGTCCACCTTCAAGCAAATAAGCTTCAAAATTGCCACCGCCTAACGCTACCACTTGAACACCGAAAGCAGCGTTTGCTTTTCCTTCCCCGTATTCACCTTGAATCGAGAAATCCGGGTCCTCGGTCGTTGCTTTGGCTGGATCGGTCCAGGTCAGGGCGGCTAACTCCTTTTTCTTGTCCTTGGACGGATCCTCACAGGCATTCAAATTAATGGGCTGCAGGAGTGTTATTGCCGCAAGCCATAGAAACTTTTTCATGTTGATCCTTCTCTTGATGAATTGACAACGAGACCAGTTGAGGCACTCGTGGGTTATGAATTATTTGCGTTAGTCTTTCCTCAATGCGACTTCACTCGGCTGCGACTTGAGTCCAACCGTGTTCAGGGCGACGACTCGATAGATGTGTTTCTCGTCCGCTTTGGCAGTTGCATCAACAAACTGCATGGCAACAAGCGGCTGTGATGGCGTGTCGCTGTACTGTAGGTTTTGAAAGATCGGTCGACCATATGGATTCTTTGCTTGTTCCGGAACGTTGGCGATGGACTGACCGTCTCGCTCAATAATGAACCCAGCTAATCCGCTCTCCAGATCCGCTTCGGCCTCCCAGGTCAAGACATTTCCGTTCAGCTGCAAGTTCGTAGGTGATGGGGGCTCGGTCGAATCGAAAACCGCTGTGTCGACTACGTACTTCATCCACGACTTGGCTATGGATTCGTTTGGAAGCCACACTGCTTTTAGTGGATCATCACTGTAGTTAGATGCACTCAAAGCTTGCGTGCCCAAGACGGGAGCTAGCCAAGCTTTGTCGGATGGCATTTCCCTCAGACTGCCTGAGCCATCGTCCGATAACCGTGCAGACAGGCAAGCATCGAGCCAGGGTATCGCCAGATAACGTTGATTGCCACACTCATGGGATGACAATGGATCAACAGCCACACCTATCAATCCGCTCCTCCCACGCACTTCATGGAAGAACGCTTCATTGGCTGGCCACACGCCAGCAAAACGACCATCTTTGTCTGTCACCCCTTTCTTCGTTCCCGGATTGCACATCAACGGCACTTTTAACGCGGCTTGAGGAATTGTATGTACCTTAATGTTCGTTCGATTTGGATCCGCGTTGATTAGCGGAACACCCGATCGAAGCCAAGCAGCAGCAACCCGTTCTGGATGCAACAACACCATAGCACCCGCCCAGTGCCCGCCGCCGCTATGTCCCCAGAGTACCCAAGGAACCTTGGCTAGCTCGGGGTGACCACACCTGTCGCCTAGGTCAACCAAGCACTTTTGAAAGGCTGCGTCAGAACCATTGCGAGGATCACACCACATTTGGCAATCCGCTTTCTCGGGTTGCTCATACGACGGAGCAATCAGAGCGCAGTGGTGCTTCTTTGCCAATGCTTGCCAGTGCAGATCGTAGGCTCCCGTTAGCCCTGACTTGCATGACCCCTCGCCACAGCCATGCTGATGCACGACCACTCCACGTAGAGTCTTCAGATCCCTGGGAATCCACATAGTGTAGTTGACCGGAAAAATCAGCTCGCCTTTCTGAGGAGATGCTTCGTAGCGAACTCGGTAGAAAGGCGCCTCCGCTGGCGGAAAGACATCATAGGGTGCCTGCTGGGCCCACAGTTCTGGTGATGCCAAGGCCAACAGAATTGCAAAGGCACAAATACAGCCTGTCCTTTCAATCATGAATCGGTACCTACTCTTTCGCTGGCTGCGATTTTTCTTTTTTGTCTTCCGAGGGGTACAACGTGTCTGGTCTTTCGACTACCCCCGCCGGTCGCCGCGCCGGCGCTTGAGGTCCGCCGATTTGAGCGGTCATGTTGTCGGCAAGTCCCTTGAGCCTCGCAACGATTTCCGGGTGCATTTCAGCGAGATTGGTTTGTTCGCCAATTTCTTCGTCGAGATTGTACAGCCGAGGATTAGACTTTGCATCCGAGTTCGTGCCCTTGCCCATCGATTCGGGTTGAGCGGCCAACGCCAGTTTCCACGGACCTTGGCGAACAGCTTGCAGATTGTATCCCGCAAAATAGTAGTGAGCCTCCCGCGGCGAAATCTTGCTTTTGCCCAACAGCAGGGGTGAGATGTCCCGCCCATCAATGGTAGGCTGCGACGGCAATTCACCGCCAGCGATCGAGACCAGAGTTGGCAGGAGATCGATCGTACCAGCAACAGCATCGCAGACAGTGCCCGGAGCGATCTTGCCTGGCCACCAAGCAATCGTTGGAACTCTAACTCCCCCTTCCCAAGTGCTTCCCTTTCCTCCTCTTAACGGCAGTGCACTGCCACCGTCCGCCTCCTTGATGAGCCAGGGGCCGTTGTCGCTCGTGAACATCACCAGTGTGTTGTTGTCCAGTTTCAGATCGCGTAAAGTATCCAACACTCTCCCAACAGACCAATCCACCTCCTCGACCCAATCGCCGAAACGTCCGTTGTTCGACTTGCCACGGAATTTTTCGCCAGGCCATATCGGAGTATGAACTGCGGTATGCGGCACGTACAACAGGAACGGATTGTCTTTCTGCGATCGAATGAAACCAATCGCTTCGTCGGTGTAACGCTCAACGATTTTCGACTGCTGCTCGTCCGTCAGGAGTTCAATGACCTTGTCGTCACGCAACAGCGGCACGACTTTCTGTCCTGTCGAAGTCGAAACGCGTTGCATGTCGTTTGAGTAGGGGATGCCAAAATAGCGATCAAAACCTTGCTTAGTTGGCAAAAACTCTTTTTGATCCCCCACGTGCCATTTCCCAATGCACATCGATGCGTAACCTTGTGATTTTAATCGCTCAGCGATGGTGGACTCATTGGGATGCAAACCATTCTTTGACGCAGGACCAAACACACCGGGTACCGAGACGCGTGCTCCGTAGCAACCCGTCAAAAGTTGAGCTCGAGAAACGGAACAGACTGGCGCCGCATAGAACGACGTCAACTTCATTCCTTCGCGGGCCATACGATCAAGATTTGGAGTTTTCTGCTTCGTAGCCCCATAAGGACCAATATCCGCATACCCGAGATCGTCAATAAAGATGATGACCACATTTGGTTTCGCAGATTCATGTTCTGCAGAATGAATCGGCGATCGCATTGTCAATCCAAACACCAATATGAGGATTTGAAAAACGACAAATTGAAGCGAAATAAACAATCTGGAATGCTTGAATTTCGGTGGTTTGATTTGCATTAGATACCTTTTCTGTTTAGTTGCGTTCAATCGAGAGGTTTTTTGTCGCCCATCTGAGTTGGAACTGGAAAATCGCGTGTTATAGGTCGACTAATCTGTTCGCTCTATCAACGGGATGTTCGCCAGTCATCTGTGCGAAACGGCGATGCTGGTAAACCCGCTTCATTGAACAGATTGCAGTCCGGGAAATTTTCCCATGCGTAGCGTACAGCAACGGGTTTAAAAACTTCTGGACTACTGACGATGACTTTGTCGCCACGGATGCTAGCTGTCGCCTTTTTCCATTCCTGGTCCTCGCCAGCGATTGTAAAGCCTTTTAGACTTCCATCTCTCGCCAACAGGCCGCCATTGGAATGCTTAAACGACAATACGATTTCGCCACCCTTGGTTTCATATTCGTACAACAACGGACCCGAAGTAGCAACAACTTCTTTGCCGTAAACTGTGCCGAGTGCCCAAAGCGATAGTCTTCGGCCAACCTCTTGCTTGTTCTTGGGATGGATATCATTTTTATCCCCGATATCAATGTTGATGCCCATCCCCGTCTTGGGTATCGATAGTGATTTTCGCATAGCTTCTCGGATGGTAGGCCAATCGCGTCCTTCGCCTGAAAAGTTCGGTAACTGGGCCCACGCAATCGGGAAGTCATATCCCCATCTTGATCGCCAATCGTGCACTAACAGCGGCAACTGATGCTCGTAAAACGGGGCCTTGGCAGGAGTGCTGTTGGCTTCGCCTTGATACCACAACGCACCACGAATCGCATACGGAATCAATGGAGCGATCTTTCCGTTGAACAGCCCACCGATATTTCCTTTTTTGGACCGAACGTCGATTGGGTCGACGGGCTTGCGAGGTGGCTTTTGATTCTCAGCACGAGCCTTCTTTGACGCTTCTTGCCATGCTGCAAGTTCTTTTACATATTTATTCTTTTCCGCCTCTGTTACGATTTTATTAGTTTCCTCCTTTTGTGCGCTAACGAACGAGTTCAATTCTTTTGACTTGAACTGTGCATCCGACGCGATCCAAGATTCGATCGGGGTGCCGCCTACCGAGGAATTGATCAATCCGATTGGGACTCCAAGCGACTTATGGATCTCGCGGCCAAAGAAAAAGAGCGTTGCAGAAAAGCCGCCGACGGACTCGGGACTGCAAACAACCCATTGCCCCTTTCCTACGCTTTGCTCTTCGGTGGCCGCGCCGGAGTCTTCTTTGAACATGCGAATCAACGGTAGCTGCGAACTTGTTTGTTCGATGGCAAAATCCTTTGCGGCCTTAACTGTCATTGCCATATTAGACTGCCCTGAACCGAGCCAAACTTCTCCAACGAGAACGTCTTCGATAACAATCTGGTTTTTCCCCAGGATCTTCAGCGTTGTGGGATTACCGACCTTTAGCCCCCGCAAGCGAATCATCCATTTACCATCCGTACCCGCCGTCGTACTCTTCGATTGATCATTCATAACTACCGAAACGTATTCACCTGGATCAGCCGAGCCCCACACGGGAACCTCAACCTCGCTTTGCAATACCATATGATCCGAGAAAATCGCAGGCATTCGCACATCCCCGGTGGATTCCTTTGACGCGATGGCAATCAAAAATAGTACGAGGAAAGTAATGGTAAAGCGGTTCTTCATGATGAATGGGAGAGTCGGAGGAAATGCACCTTGTAGGGTGTCGCGCTGACTAGCGGTTTTTAAACACTTGACTCGCCATAGCATATCAAAAACAAGTAGGCCATGCGGCGTTTTTGATTTGCGTCATGAAACGTTGCGATTTTCTCCCGGGATCTCGCGTGAGGCCATCAAAATCACAACCGTCGGAGTGCCGGGGCTACACAGGTGTACGAGAAAACTCCAAGATTGTTCCATTAAAAAGGACTTCCAGGGAACTTAGTTCGTCTATTCGGCTGCAAGAACGCTACACTTTCCGCATGAACCAAAGGATGTCCGGCCAACAATGTTTGACGGCGGCGTTCGGTTCTATCATTTGAAGGAAGAGTTGTTATGGCCGAAGGTAGCATCAAAAAGTTGACGGACAAGGGTTTCGGGTTCATCAACGTCGGCGGCGGCAAAGATTTGTTTTTTC
>JANMNR010000304.1:0-5000 GCA_031368325.1 Pirellula sp.
CAAGTATTTTGGCAGGTCGCTTTTTGGCAAACCTCCAGGTAAAAGTAGCCAGCCATGATCGGTCACCAGTCGAACTTCCCTCCATCCGGCGGCAACAAGAGCCTCGACCCGTTGAGTTAGAACGTGGATTAGCTCTCCGATCCGGCGAGCAAGTCCGACTCCTTCTTGATGGCCGGTCGAGTCCAAATTCCCAAACTCAGTCCAAGCCTTGCCACTTGGTTCACCAGTATCGTTCCCGGCAAGAATCTGAAACCCGTCATTCTCCAAAAGGCCACGGAACCGATCGATCGTCAGATCCTTTCCAGTATCGGCTACGCATGGGCGAAACTCTTCTCCAGCCACAGTGCCGTTAATGCGATGAGCAACAGGTGATATACCTGGCTTGGCAGTAGGAGTTACCGAGGGCATGGCGACCAAGTGATGCTCCATCGATACTTCACCGAACTTGGCACGCAGAGCGGCACGCAGTTTCTGACCTACGTCCATTCGAAGTCCATCGACAAACATGACACAAGTTGAACTACTGACTTCTCCCAGCCTCGACTGTTTCCGTCCTGGGATTGGAGTTGCCTTAGCTCGATCCTGAAACAACTCTGCTGCGTCACGAAGCCATGGAGCATACAAATGTTGAATCACTCCGTTGATGGCATTTGAGTCGACGACGCTCGTGGCGGATGCAATCGCATCAAGTGCCGCGGCATCCGAACGCCAACCGCTATCGGCATAGAGTTTTGCCATATCGTTGATGTTAGCGGCAGCGAGTGGAGTCGCTGTAAGTTCCGACAGAATTGCTAGATGCTTTAGGGCGGCAGCAAGTGGCGCTTTCCCCAGTGAAGTCCATACCCATTCGCGACGAACAAAATTATCCCGTTCAAGTTGGTGGATTAGCTCGCGAGCCTTTTCCAGATTTTTTTCCGGAATGGAAAGCAGAGCATCACGAAGATTAGACTCCGCCATTTCGTTATCTTGTGGCCAAGACTCAACAAGCATCTTTGCAAAGAGATCTCCGCTTTTGCCGGAAGGCTTTGCACGTCGAAGCACATCGACCAATCCAGGGTATCGATGGGGAGACGAAGCGAATCGCTTCCAGACTGTCTTCCATACTGGACGATCTTGAACGCCAAGCTTCTCTGCGCCGTCAATATCTCCGTCGCGTGCTGGATCGAATCCGTAGTCGCTTATGCATCGGCTGCAAAGTGTTTCCCATCGTGCTGAATCCCAACGCTCCCTAACTCCCTTTGCATCGGAAAGCCAAGTCAACAGATCATCGACAAAGTCATCGCTAATAAGCGAATCAAAGTAAGTGCTATTCAATTCGCCAGCAGCAGCTTTGGTTCGCAAATATTCGGTCGGGACCTCCATGACGCGGTCAATTGCCCGTTTCATCGATTGCGAAGTAGCTGCATCCTTTGGGATCTTAAGTTTCAGCCCCCCGTGGTTGGTTTGCATGAAGGAGGCAACAGTCCAATCTTTACCGTTCACTTGTGACCAAAACACGCCTCGGTATTGAAGCTCAGCAAGCGGTTTTAGTTCGGTAGGACATTCCTCAGTCGCGCGAAGAGTCGAGCGACTGACACCCGGGAGATAAATCACCGGCACCGCTCCCTTTGGAACTTGAACGTCGGAGATGTTCCCTGACAAAACGCACCGCAGCCAAATTGCTGGACCACTTCGGTTGTCCTTGTCATAAGGACCAAACACATAGAAGTGCGGAATCGCTTCTCGTAATCGAGGAACAATGCGTTCCCATTCCTTTTTCTCATCCGGCCAAAGAACCGCTACTGGAGACACGGCATCATCACGATTGTATTCCGCAGCGTGAGCGATAGATCGCAGAACGGCGTCGAGAACTGTTTCGTCGTTCATCCTGGTACTCCACGACCCTCAGGCCGAACAATGATGGGAACCAGTATTTCTTCGACTTCGCGTAGGTAGTCTGCCAGTCCGTTTGTTACGCCGGACGCTCGGAGTCTTTTTAAGGGGGTTTTTGTCCAGCATTCCTCTTCTCGCGTTTGATTCTCGCCAGTCAACTTCTTTAGCACTCGCTTTGCACTCCTCTTATCGGTGGCCTCGCTATGTTTTGCCGTAAGGTCATGCGATTTTTCTGTCGGGTCGAACCCCAAGCATTGACGTACTTCGGCAAGTAACTTCATCTCCAAATCATTGCACGGAATGAATCCCGATAAAACCCAGCATTCTCGCTTCGTATTGGCCAAGCCAATGACTACACTTGTCCATCGATCCGTCCCAAGATGCACCTCTCGGGCCTTCTTTAATCCCTGGCCACGACTCAATTGGTTATCAGCATCGCGAATCAATACGACGACGGCAACATCATCGAACAATGCCTTAATTACACGTAGCGCACGGAGGCCAGCCTTGAAATCTGGTTGATCGGATTCCCAATTCTCATAACGCCGCACTGGTAGTCGAAGGTCTCGACCAATGTCGTCAATTTCGGTCCATCGTAGTCGTCGACCATTAGGCGCAACGTCGACCCACTGCCGGACATACTCCAGATTGGAGGCATCTTCTTCTAGCCATTTGACAGATTCGCAGACGACACGGTCAGCTAAACTAGATGCGACGTTCGCATCAGCTACGTCCTCGTAGACGATACAGAATTTTAGCATTACTATTTTGCCCCTTCCGACAACCATTTTTCGCCAAACAAACTCCACATTTCGCCGGGGGCAAGTTCTTCTTTCCATTTTTCAAATTTAGCGTGACTCTCAAGACGTCCACAAATCGAATAGCCGTCCTCGCTTAATGTCATCACACGCACTTCCTCGAACTTTAGGAAGTCGAGGAAATATGGAGAATGGGATGTTGCGACTATCTGCAAATCGCTCTGCATAGCGAGAATCTCGCGAAGCATCACGACTAATTCGCGCTGAGCATCTGGATGCAATCCTTTTTCTATGTCGTCGAGCAGAATAATTTTTGGTCGCGAAGGACTATGGAGCATAGCCAAAAGGCCGAGAACCAACATTGTACCTTCGCTGACATTTGTAGCCGGGACATCCTTTCTATTCTCAAAGTCAAACACAAGCAGATCGCCAATAAATGTTCGAGGAACCGTTGTTTTCATTGACTTGTCACGAAAGCTTACAACTTCCTTTTCGAACCGGCGAAGTTTCCGCTTTCGAATTCGAATCTGACGAATTTGCGGCACAATTCGTCGCAACATAGCAAGCAATGAATCGAAAATCTCCGGTTCGCTCATTTTCAAATTGGCGATTACCGATGCCAGCCCTTGCCCAGAAGACTCAAGTTTGGGAATCTCGCTATTGCTATACGACGTTTTGGCTAGTTGCGACGCTTCTAGACGAAGCAAGACAAGCGACTTCACTCCAAGAGCCGCTTCGTTTCCGTCCTTTGACGGGTCGGTTGATACATACGTTGAGTTGTCTACCTTTCCAACGGCACCCCCAAACCATCCACTATCACCAAGCGCCATCCGATCGACAGTTGACTGCTTTGTCGAGACTCTGAAATCGAAAGTCGCACCATTCCTTTTGCAACTAAGAACCATTGGATCGGCTCCATCGCCACTATGCAGACTTTCAAACCAACGAGGACCATTGAAAAGGTAGTCGATACTATCAACGCAATGGTCTGAAGCAAGTTGAGAAAGGTCGTGCAGGCCTTCCAAAATACTTGACTTGCCTGATCCATTTGGGCCGACAATTACGGTTAGCTGCGATAACGTGCAAATCACATTTTTCAAGCATTTGTAATTTTGGAAGGTTACTTGATCAATCATTGTCGTTCCGATCTAAATCGAATTCATTCAGTGTTGCTTTGGTATTTGAGCGGTGGTTACTTCCCCGTTCGTGTCTTGTCTGCCAGATTCAAGTGTACATCATTGACTCTTTCGCCCGTGAATTCGCCGTCTTTCCAGAACCAGGGGAATTGGTCGGCTGGGCGATTGGGTTCTTTGCCACGGTCTTTGGTCCACTTAACGTTTGGATTCTTGCGAAGGACTCCGGCCAATATGAAGGGACGGATGTTCATTCGGACTCCGTCATTCAGATCAGGATGCCAACCAATGGACTGTTGCGAAAGCGGCTTCCATCGCACGAAAATGTCGTAGGGCGGTGCGCCGTTGATAATCAGCTTCAGTTTTTCCTGTAATTCCTGAGCAGCCTTCAATCGCAAATCGGCTCCAGGCCGGTTAGCAGCGGCATCGTTTTTCTGAATGGTGATCCAGTCGCCGAGGTAGGAATAGGTCAGATTCTCGAGCGCCTTGTGGTCCAATTTGTGATAGTTCAGCAGGCAAGAAAAACCGTCTTTGCGTCCGTCCCAAATGTTCCAGATGAAAGGTCGATTATGGAACAGCTTCGTATGCTGCTCGAAGAAAGCGTTGCGGAGCCAATCTTCGAGCATAGTGCCCGGTTTGTTTCCCGCATCGACAAGTAGTTTGTCGACCAAAGCATTGTTCCATTTGTCTCCAACGCTGATTTGGAGCAATTCGAGCAAACGTTCGGACGCGGGTTGTTCACCGCGAACTGCTGAGATGCAAACGATGCCATCGTCATCGGACAGTTTTTCTAGACCATCCGGACCGAGGGCTGGGCAATCGGGAAAGCTGGAGCCAGTCTGGCGCGGCCATTGGTAGCCGAGCAACCGAGCTACAGAAACGTGCAACGGTTGGTCTGCACCGACAGGGTGGCCATTGAACAGCCATTGGGTTAGATCGCTGGAAAGGGGCTTAGGCAATCCATGGGGATACTTCTCCGCCGCCACTTTTTGCCAATGTGCCAAATCGAACGGGACTTTGGCGAATGTGTTCGGCGTAACCTTGGACTTCCGGTCAATCTTCCGAACGTTATCTATGAACTGTGGAGAACGGCAGTAGCACCAAAGAGGAATAAACATGTCGTCTCGGGCTGGATAAATTACCGCAACATTTGTATCAAATGAACCGCCGCCGTATCGGTTCACATACAGTTTTCCCATACCGCTTACAGCAATACCTCTTTTGCCCCAAGCACTTT
>JANMNR010000319.1:0-9374 GCA_031368325.1 Pirellula sp.
AAAGTGCGTGTCGACGTTTTTGTCCCAGTCCAATTGACCAATGATAAAGTCTAGGTCCTGATGCTTTTCTGGCGGCATGTCCTTGACCAGCAATGACCATGGAACATATCGCCCCTCAACGATCGACTGATACATCCCGAACACATCGCTGCCCCACTGTGGTTCATACGTGCAGAGCGAACCCGGTGCGTGCAACACTCCTGGCGGAATCAGCCAACCTGTCCCCCGTTTAAGTCGGTAGGCGCGTGAAAGATCAAGGATTCCGTTATCACCCTTGTTCCAATTTTCCAGGCAGCGGCGCAAATCCTGCTTTGTCGTGCCAGGTTCTAAACCCATAAACGTGTACGAGAAGTTATTGTCCACATTGTTATATTGCGGAGGGAAGTAATAGCTCTCCGGCTTGCCTTCTTGGCCAACGAGTTTCGCATCCTTTTGCGATTGGTGCATGTGATGGGGGATAGGTCCCATGTTGTCAAAAAACTTGGAATAAACGGGCCAGCGGGAGTACTTTTTGTAGATCGACTCACCCACCAATTTGATTCCAAGTTCAGAGACTGCGTCTCGGAGCAAGAACTTTTGCCCCTCGAATAAACAGAAACTGAGCCCCTCGTGCCATACGCGGCCTTCGTTCGCTGCTTCGGTCGTGCTGGAGAACCAACGCTCATCGATACCACCTCGGTTTGCACCGAAAGCGTAAAGATCACCGGGGAACAATTTGATTCGCCTGCCAGGATGCAAAAAGCTGCGTGGCACCCAAGCTGGCGTCAATCGGAGCAACCCGTCTCCAGCTTCCAATGCCCTGCCAAGTATCTTTGCCACATTGTCGGCAGAAACCAAACCATCATCCAAACCTGTTCCAGCCATTCAGCAACTCTTGTTTCGGTATTCGGGAAATTGATGTTGTTGTAATTCAGTCGGAGTACCTTAATCCCTTTTTGGGCAAGCATAACTCCGCAATGCGAAATTAAGGCTCTGTTGTATTCCGAAAGAAGCTCATTTTCAAGGTGCCAGTGAATTTCAAACGGATTGATTTGGCTATAGAAAAATAACTCCAAACCCGATAGTTTACCTGAGAGGTAGTGCATGTCGGAGTATTCGAAAAAGTCACACTTGCCCAGTTGTCCCAGTATGTGGGCCTGGGTTAACACGATCATCATTCTTGGAATTGCTTTCCAATCGATGTTCTGCTGCGCCGTAGGACAATGTCAGGATCTAGAATCATTTCCGACACGTGACTTCCGTGCGGGAGAAACCGGAAGTGGACTGATCCAAGAATCGCCATCAGAATTCCCTAAGATACGTAGCTTGGGCAAACTTGTATCGATCGAAGGCAAGATAGGGGATCCTGGCTCACTTCGCCTCGATCATCAAGAATCGACCGGTCCGAAAACTACTGGTGCAGAGCTGCCATTTGACTTGGATTCCGATTCGGAGATGAAACTGCCCAAGCTGTCCTACTTTTCCCAGGAGCCGTATCTTAACTACAGGGCCGACGAAGAATCGCTTAGCTATATGCCGGGCGACGGAGATCAATTCGGCTGGCTATCCTTTGAATCATCGCCCTATTTGGGCCGCGGGTACCGGTCGGGTTTCACGACCGCTTTTAATCTGCACTTGCTTTCAGGTCCAAGTGTTGTTCCTTTGCCGCCACGCCTTTACGATTTTTCCTTGGGATACCAAAAGCGAGGTCGGATCAAGGACTTCATGAGTTACGACTTGGTGAGCACGATCGGCGTCTTTAGCGATTTCGAGGACAGCGCTAAGGACGGTGTTCGTTTCCCGGGACACGCCGTAGGGATGCTCCACTTGATGCCCGAAATGGACATCGTCTTCGGAGTCGACTACTTAAGTCGTGACGATATCAAAATGTTGCCCGTCGGTGGAATTTCCTGGCGGCCGCAAATGATGCCAGACCTTCGTTTCGACATGGTCTTCCCAAGGCCTCGCATCGATTATTCGATCGACAACAAGTCCAAGGCGTATCTGGCTGGGCGTTTGGGCGGTGGCACTTGGGATATCGAGTTCCCCAACAACGACAATGATGTCATGACCTATCGCGACCTCCAACTTCTGCTTGGATTCGAACACCGCGACTCGGATGGCCATCTATCCTCAATCGAATTCGGCTACGTCTTTGACCGTCGCTTGGAGTTCCGAACGCTCACGCAGGTGAATGAGTTCGACGACGCGTTCGTGCTCCGTTTTGTCACGCGAAAATAGTTCAGGTCGAACGTCTTCTGTGAGAGGTGTGTGGGATGGAAGAGATTGATGCCAACCCCGAGAAAAACGATGACGGCACTCCGAACCAGTTCTCGCTGATGTCCCTGTTATCGATGACTGCAGCACTGGCCATGCTCTTGAGCTACGCGAGAATGCTCGGTGCGGACGCTTTACCACAAGCAATGATCTTTGCGGCATTCGCTTCAGCAATCGGTCTAGCGTTGGGCTGGCTGTTTGGGAATTGGAGGGACAGTTTATTCTGGTCACTACTGATGACTCTCTTGGCCTACCTAGCCGTTGCTGGCGGCCGATTGCCCAACATCGCCGTTTTTTATGGGTGGGGAATCATCGGGTCGATTTGCGGATCCATGAGTGTATTAGCTTTTCCGAAAAACCAACTTCTTGCCGCGCTACTGATGGGGATCGTAAGCTGCCTAGCCATGATTTTGACGATTGCGTCCTTTCGTTTCCCGCTCACCCAGTTAGTCTTTTTCGACGTTGGTTCCGCTGCGATCCTTGGTGCGATCATTCAGCCATTTTTGCACTACTTGCAATGGTTCGAAAAACGCAGCGGACAGCCACGCGTTCTTTTGGCTTGCTGGCTGACAATCAGTGTACTGATCGGAAACTTTCTGGTGCCAATCGTCGGCGGTGTTGACCGATAACTCAAGGTTACGGGTTATCTCGAAGCCATTTTTGATCGGCGATGCTGAGTTTGTCGATCGATAAAGTCACTTCTTTGCCATCATCTCTCAGTAGTGTGACCTGAGTTGAAGTTCTCGAAGCGAGCGTCGCTTCGACGGTGTGCTTGCCCGTGGAATCCGTCCAAACACGTTTCTCCGAACGCGTCGCCTTGATCCGAAGTTTTCTCAGGTCTGACTTTCGAATAATCAACTGGGTTCGATGAATCAATCCGTCATAATCTGGAGTGCGGTTATCCCAATGGATTGGCACGGTGTCATCTTTGTTATCTTTGAGGACCGTGACATAATTCCATCTTTGCCCCGAGCACGCGGCTAGTTTCGTACCCCGTGGAATTGGAAAATCGAGCGGTAGCAATTCCGCTTCCCTTGGAATTGGTATGTCGATCGGGTTGTTCTGAAGCGTCAGCGGTAGGTTTGCAGCATTTGCAACTGCCGAATTGCTTGCTGAATTCGGTTCATTGTTGATAAACTCCCGGTTGCCATCCACAACAGATTGCATTCCTTTCGATCCGTTCTGAACAGATGCTTCCTGGAGGTTCATTCCCTCGTCGACGGAAGGCATCTTTGGCACACGATCTTGAAACCGCTCAGCAGCATCTGGTTTTGTCAGCTCCTCAACAATCGCCGCGTCTATAACCAGTTCACCACGATTGCATTTCTTGTTAAGCAACGAGGGCTTGGAATCGTAATGTGTCAGCACCCTTTCCCCCTCAAGCGAAATCACAGTCGCGTCCTGCAATTGGTTGAGCCAGATCGCTCGAACGGGAGTGCCAGGAACGAGTTGCATGGCCTTTGTAACCACGCTGTAACCATCTGGCAAAATCACCGACGTCCCAGGAATTACGTTTACGCTCGGCTTGAATGAACTAGGCGATACAACGCCTTGTTGTAGTACCGCTGGATCAATCGCGAGCCAACCATCGCGATTAAAAGTCCTCAGATTAACGGTCCCTGCGATCTTGACTGTCACGGTTGCTTCACCGGTCAATGCCTCGGCATCGACCCATTTCCCGAACCTGCCTACCTTGAGCGGCATCCCTGCAATCAACTTGGTCGATGCTCGCACGAGCTGATGTCCATCCGGAACGCCATAGGGTGGTTTTCGTCCAACCAACTCCTTTTGATACGAAAGCGACTCTGCTGAGTTCCATTCCCTTGCGATTGCAGTCTCAACGGACGGATTGCCAATGTGTACCACGTTAGAAACCAGGCAGGTAAACTCGCATTCTTCGGCAAATGAGCCAACTACAACTAAGTACAACTCGCCATCGAGCCCTTTACTATCCTTGAAGAGTTCCGTTAGCTGTAACTTTTCTAATTCTTCGCTCGAAACTCCGCTATCCAATATTCTTAATGGACCGCCGGTGAATCGCCCAGCAACCATCGCTACGCCTTTCCCTTCTTTAGTTCTTTTGCAGTCAATGGTCACGGCTGGACGACCGAATGTGTCTTTTCCATGTTGGATACTGCCTAAAGTGTAGGCGGGCATATCCGGCGCTGGCTGAATCAAATCTTGGGATTGTAACGGGATACTAAATTGCCCGATCATCAGCAAGCAACCAATCGAGCCTATTCCCTTTCGCAACCATTCGTTCACTGGCAGTCGCCCTTTCTACGGATTCGCAAGCGGCTGAATAACGGCACTACGCCCAACGCAGTTTGTCATAACGGCTGGTAACGTCATGCCGTATATGATGATGCCGATGGCGACAAACACAAATCCGTCAACGACTCTGCATCGCGAGCCATGCTCGGGATCGGAAATCAGCGGTGATTGAAATGGGTTCATTTTCTTTCCTCAGCAGCTTTGCAATTTTACAGAAATTCTCGCCTCAAATCCAAGGTCGCGGGAAATTCTGGATTCGCGCGTGGCATGCGTGGTACCAGTTGGCCAGGCGTATGTCCGAATGGCAGAAAACGCACATTGCGTCGACCCTCAGCCTCCAAAGCGTTCACCGGAAAAGTCGCATAGTTTCGGCCGCCAGGATGAGAAACATGGTACGTACACCCGCCGACGGAGTGCCCTGTGCAAATGTCCCACAAATCGAATACAAGCGGTGTGTTCACCGGCAAGGTTGGATGCAAACACGAAACGGGTGCCCACGCTCGATAACGCACTCCAGCAACTTGCGTGCTTTGGTCACCACCAAACTGCAATGGAACCCGAATTCCATTGCAAAGTAACTGATGTTTGTTGGGATCCAAACCAGTTGTTTTGACCTCAAGCCTCTCAACGCTCGAGTCAACATAGCGGGCCGTTGCCCCGCCAGCTGGCTCCTCGCCCAAAACATACCAAGGCTCGATTGCATTCCGCAATTGAATTGACACTCCGTCATACTCCACGTTGCCAATCGATGGAAAACGGAACTCGAAATGGGGTGCAAACCAATTGTCTTCCCATCCCCAACCATCCATTTGCAAGTGACCTAGCACATCCTGAAGTTCACGCCACAAGAAATGCGGCAACATCATCCGGTCATGCAGGTCCGTTTCCCATCGTTTTAGCGGCTGCGTGTATTCGTTGCGCCAAAAATGTGCAACCATGTTTCGTACCAGCAACTGTGTTGCTAAGCTCATTTGAGCATGAGGCGGCATTTCAAATCCCCGAAGCTCGACCAATCCAAGCCTGCCCGTAGAGCTGTCCGGCGAGTACATTTTATCGATGCAAAACTCGGATCGATGTGTGTTTCCTGTAAGGTCGACAAGCAAATTACGCAACAATCGATCCACCAACCACGGCGGACAATCCTGGCCACGTTTGGGAATCAACTCTAGAGCAGTCTGCAATTCGTATACGGCATCGCGACGCCCCTCGTCCGCTCGCGGCGCTTGGCTCGTCGGACCAATGAACCGGTTGCTAAAAAAATAAGACAGCGAAGGATGATTGATCCAGAATGCAATCATACTTCGCAATACATCCGGTCGCCGAAGGAACGGACTGTCCCAAGGGGTCGGCCCCCCCATCACGACGTGATTCCCTCCACCCGTACCCGTGTGCTTGCCGTCCAAGTCGAACTTTTCCGTCGCCAATCGACACTGACGAGCGTCCGCATAGATCATGGTCGTGTTGTAAACCAATTCCGTCCAGTCTTTGGCAGGATGAACGTTAACTTCAATCACGCCCGGATCAGGTGTCACTTTGATCAATTGCAACCGATGATCACGAGGAGGAAGGTATCCCTCGAGTACGACCGGCAGTTTGAGGTCGGTCGCCGTTTGCTCGATGGAAGTTACAAGATCCAAATAGTCTTCAAGTGTTTCTGTTGGTGGCATAAAGACGTAGAGTCGCCCCTGCCGAGGTTCAACGCATAAGGCCGTTCGAACCACGGCTTTCGGATCCTTTCGCTCGGCAGCTTGTAGTCTTGCGAGTTCTTCAGCCCACCTTTGATCGTCGTCGATATTAATGGCTACCGATGCCGCCCCCATTGCTGGGACCTGTTGAGCTGGATCACTCTTGCGTTGAACCACGGGCGCTGCGGGCAGCAATGGTGGTCGAGATGCAAATGGATCCGTTGGATAGATGGGTTGACCCTGTGACTGAATACTCACTGGCAAAGTATCAATCGGCAATCGAAGACCGATGGCGGAGTCGCCTGGCAACAAAAATAGTTTCTCTGGGCGAACAGGCCACGGTCCCGTCTGCCATCGAGCTTTACCTTGCCACCACTGTCGTTTCAGCGGCAATACGATACCGGTCGGCTTATTCAGTCCACGGTTAAAGACGCGAGCCAATCGACTACGTTCCTCGGCATCAGCCAGTTTCGGGTCCCAAGGATTGATGTCGATGGGCAATCGCTGTTCTCGCCAGAGGTAGTAGTACGTATCCTCATAGGCAGGCACCATCCAACGAGGGTCAACCTGCAAATTCATAGCGAGAGAATTCGCAAATCGACGCGCATGCGTGAAATTGAAACCGTAGTCCTTGTCTTCATCCGCTATCAACCGATCATCATGCCAAATCGGCTCACCATCCAACCGCCATAGGCATGTCAAAGCCCAACGTGGTAGTGATTCCCCCGGATACCATTTTCCTTGTCCATAATGCAACAAGGCACCCGGCGCAAAACGATGCCGCAGACGCTTGATCAATTCGCCTGACAGGCCCCGTTTCTTTGGCCCCACCGCCTCTGAATTCCATTCCGGTCCCTCCATGTCATCGATCGAAACAAAAGTCGGTTCGCCACCAAAGGTGAGCCGAACATCATCCTTGTCCAACTGACTATCTACTTTTTGACCAAGCGCATTAATACGATTCCATTGTTCATCCGAGTAAGGCTTCGTCGTACGTGGCTCCTCTACCATTCTCTGCACAGACATGGCAAATTCAAACTCGCATTCCGCTTCGTCGACCATGCCCGAAATGGGAGCAGCGCTGGACGGATCCGGAGTGCAAGCCACCGGCAAGTGCCCCTCTCCACACAACAGGCCGCTGGTCGGATCTAAACCAACCCACCCCGCACCAGGCAAGTAAACTTCTGCCCATGCATGCAAGTCTGTGAAGTCCGCTTCTGGGCCGCTTGGACCATCAAGGGATTTCTGATCCGCGGTCAACTGCACCAAGTACCCAGACGCAAAACGAGCCGCAATCCCAAGCCGTCTCATGATCTGAACCAGCAACCAGGCGGAATCACGACATGATCCACTCTTTAAGGTCAGTGTTTCTTCGGGGCTTTGCACTCCCGCCTCCAAACGAATCTCGTATCGGATTTCCCCCTGCAATCGTTGATTGATGGCGGTGATGGCGTCCATCGTCGGTTTCGTGGTTCGGTCAACGCTCGCAACCCATTGATCAAGCAGCGGAGTCGGCGGTAACGTCTCTAAGTAAGCTCCCAGCTCACGGTGCAATGTCGGAGCGTATTCGAAGGGAAAGTTGTCCGCATAACTCTCAAGAAAGAAGTCGAAGGGATTGATTGCGGTTAAGTCAGCTACCAAGTCGACGACAATCGTCATGCGCCGAGCGGGCTTTGGGAAAACAAGCCTAGCCTGATAGTTCCCCTGCGGATCTTGTTGCCAATTGCAAAAATGATCGACCGGAGTAACCCGCATCGAATAGCTAACAATTTTGGTTCGGCAATGCGGCGCCGGACGAAGTCGAACAACCTGTGGTCCTAGATTGACCAGTCGGTCGTATTGGTATTTGGTTTCGTGATGGATGGCAACGCGGATAGACATTGTAAAACGGGGGTAAAGTCGATCGGATTTAAGGATGCCAGCGTAGAGCCACAGCACCAGCCATTGTTATGGGAGAACGAATGCAATGGACAGGAGGCAACGGGTTGTGGAGAGGAGCCACACAGGTTTTTGATGGACGCCAATCATAATCGAAATACACCAGGCTTGTGAGTCAAAGCCACGAATGCAACCAGTAAATGAAAATCGCTGGCGAAACTCGCCAGCGATTTCAAAATCTAACTTTCAGAGGGCTGATAGACCTTAATTGGAACCAGGTCCCTTTCCGCCTCCGCCCCCAGGACTTCCCATACTGCCTGGGCCGCCGCCCCCAGGTCCACCGGTTCCAGACCCCATAGAGCCATCTTCTCCACCCGACGGACCGCCTCCTCCGAAACCTGCGGGGCCTCCCCCGGATAGCCCGCCTCCTAGCGGCCCAATCGCTGGCGAGTCAGGTTGGGTAAACATGTTGAAGTCGGTGAAGTTGTCAAACTCGCGACTAACAGTGAGCTGACCTGTTGCTGGATCAAACGAAACAGCTTCCATCCCCGTTTTGATAGGATCTTTGCTCGCACTACCCAATTGCAAGAGCGCATAGCCCTTGTAATCGATAATTGTAACTAAGTTCTTAGTCCGGAAATCCTTAAGTGCCTTAATCACTTTTTTGACCGGATGGATGATGGCAATCGGCGCTTCCTTTCCGCCTTTTGCTCGGCCAGGCGTGCCAAACACCAAGCCACGCTCGGCTATTTCTTTGCGAGGCACGTAAACGCTTCGATCTTTCTCAATAACACCTTTTTCTCTCTCGATGTCGACAAATTCGACCAATACACATTCTGCTTTTTCCTCTCCTTTTGCTATGTAAACCGAAGCCGGTTTGACGGTCAAAACAGGTTCGCTCGGTGCCGACCACTCTGTCTCTCTTCGGCTTTTCCTTTTTGCGACAACTGCAGTTTGAGAAGGGTCTTTTGAAACAGTCGGCTTAGGCTCTTCACTCTGCAATTTTTGGACGCGTTTTAGTGCCTCGAGAGCCAGCGTACTTGATGCTGGCTTGAGGAATTCCCACTCTGGGTAATTTGGATCGTACATCAAGAGCCTAACGCGATACTTGTAGATTTTCCCTGGTGTCACGTTCACATCATAGAACCTAACCAATTTGTACTTCGTGCTCGGTAGTTTTTTAGGCGCTTCCATTACGACGTTGGTGGTGCTTCCGTCCTCTCCACCCATGCCACCCATTCCACCCATTCCGGGCTGCATTTGACCGGGTTGGGTTTGCCC
>JANMNR010000346.1:0-2611 GCA_031368325.1 Pirellula sp.
CGCTAATTCTGACATAGCATGCAGTCCACGTTGGTTTGCGGCTTGTTGGGCAGACAGGTCAGCCATGTTTTCCGCGATGGCTCTCGACGGGTTTGGACTATTACGAAGCAACTGCTCAACATCCGACGATCGATCGACGCCTTGTTGCACGAGATACATTGGCGAGATCACGACTCCTTCTTCACCGAGACGCGTCGAAGTCGGAGCCATGGAGCCGGGGGATACGCCGCCGATTTCAGCATGATGAGCCCGGCAAGCGACAAAAAAGTCCGCTTGCCGTTTCGTGGTTGAACTGTTCTCGCTCGCGCCACCGACGAAAACAGGAGTGACCACGGTAATGTCAGGCAGATGCGAACCACCTTGGTAGGGATCGTTGGTTACAAAGCAATCGCCGGGATGCATCGCGGGAAACAATTGGAGCAAACAACGAATGGTTTGGCTCATCGCGCCCAAGTGGACTGGAACATGCGGAGCGTTCGCAATCAAATCGCCGTTCGAGGCGAAAACGGCGCAGCTAAAATCTCGCCGGTCTTTGACATTCACACTGACAGCCGTTTGTTCGAGCACAATCCCCATTTGGTCCGCGATCGCAGCGATCCGTTGCGCGATCACTTCTCGCGTTACTGGGTCGACCTCGTTTGCTTGACCACGCTTAGACGCGATGGGAACGCTCGCGATTTTTTGATATTCTCCATCGCGGCGAATCGAAAGTGTTTTGTCCGAAAGAACATGGACAGTCCATTTGACAGGCACAGCCGTCGTGCTACCGCTCGAAATGATAAGAGCGGGCCCGGTCACAGATTGGCCCGGCAACAAATCTTGTCGCATGAACACTGCGCCCACGGTATCGCGCATGAGCTTTGCAGAAACCGTCGGCGGCTCTACGGACGTGATCGTTGGCATTCGGTTTTGAGAGGGCGAACGAAATTCCCCTTTGAGCGAAACCAATTCGATTGGTTTGCCTGGACAAGCGTAGCCAAATCGTTGAGAGTGTATTTCAGCAAAACGAGTCTTGGATATTTCCGCAAAACCACTTTGATTCTCTAGCATTGGAAAAGCGATCGGAACCATGATTGTGCCTTCGCTACCAGCATAACGCAGTTCCAGCTCATACGAATTTTCAACTCGATCGAATGCGACCCCTTCGTGTTGAAATTCGAGCTGAGCCAAGCTTTGCAATTCCGAATGCACAAGCAAGATTTTGGATGTGTCGCAGAGATCGAGCAATTGATAGATGGGTCTCGAAAGCGTGCGTTGAATCGATGCCAAGCCCATGCCAAGTGCGCTCAGCAATCCGGCATCAGGTGGATCGATAACGTGATGGATTTCGAGCAATTCTGCTATCTCACAAATGTGCTGGCCCGCAGCGCCACCGAATCCGACGAGCGCGTGTTGTCGCGGGTCCGCCCCCTGGGCGATTGAGATGCTGCGAACTGCTGCTGCCATGTGTTCATTTGCGATTCGCCGAAACCCCTCAATAAGTTGATCCGCTGTGAATTCTGTCAGAGCTGAGTTTGCTTTGTTTAGCTTGGCAAGCACCTCGTTTAGCCGTTTCGTTGCCGCCTGCACGTCTAAGCGGAAAGGGAAAGTGTCTTGATCGATCCGGTTCGATAGCAAGTTTAAGTCGGTGATCGTAAGAGGACCGCCTCGGCCATAACATGCTGGCCCTGGATCGGCTCCAGCGCTTTGAGGTCCGACACGGAGCGAAACGCCGTCGAACCAGCATAGACTACCTCCCCCCGCCGCGACCGTATGTATCGCAAGCGTCGGAACCATCATTCGAACTCCGGCCTTGATCGATTCGTGTTCGAGTTGAAGCTTGCCATCGATCCGGCAGACATCGGTGCTGGTTCCCCCCATATCCAGGCCGATGCATTTTGGCTCGTTCATGGCGTGTGCCAGGGCTTCGATTGCCACAGCACCACCGGCTGGCCCTGAGAGCACTGTGTCTTTGCCGCGAACTAAATCCGCTGCCACGAGACCTCCGCTGCTCGTCATGACGCGCATCCGCAAATCGCGATCGACATCTTGGTACGAGCCGAATTGACTGGACGTTAAAGACAAGTAGCAACGAACGATCGGCGTCAGGTAAGCATCCACCAACGCGGTTTCGGCTCGAAGTACGGCTTTGATTTTTGGCGATACTTGACTGCTAATACAAACGCAATGAAAACCGATGTCGTATGCAATGCGTTCGACTGCGCGCTCATGAGCTGGATTGCAGTACGAATGAAGGAGACAAACGGCAATGGATCGGATGCCTGTTTGGAAAAGTTCGCGGAGGGAACGTTCCGTAGTCTGCAAGTCGATAGGACGGAGTACGGAACCGTCCGCCGACAAGCGTTCTTCGATTTCAACAACGCACTGATGAAGCGGAATGCGTTTGCGAACGGCCAATGCAAACAGTTCTGGTCGCTCTTGATATCCAATACGCACCAAATCCGCAAAACCTCTTGTCGTGATCAAGGCACAGGGTTCGCCGTTGCGAGTCAGCAGTGCATTGGTACCTCGCGTCGTTCCTAGTCGTACATCCAACGGAGGCAATGGTTCCGAAAGGTTGCAACCGAGTAGGAGTCTTGCAGCCAAAACGGGCGCTTCGATGCCAGCGCGC
>JANMNR010000354.1:0-16869 GCA_031368325.1 Pirellula sp.
GATGCAACGATTTGCGTCGCGAATCGCTGGCCTCCGTGCTCTTTGAACTGGGCACCGCAAAGCTCAATGTACTTTTCCGAATTCAAAAAACAGTAAGTGGCACAGTGCAAAGGAACAAAGCCTTTGCCACTTGCGACGTAATCGAGGAGCGCCGTTTCTTGTGATTCGCTGATCTTGGTCGTGTTGGCGAAAATGAGCAACGCATCGAATTGATTGAGCCGTTCGCTCTTGAGTGCGGCATCGGTATCGTCGCTGTAGACCATTTCGATGCCAACATCCGCAAGCGGTTTTTGGATGGCTCTAAACAACGATGCGGGCTGGTGGTGCCCCGTATCGCCCAGCATAAGGACTTTGACGGTGTCTTTGGGTGGGACCGCCGTTTGAGCCCATGTTGGTCCACAGAGGAGGACGGCGGTGACGCACGAAAACGTCCAATGAATTGCGATTCTGACGGCCAGCATGATAATTTCGATTTGTTTGACGGGAAGGATTTGACGTTGTAATCGGCAAACGAAGGAAACGTTTACTTGAGGGTGAATTCCGGAAGCTTGACAATTTGTCCGCCTTTGACGGCGCTTTCGTGGGCGCAAATACCAACGCAGGTCCAGTTTGCGCTAGTTATTGCATCTGGCTTTGGTGCGCGGTCTTCTACTAGTGAACTGATAAACTCGTGAACGAGGTGCGGGTGTGATCCACCGTGTCCTCCACCTTGGATAAACGACAAATGGTCGGCATCCTGAATGGATTGAGTGAATTTGCGAATCGGCTCGGGTAGTAAATGCGCGTAATCGGGCACACTCACTTCACTGGCAATTTCGTGTTCAGGTAACTTCGCCGTGTGAAGAACGTGCGGTTTCCCCTCGACGAGCGACCATTCGAAGCTCTTCTTCGTGCCGTAGACATCAAAACTTTCACGGTACTGGCGAGCCGTGTCGAACAAAAATCGCCAAATGTGCGCCGAGATATCGCTGTCCTTGATCTTGATGTGACAAGACTCGACGGCAAATGAATTACCAGATTTCTTAGCGAGACTCTCGTTGATGGTGCCGGACCCAAAGCAAGATACGTACTCAGCAAGTCCATCGACCAAGCCCAAAACGGGCGACACCACGTGTGTCGCGTAGTGCATTGGAATCATGCGTTCCCAATACTCTGGCCAACCAGCCATGTCTTGTGGGTGTGAGGCTGCCATGTACTGGATCTTGCCAAGCTCACCCTTAAGATACATTTCTTTGATAAACAAATACTCTCGGCTATAGACGACCGTCTCTGCCATCATGTACTTCAGTCCGGTATCGGCCACCAACTGGCAAATTTGGTCGCACTCCGCGATGGTAGTCGCCATCGGCACCGTACACATTACGTGCTTGCCTGCCTTGAGGGCCCGCATGCTCATCCACGCGTGGTCCGGAATTGGAGAGTTGATATGAACGAAATCCACATCGGGATCCTCGAGGACTTTGTCAAACTCTTGGTATCGTTTCGCAATTCCGAATCGATCGCCCACGAGATTGAGATCCGCTTCGTTACGTCTGCAGATAGCATAGACGTTAGCATTTGGATGGCATTGGTAGATCGGGATGAATTCGGCTCCAAAACCGAGGCCGACCATAGCAACATTGATTTTCTTTTGGGTCATGGATTGGGAGGATTTGTGGGAGGACTGGGGTTCGCCAGCGGAGTGCACGGCAGACCGCGCCACTAGTCGATTCGGAAAACGGCACGGTGTTCCGCATTACTGTTTGATAAGTGTGGCAATTCGCCGACCAATGTGCCATGATAAATTGCGCAAAAAAGATGAGGTTTTTATCCGGTTCGACTCCCATGCCAAAGTCCGCGAAGCAGAAAAAGCAGCGAAAGTCCGTTGCACTTTTGATTGAAACATCGAATGCGTACGCTCGTGGGCTACTTGAGGGGATTGTGGAGTACCAGCGCCAGCGTGACAGTTGGTCCATTTTCTTGCCGGAGCAGGAGCGAGGCGCGACGCCGCCTCGGTGGCTGCGTACGTGGCAGGGAGATGGTGTTATTGCTCGCATCGAGACAGCGGAAATAGCAAGTTGTATATCACTCCTTCGGGTACCCGTGGTCGACTTAAGTTCCTCTCGGCGAGTTGACGATATTCCCTGGGTCGAAACGGACGACCAAGCGATCGCAACATTAGCGTTCGATCATTTGCTCGAGCGGGGTTTTCGCAACTTCGCATTCTGTGGCCCGAAAGGCTTCAATTGGTCAACTTGGCGAATGGAGCATTTCGTCAACTTATGCCGAGACGCAGGATTCGAATGCAAGTGTTTTCAAACCGAATCCCCTTACTCAAAGTCGCCGGTCAAATCCACCAGTAAGTCGTCCCTTGAAACATGGCTACGCAAATTGCCTAAGCCGACGGGTCTCCTATGTGCTTACGATATCCAAGCGCAAGTTGTGTTAGATACTTGTCGCAATATCAACCTACCTGTTCCGGAGCAATTAGCTGTGATGGGGGTCGACAATGATACACTGCTTTGCGACCTATCGCATCCATCGCTAACCAGCGTGGCGCCGGATGCTCGCGGGGCGGGGTTTCATGCCGCACACTTGCTGGACGACATGATGCACGGTCGGAGCATAAGCGAACTGACTTCATCCTTGCTCAAGCCACTTGGAATTGTCCAACGTCAGTCGACAGATATCACTGCAGTCTCCGACAAAACAGTGGCTGAAGCGATTCGTTTTATTCGAGATCACGCTTGTGATGGAATCAATGTATGCGACGTGCTATCGCACGTTCACCTTTCACGCAGAAAGCTGGAATCCCAGTTCTTGCAAGCGACTGGAAAGACTCCTCACGACATGATTTCAACCATTCGTACCGATCGGGTCCAGAGATTGCTACAACAAAGTGAGCTATCGCTGGACGAAATCGCGAAACACGCGGGTTTCGAACACACGGAATACATGAGTGTTGTCTTCAAAAAACGCTTTGGCGTTTCGCCTGGTCGATACCGAAGGCAAACAACGTAGTCTTTAGGTCGTACGGCAACTTCGACTTGACTAGTGAAGGCAACGAGCAGAATGGGGTACAATACACGCACTATGCAATTTCAACGAAAAATCGAACAAGCGATCCTCGACGTTTGGCCCATGGAGCACTGGGGTGAATCAACTATAGTCGTCGCTGCCAGTGGCGGTGCAGACAGCACGGCCCTGCTCGAAGCCCTATTTCAATTAAGGCCAGATCTGACGAGGACGGTTATCGCTCATTACAACCACGCCTTGCGGGGCGAGGAAAGCGATGCAGACCAAGTGTTCGTTGAATCGTATGCCGCGCAGCGCGGTGCCCAATGCGTTGTCGCCAAGGCAACCTTGGTGGAACTCATCACTCCTTCTGAGATCCAGTTGCGAAAACTGCGACATCAGTTCTTGAAAGACGTTGCGAAACGGCACGACGCAAGGTGGATTGTTATGGCTCACCAAGCGGACGATCAAGTGGAAACGTTCCTACACCATTTACTCCGAGGAAGCGGCCCGAGTGGACTTTCGGGGATCCAGACGTTTCGTCGATTGGACTCGATGTTGGAAATTGTCCGGCCAATGCTCTGCGTAAGCCGATCGGAAATCCTGGCTTACTTAGCCGAACGCAACCAGACCTTTCGGGTCGACAGTTCGAATGCCTCGCTCGATTACACTCGAAATCGAATAAGAAATGAGCTACTTCCCCAGCTGAGGTCATTCGCCAAATCGGATTCACTTGACAACCGATTGCTTCAGGCACGCGAACTGATCGCCGAGGAGCACGCTGTCTTCCGAGAACTGGCCGATCGATGGCTCGCCAAGATTGGATACGCATCGGAAGAGCAGGTGACAGCGTGTGAGTCCGACCATTTCTCGGTTCCGATTCCGATGTGCCGAAACGAACCCTGGCCGATCATTCGAGAAGCGATGGTCATGATCTGGCACCGCATGCAATGGCCGCTACGGGAGATGAACCACAAACATTGGCGCAAGATGCAGATGCTGATCGAAATTGCATCGCAAACCACTCACCCCAAACGGCTCGAACTGCCCGGTTCCATTCTAGCTACATGCCGAAAAGGCAACTTCCGATTGGAACGATTGAGCAATGGACCAAGTGCTTGAGGCCAAGAAGTCTGCTATTCGTCTTTTGCAATCTTGGCAATATCCATGCGAATGTCGATCAGAAGCCGAACCAGTTCCGATGAAACGAAGAGTGGAAGGGCGATAAGGAATTTGCATAGGCATGTGAGGATTAGATTACCGATGAGAGTGCCCCAATATACGATCGGAGATTGTCTCGCTCCACCTGCAATTGCAATTAGCACCCAGGCGACTGCTGAAACCAAACATAGTATCGCTCCTATCCCAAGAACAACGTAGGCAAAGATTCGAAGGATTTTTATGTACAGCAGTAGACTTGGATAGCTTTGGTTGGAAGATGTTCTGGTCGACGGAAATTTGCTTTTATCGGTAGTCTGAAAATCAAATGGGGCGAATGGAGATTCCTTCGTCGTTGGCGTTTGGCCAAAGTTAAGCGCGGACGCTGTAGTTCTTGGCACGGGCGGCGAAGGTGGTTGTAGCCATGAGGGTGAAACAGGCGGTGACTTGCTGACGTCGTTCAGAGTGAGTGGTTTTGAATCCGACGGGGTTGCTTGCTGCGTTACTATAACGTCGCTGGCGGAGGTTGCTTTCGGAGGCGCTGAGTTTGCTGCAGCGGCTCGAGCTGCGTCGGTTGCTTGCCTCCGCGAGCTCTACCTTCTGCGCTTGGAGTTTTGCTTGGTGAGCTTTACGCAGGGACTCGAGTTCTTTCGTTCCAGGCGAGACGAACTGAACGCGACACTTAGGGCATAAGCCTAGCTTGGTGGCGTCTTTCAGATTGGTAACGATGCCATCATCACAGGCCGGGCAATTGAAGGAGACCAAGTTGTCCTTCTGGACTTGATAACGACTAACGATTAGAGGTTTGTCGGGGGAACTCATCGGTGAAGAACCTCGGGGAATGGCGGTGGGATGCGGATATTCTAGTTACGGCTATTTCATGTTGCAATGAAATGCCGCTCTAGGTAGCGTTGCTCACCTCGGCCACATTATGAAATACGACAACCAGGCAATGGCACTTAGCCACGGCGATAGCAAATTCATTATCGAACATAGATTCACAAAGTTCGCATGAAATCGCAGGCGGCCTCAATCTGGAATAATCTCGATCCGCTGTCCGTATCGCTTGAACTGGACACCACACTGCTTGCTGATCTCTCGCAGGATTTCCTCCAGCGGTGTCTTGTCGAGCTTCAACTTAACCCTTTTGGTTTCCAGGCTAGCTGGCACCGGCAGGGGAAAGAACTCTAGTTTCGTTTGGTCGGCTAATGAACGAAGCACTAGCTCCAGTGGGTGATCGTAAATCCCGGAATACACTTTTTTGTCCACGTCGATCACACCTTTCGGTCTCTCCCACTTCTTTTTCGGAATCATAGGTTGAACCAAATCGCGGTGCGAAGCCACCGTTGCCATCACTTTCCATCCGTCCGGTTTCGAGGACTTGGAAACCGTCGACGCTGGCCACTGCTGCCGCCATTCCTTCCACCATACTGCACCGATTTTTTTCTCGATCTCATCCTTGGTGTAGGTCCAATCAACCTGGTAATTCTCAGCTGGAAGTGGTGCAACCACCAGCTTTCCCTCTTGGTCCGCCAAACAAAGATCGAAACCACTCAACAAGCAAACACTCATCGACGAGGGCGTAGTCGTTTTGCGAAACTCAAAGCCTCGCCAGATATCGTGTTCCGTTTTGATCGACATTGTCGCGTCGGGAAAACAGCGCATTGCAAATCCCTCAATCGCTGCCGCAGATGTCGAGCCATCCGGCCAACCATAGGGCTTTGTTCCCAAGGCTCGCAGTGAATTGGCTGAACGCGAGACGGCCAGTCGCCAATAGGCTGCTTCGACTGCATCGCGTTTCGAAGTGGGGCAAACCATGACGACACCGGCCATCGGCACCAACACCGATTCCACCTTCGCAATAGCGCGGTTCAGAAAAATTTCTAAGGTTTCGTCGCGTCGATCCATCGCCACGATCTTGTCACGCGGAACATTCCGATCGCACCAAATCGGTATCTCATAAGCGGACGCAATACTATCAAGCAGGATCTCGATCGAAGCGCTTTCAAGCACTTGTTCGCAGGGTGCTTGCAGGGTTTGATGAATGGCGATGGCGGCGCTATGCAGATACGGATGCGTTGTAGCGTTCTGACCCAACGACGCTTTTGAGGTACATAGGAAAGCTAGCGTTGCCATCGTAGCGAGAGTTGCTCGTTGAGTGCATGTCAAGCACCATCCGTTCTCTTTTTTGAGTTTCAATTCTTGTTCAATGAATTGATTGCGAAGTACGACAGCAGCAATTAAAGTATGGCCATGGTTGCTCATTGACAAGGTTCCTTTATTGCGAGTCCAACTCGGTCGAATCAATCCAACTAGTATACGTTATCCACATCCGATGCGCCTCAACAAATCGTTGAGTCAACATGGCCAAGCTCCTCCAATACTTCGAAAACTATCTCGCTGACTGCGGAACCGAAGTAGGCGCATGTAGCCATGATGCATCCAAATGGATCTCGTTGGTTCGACTCAAATATTCACCACACACGCTTAAGCGAATGCTCGCTTCTCAGCAAGTTGGTGTGCGCCGCGCTGCGGCGTGGGCCTTAAGTCATTTGGGAGATGAATCGCATGCGTGTCCGCTCGGCATGCTGCTGCGTGATTCTGCAAGAATGGTGCGGAGTTGCGCTGACGAAGCTCGCAGAGCGATTGCCCAACGAAGCCAGAGTCCTTGGCACCGGCAAACAGTCTCCCAGGTAGAGCAACTGCTTGCAGATGGGTTGTACAAATCGGCCACAGACTTGGCAAGCCATTTGGTTGAGGAAGCCGACTCGCGATCGGACGTTTATATGCTGCGTGCCTGGGTTCGGTTCAGCGGTGGCGATATTGAGCAAGCGGCCGAGGACTGCAAACGAACACTTGCATTGGATCCGTATTGCTATCAAGCCTGCGTGGCATTAGGCCAGTGCTTGTGGCATTTGGGGCGAGACTTAGCAGCTCGCGAATGCTATTGCGAAGCCGCTAGGATTTACCCGGATTGGGAACCGGCTAGAGCGGGACTTCAGATGCTTGGCGCTAACCCTTAGTCTTCGCTTTTCTGTATTGCGGCTGGGAAACAACGCTAGGGCTTGAGGATCTTTCGTCCAAGCGTCGGATTGTAGGTTGTCCAGGCATCGCGGGTCCGATCGCTTTCGACTAAGGCCAATGCTGAATTCAATTTCGCGTCCATTTCATCTAGATAATGAAAGGCCAACGCCTCCAAGGTCATCGGAACCTTTGGACTGCCATGCTCCAAGTAACCGTGATGGCTGACGATGATGTGCTGAAGCCGCAGAACAATTGCCCTGTCGACTACAAATCCAGAGTCCGTGGCCTCGCGAACTTTTGCGTCGAGCATCTGGACGCCTTGCACGAGATGGCCAAGCAATTGCCCTGGGTCGCTGTAGCTCAATTCCCCTTCGAATAGCAACTCCTCCAGCTTGCCAATGTCATGCAACATAGCCCCCGCCAACATCAGATCTCGGTCGAGTACTGAGTAATGCGCCGCCACGCGGTCAGCAAGCTGCATCAATGAAACAACATGCTCAAGCAGTCCACCTGGGTATGCATGGTGCGTCTTGATACCTGCTGGCGCCAAGCAAAAAGACTTGGCGATCGCTGGATCTCGATAGAATCGCTCCGCAATATGTCGCACGGTTTCATTCGAAAGCGTTTCGATCAACTCGCCCAGCTTGCTCCAAAGCTGATCAACATCCACTCGATTGCCCGCATCAAAGTCGGCTGGATCCAAAGTCGTTTCATCGACCAAGGCGAGTTGATTGACGATGAGTTGCAAGATTCCGTTGTGGAGCTGTGACGCTCCCTGGATCTGCACATAACATCCTTTGTTGAAACGTTCCGCCATTTTTTCGTCGGCATTCCAACGCATGGCGGAAATGACACCGGTTCGATCTTGCAGCTGCATCAACAGATAGAGATTGCCTTGTCGATTTGCTCGCAGTTGCCGGTCTGCAATGCGGAAGGACGCGTCGACCTGCATCTGCGGCTGAATTTCATTGACAAAGAGCTTTGGCATTATTGATTGAAGTCGAGGGGGACGCGCAACGAGGGATTCGAAACTTCTAAAACATACCGTACAGCTAGAAGAAGTCTACCTGGGGTAACTAACTGCTAGCGCTCGTGTAGCTCTTTAAGGCCCGCTGAAAGACCCATCGGCTCAACAGCAAAGAGACTATCGCCGCTATCGGAGACAACAGCGCAAGCCCCCACTCCCACGGCTCGCGAGGAGAAATGGGTTGAGCCAGCACTCGCGCCGGTACGTTGACCACGACCAAGACCGGAACCACAAACGTAAACGCGTACCACAATGGAATACCCCAGCCTTCACCATAGATATCCGACGGATAACGCGAGAAATTCGTAATATAAAACCAAAAATCGTAGAGGCTCTGGTTTCGTCCAAGCCAAATACTGGTGGCAGCTAAGCAAATCATCAGACTGTAGAGAATAGCTACGCCGCATGCGATGAACGCGAAATACAGCAGAACAATTCCCGGGCCAATTTCCCAAGCGGGCTCAGTGCGAAAGCGGAGTTGCACCATCGCGTAGGCCAAAATGATCAGACCAAGGAAAAAATTGCTCAACGACGGCCATTCCACTTTTCGAAACGAAATCAAAAACTGAGTATCAATCGGTTTTAGCAACGCAAAATCAAGTCCTCCCGTTCGAATCAGCTCGCTAAATTCTTGAGCGTTTGGCATCAAAAACGTTTGGACCAACGAATTGATCAACCAGGTCGTTGCGAGAAAAACATAGAACTCGTTTTGCCCCCACCCAGTCGCGACTCCAATCGATTTCACATGATGAAAAACGATCAAATAGAAGCCCAAGTTCATCAGCAACCAAGAAACACTCGAAACGCAATCGAGGAAAAAGTTGCTACGAAACGTCATGTCTCTAATAAGACTATTTCGAGCAAAGGTGATGAACACCCCGAAATAGTTTGGCTTGTTTGTTGTCGGAATCATTGCCTGAGAGTGTATATCCAACCCAAGCCCATAGCAAGTTTGAAGACCCGTTTAATCGATCGAAGCGATTTGCGCAGATCGCGGGCGTCGGGAAAAAAGCCCCACTACCTAGCTACATAACTACATAACTCAACTTGCGATGGACGGGCCCTGGAGTGGGCTCGCCGCTTTGCGGGCTAAACATTTGGCCATCAGCCTCGAGCGCGGGCGTCGGGAAAAAGCCGCAAGTTCAACTCGTGGTACGTTCGCGGTGACTCTAGAATACTTTGGTTGCATTCAATCCCCTCGCCGCTATGGGCTTCCAAGCACCCGAATGACATACCACCGATTCCTGGTTCCACAGCTACCTAACCACGGCACTGTCGAATTGCCCACCTACGAAGCGCATCATGCCAGCCGCGTGCTTCGCTGCACTGCGGGCGACGAAATAGTGCTGTTCGACGGGCTCGGAAACGAAGCGTCCGCATCCATCCAATCGCTCGACAAACGCAACGTGATCGCCGAGATCAAGTCGTTCCTATTTGCACCGCGCGATCACTCAGGCCGACTTCATTTTGCGATCGCCATGCCCAAGGGAGATCGGCAGCGAAACACGATCGAAAAACTAGTTGAATTAGGAGTCGACTCTTTGAGTCCACTCAATACCACTCGGTCCGTAGCGGTTGTGAACGAAGATAACGCAGAGCGACTGGAGCGATACGTCATCGAGGCCTGTAAGCAATGCGGACGCAATAAGCTTATGAGCATTAGACCGACCATTGGCCTAAGCGATATTCAATCCTTCGCGGACTCGATTAGTCCAACAAGCGGGCCAAACGATACGGCTATCTGGATTCTGCATCCAACCTTTGAGGAGCATAAAGCGTTTACCATTCACGAAGCGAACGCGTTAGTCGACCGAAGGAGAAACTCGCTATTTCTCATCGGACCTGAGGGAGGCTTTACCGATGAAGAAGTAAGAGTAGCCGTTAGGCAAGGAGCTAATATTCTATCGCTAGGCGATCGAATACAAAGGGTTGAAACTGCTGCGTCCACAGCCGCAGTGCTTGGGCACTGCTGGTTGGCACTTGAATGAACCTCACACGGTAAAACAGTCTTCCTCAACCGTGTCTGGCAGCGCGCTTAAGAAATAACTACCAACCCTTTGAGGCCCATTGTTTTACTCGGAACTTCGCAAAGATTTACTTTTTTGTTCGCGACGCGATGTATTCATCAAGGTCAACCTTGCCGTCCTTGTTGATGTCCGCCTGAGCGAACTTGGCGGCATCTGACACTTCATCCGACGTGAGGAAGCCGTTTCCATCCTTGTCATCTTTTTTCATCTTCCCCAAATACCAAGCCTTCATTTCCGCAGCTTTGCTATCGGTAGCGGCCGGTGCACTCGTTCTCGCCGTCGGCACGTTTGAACTGCTTGGGGCAACCGAAGCCGCTACAGGTGCAGGTGCACTTGCCGTCGAGCTACTCGAAGCACCGGGTATGAACCCTTTCTTAACGGCCACCAAGCATTCCTTGGTTGTGATCAAACCATCGCCATTGGTATCAAATCGCAAGAAGTCGTCTATCGTATCTTGAGTCCATTTCTTGCTGTACTCTGCCATGGAGACTTGATTGTCTGTGTTGATGTCGTTCCGGCCAAACCATTCAGGCATTCCGGCAGGAGTTGTGGTCTTTCCCTCGGCATCGGTTACTCGATACGAGGATCGCTTTTCAAACGGATTGACGACTTCTTTTTTGTCATCATTCTTAAAATCGTTCTTGTTATCGCGAGATCGTTTCTCTTCCTTGCGTGAAGTTTCAGGCTGACTTCCTGAAGCCAGCCGACGACGGGCTTGGCGGACCGCTAATTCTTGACGCGAGAGTTTGCCGTCACCGTTTTTGTCGTACTGCATTGGCGTACCTGAGAAAGAACCTTCCTTTAGTTCATTCTCATCCAGTTGCTGGTCCCGATTCCGATCGTATCGGCCCATTCGCTCGTCCGCTTCCTTTAGATCGCGTTCGTCAATTTGGACGCTAAATTTTTCTCCGCTGGCACCAAAGCCTGGGACGGGCATTTTTTCAGCTTTGACAGACGCAAAACCTGGCACGAGCGAGTTTTTTTCGAGAATCGGTGATTCTTCGTCTGAGCCGCCATAGCCACCGTAGCCACTATAACTTGATCCGCCACTTCGCATTTGCTGAAAAGACTCCGTCAAGACCGACATCGGGATCGGCTTGGTAACGTCGATCTTTGGATTGCTTCGGGCCATGCGATCCAACATGAATCGTGCTGGCCCCTGCGCCTCGTCTGGGTCGAGCATGCCGTTGCCGTTGATATCCATCCGTGCCAAAAAGGACGATGGGTCAAAGCCGCCCGTTGAACCGCCGCCAAAACCACCGCGGTCGCCTCCTCGATCTCCACCTCCTCGATCTCCGCCTCCTCGGTCACCGCCTCGGCTGCCAAAGGACATTCCGCTAGGAGGCCCACCCATGCCCGGAGGACCACCCATGCCAGGCATACCGCCGCCGAATGGGCTCATACCCGGCGGCTGCGCCAAGGCCAGTTGCGATACAAAGCACCAGCCAGCAATAGACATTGCCAGGAAAACCGATTGAGCGGGGATTGAGATTTTCATTTGTTTGTAACTTTCGCATTCGGCTTACTGGGCCAATTTCCATTTGCGCTCTGGACGGTCACCCAATCCACAGGATTTGATCGATTTTAGCTAGTTGGAAAGCAGTTTAGTAGTGAAAACACACGTCTCGCGATTTAGTTTCCATCTTCGACCAAAATATTGGGCACTTGGTTCAAATCGCGAGGCTTGGTAGCATCATCCGCTATGAATCTTTCACCCATGATGAAGCAGTACGAAGACGCCAAGGCCACCAGCGGAGACGCCATTCTGCTCTTCCGCATGGGGGATTTTTACGAATTGTTTCACGACGACGCCAAAACCGTCGCCCGAGTACTGGGGCTGACGCTCACCAGCCGCGACAAGGGTGAGAACCCGATTCCCATGGCCGGGTTTCCCTACCACCAGCTCGAAGGTTATCTAGCTAAACTGGTGCGTCAGGGTTTTCGGGTAGCCGTTTGCGAACAAGTCGAGGACCCCGCCACGGCCAAAGGCCTCGTTCGACGCGAGGTCCAACGCATCGTTACTGCCGGTACGCTGACCGATGACGCTTTGCTGGACCCCAGGTCCGGAAATCTGCTTCTCGCCATTTACCACCCATCGCCTGGCAAAGCGGGCCAAGCTCGCGACGCGTGGCTCGGAATTGCCTGGGTGGAGTTATCCACAGGACGATTTGAAGCAGGCTCCTACCCCTCTCAATCCGTCATGGACCAAATCGCTCGGCTCGAGCCGGCAGAAGTCATGATTCGCGAGGACGATTCCACGCTCAATAAAGGCGAGCTCGAACGCTGGCCAATCACACGCCGCCCCTCATGGCAATTCGGAATCGAAGAAGCGCAACGTGTTCTGCACGAGCACTTCGGCGTCCTCGATTTGTCGGGTATGGGCTGGGACACGCAAAGCGACTCGAAAGATCCGGCCAGCACGTACGCGCACGACTGCTTAGCCATTAGCGCTGCGGGTGCAGCCATGGCTTATCTTTGCGAAACCCAAAAGACCTCGCTCGACCACATTCAACAGCTCCAACCTGCCCGCTTGATTCGATCCTTAGAAATCGACTCGGCCACGCGTCGTTCGTTGGAGTTAACGCAAACCATCCGAACCGCCTCGCGCGACGGCTCCTTGCTTGAAGTTCTGGATCGCACTGTTACCTCCATGGGCGCTCGACGGCTTTCTCAATGGCTCTCGTCGCCACTGGTCTCAAAAGACCAAATCGAATTAAGGCTGGACGCCGTAGATGAGCTGGTACGAGAACCTCGCTTGCGCACATCGATCCGAGAGATGCTAGACGAAGTGTACGACTTGGAAAGGTTACTCGCACGGGTCGCAACGGGTCGCTCAAGCCCACGCGACCTCAAGCAAGTTGGACGGTCCCTTCTGCAAATCCCCAAAATCAAAGCAATCCTTGAGGAACGTGCCTCGGCTCGATTGACCCAACTCCAAAAGCGCATCGATCTTTGCCCGACACTGCGAGAGCAGTTGGATGTAGCTTTGCAGGACGATTGCCCATTGCTCGCTCGTGATGGGGGTTTCATTCGCCCGGGGTATGACCAACGTCTCGATGATCTGCGACAACTGGCTGCTGGAGGCAAGGAATGGATCGCGCGCTATCAAGCGGATCAGATCACTTCGACTGGAATACCAAGCTTAAAGGTCGGCTTCACCTCTGTGTTTGGCTACTACCTCGAGATCACCAATACGCACCGCGATCGCGTTCCGATCAATTACATTCGCAAGCAGACGCTCAAGAACGCCGAACGGTATATTACACCGGAGCTCAAGGACTACGAGGAAAAAGTTCTATCGGCTGACGACCAAGCCAAGTCGCTTGAGTACGAACTGTTCCTGGAATTGCGACAAGCCATTCATGCATGCACACAAGCTCTTCAAACCAACGCCAACGTGCTTGCTGAACTGGACGTGTTGAGTTCCCTCGCCGAGTTGGCGGTCAAGCAAGGGTATGTTCGGCCTGTCATGACCGACGAACCCATCTTAGAAATCTATGAGGGGCGACACCCAGTACTGGATGCAACATTGGCCAAGGGGACGTTCGTTCCTAACGATTCCATGATCGGAGCGGAACACGGAAGCGTCCTGCTCATCACTGGTCCCAACATGGCGGGCAAGAGCACTTACATTCGACAGTCAGCGCTACTGTTAGTCCTCGCGCAAATTGGCAGTTTCGTCCCGGCTCGCAAAGCAACGATCGGAGTGGCGGACCGTCTGTTCGCGAGAGTCGGCGCCAGCGATGAGTTGGCGCGTGGACAGAGTACATTCATGGTGGAGATGGTGGAGACGGCTCGAATCCTCAATACCGCAACCGATCGGTCGCTGGTCATCCTGGATGAGATTGGACGAGGCACCAGCACGTACGATGGCCTCTCGCTCGCTTGGGCGATCGTCGAACATTTGCACAATCACAACCGTTCGCGAACCATGTTTGCGACGCACTACCACGAACTGATCGAGCTGCAAAAGTCTTTAACAGGCGTTCGCAATTGGAACGTCGCGGTCAAGGAATGGGATGACAACGTGATCTTCCTGCACCGCATTGTTCAAGGAGGAGCGGACAAAAGTTACGGGATCCACGTGGCGCGTTTGGCCGGGGTACCTCGCGATGTCAACGAACGCGCGAAAGAGATCCTGAGCCAACTGGAAGCCAGCCATCTGAATCAATATGGTCAGTCCAACATAGCACCCCCAAAAAAGAAATCGGGCCACATTCAGATGACGCTCTTTCAATGGCAAGAAAACGCTGTGGTCGAAAGATTGAAATCGCTCGATATTACGATGATGACCCCAATCGAAGCGATCCAACAGTTGGAGCAGCTTCAAAAACAAGCTCTAAGCAGCTAGCGCGAGAATTCGGCAAAAAATAATTGGCAACGCACGTCTTGGTATACCGGACTTTTATCCTTGTATCTGCATTTTGGAATGAAGGACGTTGCAGCAGGCGAAGGTCCAATCCGCTTTCTTCATCTTTTTGCCCAACCACTTTTTTTGCCCTGGTGGAACCAATCCGTCATAGCTTACTTCTGAGGCACGCTCAGGTATTCCAGCAGCCTGCTCAAGCTGCTTGGCGTCTTCTCCCAAGACAAGCCAACGGATGTCCACGGCCAACTTGCCTGTTGCTACTCCGTAGGTTGGGAGAGCAAACGCATTTACGCCGCCTTCAAAAATCGTCGCTTTGGTGACATCACGGAACCCTGATCCCAGATTGGTGTTGAACGGGAAGACAACCATTTCAATCACGGATTAGAGGTGAACGATGGTCGACATGAATCCCTACCAGACGCAAAGCAACTTGCAGTTTGAAGCCACACGCTCCGCGTTCCCCATCAACTTCGTATTCTCAGGAATGGTCGCAGTCATCACGTTTTTACTGACTGGCTTTCTTTTGTACGCCGGGTTCACATCCGGTTTCAAATGGCCAGGTGCGATCAAGTCCTCGATCGCCTTAACCATCCTTGTCATCTGCTTGATGTATGGAATGCTTCGGGGCTGCAAGGAACTTAAACAACTGAGGGAATTGTCCAGCAGCGAACGGCAGATCGGTGCTCTTCATATCCTGATCGTCTTTGCATTTTGTTTTGCGATTCAGGGGTTCATTCACTGGGTTTCGAAGAGCACAACCTTTTGACCCGAACTCAGTCGTCGACCCCTTCGTCCTTAAAGATTTCATCTCGTGAATGCAGTTGGCAGAACAACGCACGTTTCTGCTCGGGAAGCGAATAGTCGAATCCCAGTTGACGCAAGAAGCCCTCGGAAGCACTGATTGCCATCACTTCCAGGATCCCTTTTTCCCGAGCCCTATCGACACAGGCCTTGACCAAGCCTGATCCGATACCGTTGCCTTGGTAGCCTTCCGCGACAGCCAGGCACTGGATTTCACCCAGCTTGCGAGAGTAGATCTCAACAGCGGAAAACCCGACGAGCTTGGGCGCTCCATTTTCGTCGTTCACCTCCGCAACGTAACCATTCGCCATCAGCAGGATCAGCTCACTTTGCATTCGGCGTAGCAATTTCCGTTTCTCCACGAACGGTTTGAGCAGGGCCTGAATGCCGTCTAAGTCGTCGAAATGAGCGCGCCGAATCTTGAACGGGATCTTTGGCTTTTCTTCAACAATAGCGGTTGGTTCGGTCAACGTACTTTAGCCTTTGAAAATTTTCAGCGTTCTCGGTCCGCAGTAGGGCACCATCCCAGTCCGCTAGCAATCGACTAATATGCTAACCGATTCTGACTTTCGGGCCAATCGGCTGAATGAAATGGCAGCAATCTTTGCCTAGGCGTTATCAAGCTTTGCTCGTATTGCCTCGTTTGGACCGTTTCACGTATAAAGGCAAAAGAGAGTTAGGCAAGAGCGGTCTGCTTACCGAAATTCAATTCGAGAACACTTTTCGGGGACGTTACGTCTCGGTGTCGTCATTTCTACCACTCAGCCCGAACTAGACTGTACAGAGAACTTCATGGGACAACGCCTATTCTTCTCTGTCGGTGAGCCAAGCGGCGATTTACACGCTGGGAACTTGATTCGCGCGATTCAACAGATTTCGCCATCGTCGACGTTTCGCGGGTTGGGCGGTTGCCGCATGATCCAAGCAGGGTTGGAACTGGACTACGACCTAACCAGTCTGGCGGTAATGGGTTTTGCGGAAGTACTGCCTAAGCTTCGCGAGTTTTTCCGTGTCGCCGATCTAGCGGAACAGTGTTTTGCACGAGGTGACGTAGACGGTGTAATTCTGGTGGACTTCCCTGGGTTCAATTGGCACATAGCCAAGCGAGCTAAAAAGTACGGCCTTCCGGTCTTCTATTATTTGCCGCCGCAATTGTGGGCGTGGGGTGGCTGGCGAGTTAAAAAGATGCGACGAACCGTGGATCATGTTTTGTGCAACTTGCCATTCGAAACTCCTTGGTTTACAGAGCGCAACGTCGATGCCCACTACGTTGGCCATCCGTTTTTTGACGTAGTCGCGCAACAATCACTGGATGTTCGTTTCGTTGATAAATGGCGAGACAACCGAACGCTGCAGGTCGCAGTGTTGCCAGGTTCTAGGGACCATGAGGTTCACAACATCTGGCCGCTTCAGTTGGAGATTATTCGCAAGCTCGCGGCCAAGCATCCCAAGACCCAGTTTTTAGTCGC
>JANMNR010000396.1:0-1783 GCA_031368325.1 Pirellula sp.
CGCTAAAGTGGCCGTCATAGCTTTGGTATCGGAACCGATTCCGAAGCGATCGGCGACCTGGACTTCGGTCTTGTTACCTGCAACGCGAATGCCCGCTGCGCCAGTCATGACGCGACCTCCGACGATTACGCTGGCCGATAGCCCTGGGACTCCGTATTTGGCAACGACATCGGCTAAGATCCCTGATATCTCCGTTTTGCGAACCATCTCTTTGATGGCGTTGATGACCACTTGAGGTTGATCGAGGTGAAGGAAATGGCCCGCGTCAGCGATGACCTGTAACGAACCTGGATCACCGAGGTCAGCCAACTCCTGCGCGTATGCCAATACTTCCTCAGGAAGAGATTGACTTAGTGCGATGACTGGAATTTTGGGAAATTCGGGCGCCTCCAAAGGTGCATTAATCGACTCGGCCAGTGAAGCCGTTTCGGCGCGGAATCCGACTGGATAGACTCGCAATGTAGGGGTAAAGAATTCGGCAGCAATCTCTTCCGGTGTGACACGAACCTGTTGAGTGCTGTCTTCAAACACGACACCGGCAACTTCCGTTGGATAGAGTCGAGCAAATAGGTTTGCATATGCCCCACCCATGGAGTGACCGACCAAAATGACTTGTCGACCCGGTGCAAGTCTGGAGACGACCGTTCGCACATCTTCGATGATCGTCAGGTTGTAAGCGTTGTTTGCCGGTAGATCGGTTCTACCATACCCTGGCTTATTGACGGATATCACTTGCCCGATACCGTTGAGACTGGAAGCGATCGAAGACCAGTTGTCAATCGCTGCCCCCGCACCCGAAAGCAAGACAACGACGGGAGCATCGGGTTCACTTCGGCCTTTTGTCCAATACTCAATTGTTCGATTCGCGGCTCGTATCGTCTGCGTCGAAAGGATTGGATCGAAAGTCTCGAGCAACGGCGGACGCGTCTGATTGGAAATCAACTGACTGTTCTCAACGCCTTGTGGATTGATAGAGCCGGACGTATAGGACGTATCGTCGCCCATTCCACCATCGAGCGAAATCTGTGAAGCAAAAGACCGAGATTTAGAAACGCGCACATCGACGACCATATTGTCGTCTCCGCTGTTGCCGTCGACATTCAGTACGTAGCGACCGTACCCCAAACCGTCGCCGATGACAGTGCTGATCGAATCATTTCCGTCGCCTCCGATCAACGTTTCGAACAGCTCACCGTCGATCCTTCCATTGTTTTCAAAGGTAATGGAATCGTCGCCAGCTTGGCCGTCCAAACGAATGTTCGTCCCGGCGAATGCACCGAGCGATCCAGATGCATAGTATTCGAGCGAGTCGTCTCCTTCGCCACCGTTCGCATTGATCGATAGCCGCCCCCATGCAGCATCGGGGTTGAGGGCCTGAATAACAAAACCATCGTCTCCCGTGCCCATATTGGCCACTACGTTGGTGGTACTGCCGAAAGTCGTTCGACCAAGGCGAGCGGCAAAAGCATCGCTCCCGTCACCACCGAAGACCAATAGACTCAAACTGGTCCGACTAACGCCACCGTCTTCTGCCCAAAACACTTTACCCGTGTCGTCGCCACTCCCGAAGTCTAACTTGATTTCCTTGCGATTCCAGACTTCGCGACTTGTTTGAAACTGGAATAGATCGTCGCCTTCGCCTAATTGGATGAGGACACGATTGACCAAATGAGCCGGAAACTGTTGGAGAGTGGAACCTGTCGGACCTGAAACGACTGTCAACTTGTTCGACGCATCGTTTTGTGTGATCGATACTTCGTCGGCTTGATCGGTTCCGACGATG
>JANMNR010000414.1:0-7597 GCA_031368325.1 Pirellula sp.
TCGCGTTACGTCCGCGTCGGCACCACCACGCGACAGCGTGATCAATGCTCGCTTGTATTCGGGGCGAAGAATGTTCGCACCCTTCCAAACCCAGTTTTCACTTTCTGTTTTGCCAAGCGCATCGAGATCCAGAATGACTTCCCATTCGGGTTCAGCTTGCTTGTATTTTTCGAGAGTCGTCCGTCGCCATAGTCCACGTTCGTTCTTCTTGTCTCGCCAGAAGTTGTAGTAAAAGTCCCCTTGCTTTCCAACAAAGGGAATACGAGCATCGGAATCGAGGATGGCCAACAAGTCTTCGCGGAGTGCGTTGAATTTGGGATCGGACTCCATTTTCGCCTGCGATTTTGCATTGCGGGCCTTGACCCAATCAATTGCCTTTTCGCCAGAAACGTCCTCCAACCAAAGGAATGGATCGGAATCGGTTGCCGCGGTCGTGGTGGTTTGTTGTGCCATGGTGGTTTCGCTCAGTGGTAGCAATCCAACGGATAAAACCGACAGTGTGAAAAAGGTTCCAATTCGAAAACGCATTGTTCCAGACCCTTCGCGAGTATCCGCAGAGTAAAAAGGTTCGTAAGTTTTTGGCAATTTTGAAGAGCAAATAATCGCCGAGCACTGCTATTTCGATACACTGAAAGTAGTATCTCGTCTCGCGGCCCGAAGAATCGTAGATGGTATCGATTAGTCCACGGAGGATCAATCATGCGTGTGGTTTTTGCTTGTTGGGTAGTGGTTGTTGCTCATTTGTTTGTTGGTGTAGTTTCGTCCGTTGCCGCCGGCGATGGTACCGGCGTGGATTCCGGAACGGCGCAGCGGATTCAGGAGTCTGTGCTCGCTGGCGACAGCCGTACGGCAGTTACTGAACTTCGCTCGCTTCCTACCAACCAACGCCTAGAGTGGCTGAGTCAATTGCATCAGTACGGCGGCGGAGAACGCAATGCGAATGGTGGCGCGGCAATAGCCGACTACACGGAGTTGATCGGTTTGATTGAAAACGTGATCGATGCGGAGTGGGCCGTAAATGGCGGATCAGCAACGATGTCTCCCTTTCGCCAAGGGGTGCGAATCAACCCAAACGGATTAATTGAGCGCTTTGATCCGAGCGAAATTAAATTTACATCGCTTAGGCCCACTCGCGATCCTCACAAGGATGCCAAACCCACGAACATCGATCTATCAAATCTGGGCGAGTGGCAACAACCGACCGCCCTCCGTTGGATTTCACTGCACCAACTGGACCATCAAGTAGCAGAACACCAACGAAACTCGAAAGGATCGAGAGCCACCGTCGCGATGGAATTGCTGGGTGGACTCTATCGCATCGACTATGTTGCCTACGACAAAGATTCGCGGGAATGGTTCATCGGCGGACCTGCTGGCGAACTAATCACCAACGAGTCGCGAGAGTTGCTGAATCAGGAAACAGGCTTGCCTCCCGTGCTCCTCGAAGACTTGCTCGGGGTCGCCCCTCATGTTTTAAAAGGAAAAGGGGAATTCGGCTGTTCCATCGATCCAGACCCATTGCGATTAAAAGAAGCTTATGAAATGGTGCAATCTGTTTCCGCGATGCGTACCATGCAACGTCAACCGGAGCGATGGGTTGAGCAATGGCGTCAGAAGCTTGGACGACAAAACGCTAAAGTGATCGGTCTTAAGCAAGATTCGCCAACCGGCTATGCGTTACTGATCGCCGATGCGCATATGAAGCGATTGGGGCTTGGGCTTGAGGCAAGACCGACTCAACTCAAAACGTATTGGCAGGAGAAAGAAGTCTTTACGAGTTCAATGAGTAACGCAAACGAAAGCATGGTCCGATGGTGGTTTTCCTTGACCGAACATAAGATCCCCATGGATCCTGATCGCAAGATTTACCATTTTGCATCCTCCAATGTACGGGTGCTAAGCGAAGGGCAAATGATGAACGAAAAAGGGGACCGAATCGCAACAACATCCCCCGATTTGGCTGCCGAAACGTTTGCGAGAAAGTTTACGCGTCACTTTGATCAATTGCAGAGAGACTACCCGGTGTACGGTCGGTTGCGACACATCTTCGATTTGTCCGTCGCCTTAGAGATCGTTCGTCATGAAATTGCGTCGGGCAATGGCAAGCGTTTCGTGGCGATTGACAACCCCGGGGTGCAACCGCGATTGCAGGTAACGCCACGCGAGTTGGACTCGGTCGCTGCGACGCACCGACTGCCCAATGGACAAATGTCAGCCATGATTAGCGGTGGCGTTTCAATCCATGCATCGAGTATTGCTCATCGACTGGTCGTGGACAAAACGCAGACAAATAAAGTAGCGATTGAATCGTCCAACGAATCGAGCAACGCGGTTAGTAATGATGCCGCATCGTCTACGCTCCAACCTCCACGCGACAAGCCGTTTTGGAAGTAGACTGCCCCTGAAGTAGTCTACCTCTAGAGCAACAGGTCAATTCTCTAGGCACCAAGCCGACGGCGGATGAATTTGCGCGAGTTGATCTCGCGGGATAACCGCACGCTTCTGGTGCCGAAAAAAAGAGATCAATACATTAAGCTTTTGACCAATCGCGTCGTTGTCGACTGCTTGGGATCGCCATTTTCTTTCGGTACTTGGTGATCGTTCGACGAGCGACTCCTAGCCCCTGCTTCTTGAGTTCATCGACTAAGTCGTCGTCGCTCAGCGGATTCTGTTTGTCTTCTTTGCCGATGATCTCTTGCAGCTTTATCCGAATCGTCTCGTAGGCGACATCTTCCCCATCGGCACTTTGCGTTCCGAAGACAAAGAATCGTCGCAACGGCAAGATTCCTCGCGGGGTTTGAATCCATTTGTCGTCCACGGCGCGTGAGACCGTAGTGACGTGCACGCCAACTTGGTCAGCGATCTGCTGCATCTTAAGTGGTTCGATCGATTCGGGGCCCTCGTCGAGGAATTTCTTTTGATAGTCGACAATCGCTTGCGACACGCGAGTCAAGGTACGTCGCCGCTGTTGGATCGACTCAATCAACCATTGTGCACTACCGATTTTTCGTTTGATGAATTCCTTTTCCTCGTCGCTCGCTTTCGGATCACCCAATCGACGGCGATAGTATTCGCTGATACGCAATGGTGGCAGGGAATCGTCGACAAGCCTCACCGTATAGATCCCTTTTTCATTCGACTCCACAATCACGTCTGGAGTCACCAGTGGCACGTGGACTTCCATGAATGCCGCACCTGGCTTGGGATTGAATTGGTGCATCTGTTCACGAATCTCTTTGATCAGTTCGATGGAGTATCCAGTCTTTTTTTGAATGACCGGTAGCCTGTTCTCTGCCAAGTCATCTAGATGTTGCGAAATCAGAGTTCGCATTTCATCGACGAGTCGCATTTCAGGACGAAGTTGATTCAATAGACACTCCCTCAAATTGCGGGAGCCCACGCCAGCTGGTTCGAGCGACTGAACAATCGCGAGCGCCTTTTCCGCCAATGCGATATCTGATGGTTTATGGTCCGGCGGCAAAATATCGGACAGGGAGGTCTTTAAGTAACCTCCGTCTCGCGCGTCGAGGCACGAAATGATACGTTCTGCAATACGTTCGATATCGTCGTCGATATCCATTTCAGCAAGCTGGTGCAGCAAGTAGTCATTGAGAGATTCTGGGCGTTCCGCTGCGTTGGCCATCAAGTCATGAGCCCTGTCGCCGTCTTCTTGGATGCGGCTGCTCGAGCGACGGAAATCGTCGAACGTGTCGGGCATATCGTTATCCATATTGGCCAACCGTTCAAAGTCCTCAGCGTTGGACTGGCTATCTTTGACGATTAACTCTTTTTCGTCTTCGGTGCGTGAAGCGGTCGGGCTTTCTTCGTCCGTGGGTTCCTCGTCTGGAAGTGTTTCATCCCGCTCCTCGACCTCAAGCATGGGATTTTCATTCATCTCCTGTTCGATGCGTTCCTGCAGCGCCAAAATGGGCAATTGCAGAATCTCCATCGACTGGATCATCCGTGGAGCCAGTTTTTGAGTCTGGATCTGGCGTGCTTCGAGACCGAACGACAGACGCATAGTGATTAAATCCGTGAAAACAGTTAATGAAAAAGAACGCTTCTAGATCTACTGTATCACCTGACTGGCGGTAAGTGCAGACTTGACTTGTGAATTAAATGCGATATTGGAACGTCATTTGCTAGAATTTCCGTTTTCACCTGTTTTCATGAACTTTTGGATAAATTCCTAGGCAAAATTCACTATGCACCAAATCGAACCGGACCTCGGAAGCCTCGAAGAACTCACGATTCGAGAATTACAGGGCAAAGTAGACAGTTGGATAAAAGACATCGGAGTCCGCTATTTTTCCGAGATGACCAATTTGGCCATTTTGGTTGAGGAGGTTGGGGAGCTTTCAAGAATTATCGCCAGAACTTACGGTGATCAAAGTTTCAAAAAATCGGATGCCCCCTATAGTTTACCGGACGAAATGGCAGACATCCTATTCGTCCTGGTTTGCTTGGCGAATCAGACCGGTGTCGACCTAAACCAAGCAATGCACGAAAACCTCGCCAAAAAAACCGTTCGCGACGCAACCCGCCATCGCGATAACCCGAAACTACGACCCTAACGATTCCTTGCCCAACGAAAGACACAATTATGAGCCTCAGTATTATGCGTAGAATCAAGTTCTGCGCCGGACATCGCTTGTTCAAGCACGGTGGCAAGTGCGAGCACTTCCACGGACACAACTATGTCGCAGACTTCTTCGTTACTGGCGACGCGCAGGATTCCGTAGGGCGGGTCATGGATTTTGCCGACCTCAAAGCCAAGTGCAAAGGCTGGCTCGACGAGAATTGGGATCACAGCTTCCTGGTTTGCGATCAAGATGAAAATGCCATCACCGCATTGAGAATGGTCAAGCCGTGTCGGCTGTTCATCATGCCGTACAACCCAACCGCCGAAAACATGGCGAAATACTTGCTCGAGGAAGTTTGTCCAAATCTGCTTCAAGGCTTTGGTGGCCTTGCCAACCGAGTTCGCATCTGGGAAACAGACGAATCCTACGCAGAAGCGTCGATCGATGAGAATGACAAACTGGTCGTCTCAAGCTACGATGCAAGTTCCAACGGAATATCGTCGTGAAGATGCTGTTCGCTGTGATCCAGCCCAGCAAACTTCAAGCGGTTCGCGAGGCCTTAAACCACGCGGGCGTGCAACGATTGACCGTCCTCGAAGCCCAAGGATACGGACGCCAAAAAGGGCAAGCGGCAAGTTACCGCGGTACAGAATACCGAGTCAACTTGCTGCGAAAGGTTACGTTGGAAATTTGCGTCAATGACGACTTTCTCGATCGGACGATTGAGACCATTACCTCCATCGCCAGAACGGGAACCGAAGGCTGCATCGGCGATGGAAAAATATTTGTTCTACCAACACTGGAGGCCATCACGATCGATGACGGCCAAAGAGGACCTGGAGCTGTTTAGTGATACTGCTATTATCAAGCGACTTGATGTTTCAATCCCGGATCAGCTCCGCTGCGAGGGCAGCAGGCAAGACCTGCCTAGTCGATCGTACCGTAGACAAACTGATCGAACGAGTAGCGGAACCGGACGCGGTAAAGCTGGTTCTCATTGATTTAACATTGCGATCTGTAGACTTGGACTCGGAGATCCCGCGGTTACACCAATCCTTCTCCAATGGCCACATCGTAGCCTACGGGCCGCACGTCGATGTGGAACGTCTCTCACAAGCCGAGCAAGCCGGGGCTGATCGCGTTGTCACCCGTGGGCAAATGGATCGCGATCTGGCTGAAATCATTCAAGGGCCTTAAACCCAATGATTGCTAGTTCTGGAATAGCCGAACACGCGTCGATCCATATCGCCGTGCGCAATGCCTTTCGCAACGCCTCCGACCATTTACGAAGCCCCGTATCTTGCATGTTCCTATTTGTGAGTGGCGATCATCTGAGCGACCATTCCGATGCCATACGCAACGAGTTGAACGAACTTGCACCCGGCGTACCGGTGTTTGGTTGTTCCGCGGAAAGTGTTGTCGGCCGAGGCCGCGAAATTGAGGGGCAGACCGCCGCCAGTATGCTTTTGATCGGAGAGTTAACTGAGTCACCCAAGATCTTCCCGTTGGAATGCCTACAAACGCCTGACGGACCAACCGTGGTCGGCTTCACCGACGAGATTATTGATCGGGCCCGCGAATGCAATGGACTGTTGGTGGCCGCTTGCCCACTGACCTTCTCAGTAGACATGCTCATTGAGGCTCTGGAACCGGAACGAGGTACCGATGTTGTGCCTATCTTAGGCGGCTATTGCAGCAGCCAGAATTGGGAAAGCACCAGCATTCTTTTCTGCAATAACAAAGTCCTAAACCGAGGTGCGGTAGGAATGGTACTTCCTCCTGAACTGCACTGGCAGACGATTGTGAGTCAAGGTTGCCGACCGATTGGCGATCCGATGATTATTACTGCATTGGATGGAGATACGATCCTGGGGCTTGGTGGCAAGCCAGCTTTGCCGATGCTGCGAAATATGTTTCATAAACTGCCAAGCCATGAACGCGATATGGCGATCGATGCCTTGCTGATTGGGCGGGCCATAACCGAATACAGTGACACTTTCTCGCACGGCGATTTCTTGATTCGAAACGTACAAGGGATCGATTCGGACTCACAGGGAATCGTCGTTACGGATCGCTTCCATGTCGGGCAAACGATTCGATTCCACGTGCGCGATGCCATGGGTGCCGACGCGGACTTGACCAACCTGCTCGATCGCACGAGTAAAGCGGGTATCGAAAATAAAGCTGGCCTACTCTTTAGCTGCAACGGACGCGGACATCGAATGTTCTCAAGGCCCAACCATGACGCACTCGCCATCGATCAGTTCTTTCCTGGGCTACCGCTATCGGGGATTTTTGCGGCAGGAGAGTTTGCACCGCTTGCCAATAGAAACCTGACGCATGGCTTCACCGCCGTCGCGGCTTTTCTTCGCGAAACCAAAGCGACAACTTGAGCGGCCAGCCAACACGAGAGTGAGCGCCGAGTTATCATTGGTGTTCCTCAAAAAAGAATCCCTCCCAATCGGCCAACCATCATGAAACGTCTTCTTCTCGCTTTTGCCGTCGGTCTGCCCTTTTTCTTTTCGCCCCTTATGGCAGACGGGCCAGCGGATAATCAAGCGGCGTCCGTGCGCCCCGTCCCACCACCGGGCATCGCAATCGATGCCGAAACGCGTACCAGCTTGCAAAAGGAACTGGCCCAGCTCAAAGAACAAATCAACGAACTGCGCAAATCCAAAAAAGCGATCATTCAACGCTATCTCCCGGACGTGGAAATTTTTTCGCGAGCCGTCGAACTCGCACTTAACGAAGACGGGTTCTTTGAGACCAAGGACGTGGAGCGAGCGCATCTCGTTTTGCAGGAGGGACTAAAGCGGGCGGCGCAATTGAAAGAAGAGTCTCCTACGTGGACCTTCCTGGTTGGAACCATGCAAACGGTTCGGGGCTTTCGGTCAAAACTAGACGGAACTGTGCAGCCTTATGGCGTAGTGGCTACGGAGCTTGAGTACCAAGCGAAAACACCTCGCGCTGACATTTGGTGTCGAGGTCGAAGCGAGAAGGGCTTGGAGATGCAA
>JANMNR010000447.1:0-3628 GCA_031368325.1 Pirellula sp.
CCGTAGCTTCCAGCCTATCGGAATGAAGACAAACGAAATGTTTGTCGACGACACACCCCCACTGGCGAGTTTCAAAATGATCTGAGAATTGGATCTGACGACTCTTCATTTTTAGTTCTGGTCGCAAATCTACCCATTCCACTTCAAATTGACCTGGGCGATCGCAATTCACCGCCCAGATTTGACTATCAAAATGGCCTGTAGAATTCTGAACATAGCAGCTAAATCGGTGACCGATTAGCCTGGATGAAAACGCACCTGTGTTCAAGTCTGTGTAGTACCCCATCGTGCCTTTTTTCAATGTCTGAATTGCGACTAAGCAGCTTTGCCCCTTTGATATTGGCCAACAATGAACTGATGTCGGCCGTGCATTTCGAGCACTCCAAACTGCCACGAAACAGATGGGCAGGAGTGTGCATACCATGGTGACGTAGAACATGACGGGACTATTCGGAAAATCGCCCTTCATTAGAACCTCATTTCGTATTGCAGCCACAAGCGTGTCATGAAGTAACGATTACTGCATGCAAGCAGTTCGATCGAGGCGGCCGAACAATTCGGCTATATCGACTTGCCAACCAGGTAGAACATGCCGGCCATCCAGTTTTTGCCCCTCGGTAAACAATATGGTGTCCTGGGGTGATCGAAAAAAGGTGACCGATCGGAAACTGTGATCCACCATCCACAGCAACTCCAAGCCTGCATGAAAGTACTCACCTCGTATGCGGGATGTTTCTCCATACGTATTTCCAACACTGAGAACTTCGATCACAAAGTTTGGAACAAGATCAGGGACAGGTTCTTTAGGAATCTTGCCGCCCGGCATTCGATCCCACGCAACAAACGCGACATCAGGGCCACGAACGGTATCGCCAAAGAGACGCGCCATGCCGTCCGGACCGGTAGCAACGCCAATGCGATGTTGGTCCAAGTTATTGTTAAGCCATTGCAAAAGAACGCCTGCCAACAAAGACTCTTGGCATCCTATCGCTATCTCCACCAGGGTGCCATCCACCAATTCGTAAAGCAGTCGCTCGGTGTCGCGCAGCGGGACCACATCATCGACCGAGCCCGATCCGGGCGCGGGCACACTCCGAACGCGTGATGGGGGGTATTGCCAAGATCAAACACCCCTTCTTCCCATGTAATCGCTTTAGCAATGCTCATTCGCTCATCTCAGAAGTAGTAATGGAATTGCCTTCATTCGATGGCAACCATCCCACGCATGCCAATTAGTGTAGCACGGCAAACACAGCGAATGAGGCCAGCGCCGGGTTAAAAAGTGGGAACCACATCGGCTTTAGTCGCCGAGGAGCCGACTCCGTTTTTATTTGAGAATCGTGGTGGCTTACATCCATTGCATTTTTCGTTTGGCTTTGACTGCTGATTCGATGTTATCATAACCTCCAACTAAGAGCCATTTTCGTATCACGCGATGATTATCGTTGAGAGGGAGAGAGAGGAAGATGTGGAATACAGCGTACGGTGAACGAACACTCAAGAGTGACGAGCGACGCGTGGTTGCTATGGAGAGTTGGGCGCTAGCCGCTTCTATTTCGGATGCAGCGGCCCTTGGTGAATCAAGTGTTGGAGTTGCCTTGTTTGATCGGCTCCCATGGCAGCAACAAATGCTGTTGCTCGAACGCGTTTTGAATGCGCTCATCGATCCAACAATACCCGCTCCACCGACAACAGCATTATTGGAAGCAACGGTGGCTGCAATCTATGCTCAAATGGTCATCAGCGTTCAAATGGAAATCGACCTCATTGAACCAGACGACGAGCCGAGCAATGCATACGACCCATACGGCGGTTATTACATTCGGCAGCAAATCCTGGATGCTCTTCAGAGCCCCATGGACATCGATGAACCTGAGGGTGACCCCTTCGAGGAATATAGTCTGTCTGTGGAATGCGATGACATCGAAGAATGGGAAATGGTTATCGAATGCTTGCGAGGGCGAATTCTGGCAGACGAAGACTGGCAAATGGAAGCCATCGTCATGGACCTTGCCCCGTCCACCGGAGAAGACCTAAAGCAATTGATGGGAATAAAGGGCGATTACTTTATCGACATCCCACCGGACGTTACGGATGAGGAGGCTGAGGCAGCACGGTTACGAATCGTCGAGATTGGACGAAAAATCCAAGAGGAACATCTGTTTTAAAAGAGCAAACGTACGGCCCGATTTTCCGCAAGATCCCGCCATTGAGCCGGAGCAATCTGCGTAGATAACTGAAGCAGGAGCAATGTGCGATTTATTCGTCATGCGATAAATCAATCGCATGACTAACAACGCAATCGAAGCTCTAAAGTCCGATCTGCTTAACGACCGGCCATTGTTTAGCCTTCCCCTAGAAATTCGTCAGCTCGTTCGTCTCGTTCTACGAAGGAGCTTAATGGAGATTGAAACTGGCCAAGGTGATAACCTCTGCGTTGAAAGTGCAAAACTATGCCCGAACTTCCCGACATCCGGCTTTATCAGACGACACTCCAGAAGAAGCTTGCTGGCCACGCTTTGCAAGCTGTAGTTGTGCGAAGCCCGTTTCTTTTGCGAACTTGGGAGCATGACCCAGCGGCATTGGTCGGTTTGCGGATGGAGTCGGTTGAGCGGTTGGGAAAGCGTCTTGTATGGTGTTTCGAAAAGGAACTATTTGTTGTGATCCACTTAATGATCGCTGGTCGGTTTCATTGGAAAAATAAAGTGGCATTACCAACTAGCAAGAACGACCTGGCTGCATTTCAGTTCCAGCATGGAACCATGATGTTGACGGAGGCCAGTTCCAAGAAGCGAGCTGGATTATGGATAGTCTCAGGACGGGAAGCTGTCAGCGCACTGCACAATCCAGGCCTCGATCCGCTGAATTCCGACTTGGAGGAATTTAGGAGCGTTCTCCTCTGTCGAAACAATACTCTCAAACGAGCCTTAACCGATCCATCTCGGTTCGATGGCATCGGGAATGCTTACAGCGATGAAATATTGTTTGCAGCCAAATTGTCCCCAATGCAGCGTACAGAGAACTTATCCTTAGACGAGGTGGAGCGTCTTTGGCATTCATGCCGCAAGACATTGACCTGGTGGATCGAATTGCTTCAGACGCAGCATGCGAACGACTTTCCAGAACGCGTAACCGCTTTTCGACCTGAGATGTCGGTTCACGGAAAGTTTGGAGAGGAATGTATGGAATGCAACGCCCCGATTCAGCGGATTCGATATGCTGACAACGAATGCAATTACTGCCCGCGTTGCCAAACCGAAGGTCGTATCCTGGCCGATCGTTCGCTTAGCAGGCTACTCAAAGACGACTGGCCAAAGACTCTGGAAGAACTCGAGTGATCGGGCAAACCGAATGACAAGGGAACTCAGGGGAAAACAATTAGGTAGAATCGTTCTACTATAGGCATAAAAAAACCCGACTTAGTTTGCACTAAGCCGGGCTTCTCTATTTTGAAATCTGGTGGCTGTCACAGTGGTTGTTGACACAACCAAAGCTAGATGAGTTTTTCCTGAAACAAGATTTATGCTCACTTATGTGCGAGGAACACTAGGTGTTCCAAGCTGTAATTATCCTTAGAAAGGAGGTGATCCAGCCGCAGGTTCCCCTACGGCTACCTTGTTACGACTTA
>JANMNR010000460.1:0-2874 GCA_031368325.1 Pirellula sp.
ATAAAAAAAGCTCCCGGAAGTGAACGAGTCCTAGGGGGGCTGAGGACATTAGCTGCATTTCCGGGAGCGATGTTTCGAGCGGGCAAAGCAACATCCGTGTGCACTGCCCGCATGAACCCACTTTGTCTTCCGCCAGGCATCTACACATCCGTGTGTTTTGGCCGTGGTGTGATTCGCTAAATGCAAACCCAACTTAGTGGATCCAAGAGTATTTTGTTTTTTGAAAGATCAGATTTTGTTGGTCGATCGACCGTGGTGGATCGTTTGACCGTGTTCATCATTGCGACGGCGGTAAGATAGACTCGACCATCCCTTTGGGTCAATCGCGATTCCAAACTTTTTGAAAGTCATTTTGTAGTCCGTTGAAAAAAGGTCGATTGGATTCGCCTGCACGACTTGCGAATTGTGCGATGATGCAATGATGGCAATCTTCACTTGCAACATTCGGCTTGATCTATTCATAAGCTGCGGACTATAACCAACGATTGGAGATTGTGGATCCTAGGTTTAGGTATATTGGCACGTCAGTTGCTTTAGTCGTAAAGGCAGTAACAGAGTCATTTGGTTGTCGATCCGCACAATCGATTTAGGTATTGCGGTTTGGCTATTCACTACACAAGGTACAGGATAGGATTCGTTGGTCTGGTTAGATTAGATTTCCGATACACAGGTATGCTTTCGCTCGAAAGCAGCGTCTTCGCAAAGTCGCCTTGGCCTGATGGATTTAGAAGGTCTTATCTGCGACACGGACTGCGTTGGAAAAAGGGATCGAGCACGAGACTTAAATCTCGTCTTGTCAGCACGGCAGCAGTCCATGTACACCTCGATCATTCGATCGGGCCACGAGTCCTAATCAAACAGGGAAGAAGACACTTATGCAAATTTCTGGAAATTTTTCGGTCTCTGGAGTTGACGCCGCGCGTAGTGCAGGGCGGAGCAATGCTCCAACGCAAACCACCGCTCCAACCGGTAGCGAAATAACCGCCCCCGTTGACCAACTCGATCTCTCACCTGAAGCGTTGAGCGGATCGAGCACGCAGGCATCGGGAGAAGTTTTTCGAGCAGACAAAGTTGCTAGCCTTCGAGAAGCCATTGCGCAAGGCAACTTCGATACCGATGAAAAACTATCGATCGCGTTTGACAAGCTTCTAGATCAGCTTGGCTAGTCAGGGCGGATAACTCGACCCGTCTGATAGGGACTCAATCGGAATCCCCAAGCTCAGGTGTCGGCTTACCAAAGTACTAGAAAACCAATCAACAAATGGAGGGGACCAACGGTCCCCTTTTTTCGTTTTCGGATTTTGCATAAGCGACACGCTGGGCTGCGCGTCTTCGCCACAATTATCACGCTTTACTCGAACCCGAATAAGTCGACTAATCGCTACATTCGTTAGACTTCGTAGCTCATTCCGGGTCACCCCATCTAAATTACCCGACCTGTTCATTTTTCCTGGTCCATGCTTCCTGACCAGTCGATCTAAGTCGCCTGTCGGGAAGTAGTTTCCATTAGTTAGAGTCCAGTTCCAACCAGGGGCTGGTTGCTCCGGTCTCGTCAAGAACGCCCTCGAAGAAGTTCGAGCGGACGAGTCGCTCCGAGCACGCAAACATTCCATCACGTAGAGCCGCAACTAGACGTGATGGAGTACCGCGATGCGAGGGCGTCCATGGACGGGATCGACCAGAGCATATTTGTTGGCAGCCCTAGCGGTGCAACCGGACTCTTGCAAACAGAAACTACCTCCAAGCAACAACGGAGTGGCGAGCCGCAAAGCATCGTCCCGTTTGATACTAGTGTCCTGCGTGGTTTTGCAAACGTTCAAGGGAGAAGGAAATGAAAAAACTATTGGCTCTTCCAGCGATTGCAGCGATGATGGCTGCATTTAGTGCTGGTTCAGTTCAAGCCGCTTATAACGGTGCGAGCTATGAAAACTGCGGATGTAATGTAGTGGACTCCTGTGGTCCATCCACTTACACCGTTATGAAAACCGTCAAGAAAATCGTCTACGAACCAGAAACAGTTACCGGTATGAAAACCGTTAACCAAGTCGTATACGAAGACAAGACGGTAAATAGCGTTCGATACGAGCGAGAAACTCTCCAAAAGGAAGTTTCCTACTCGGTCAACGTTCCAGTTCGCGAAACACACACCGGTGTTCGCAACTACACTGTCAAACGACCTGTCTACGAGACGCACACCAAGCAAGTTACGTACAACGTATCTCGCCCAGTGTACGAAACTCACAGCAAGGTCATCAACTACACAGTTTGTGTTCCTGTTCGCGAAACCCACGAGAAGGTGATCAACTACACAGTCAAACGACCTGTGTACGAAACACACTCAAAGGAAGTGAACTACACCGTGATGACGCCAGTTCGTGAAACGCACGAAAAGGTTGTCAACTACACAGTGATGAACCGAGTCATGGAAGCCCGTGAGCAGGTCATCAACTACACGGTTATGGTTCCAGTGACAGAAACTAAGGAACGAACTGTAAACTACACAGTAACCAACCCTGTCAACTACACCAAGACTGTCACGGTCAAGGGTGGAAGCTGGCAGACAACTTCGGAAGAAGTTGCTGGTCCAATCGTTCGCAAGATGGTACGTGAGCCAGGCACATGGACATTTGATCCATCGACCTGCAAGAACGTTTACTGCCCAGGCGCTTGCCGAGTAGAATGCGTTCAATGCCCACCAAAGACAATCTGCAAGAAAGTCTGGGTTCCAACCTGCGAAACCAAGGAAATCAACTGCGTAAAGTACGAAACACAGTGCTTGACCAAAGTTGTTCCTTACACTGTAACCAAATGCGTTCCTGAGTGCCGCACCAAGACGGTCACTCACAATGTTTGCAAATTGGTTCCAGAGTGCCG
>JANMNR010000554.1:0-11715 GCA_031368325.1 Pirellula sp.
TTTTTTCGAACCAATTGATTGATGGTTGGCATACGGTCAGCAGTCGCCTTGCGAACTGAGTGAAATACGATCTGAGTAAGTACAAATATCCAAGCTTCGTCGACAATCGGCCAGTACCAAAGGTGGGAATCGAACCCACACGTCTGTTAAGGACACTGGATTTTGAGTCCAGCGCGTCTGCCGATTCCGCCACTTTGGCAAATGTATCAACCGGCTGTCGATGAATTTGGGAGGATGAGTTTAATGCTGAGGGGTAGCTTTGGACAAGTCCAACCGACATTTTTCGACCAAATTCCTCCGAAGCAATTTCCTTTTCCTCATTGATGCGGAAAAAGTGGGGAGTTTTCTTCAAACTTGATTATCGTTGGTCTTGGTTTTTGGGTTGCAGCGAAAAATGCGTCTAGTCGATGTTGAATTTGGCCCGTTTGGGTCGTGTTTCCATCCCTTCCCGAAAAACAAAAACGGTTTGCCTTCATTGTGATTCAAGGGTGCCGTCGAATCGACGGCAGCTCGCAGAAGGCAAAAATTAAGGCTGAAGACACCTTTTACGATTTTCACAGTGGAAATGAATCACAATACGAAACAGAATGCCCTTGGCCCACGGTTTGCAACGTGATCATTCTCAGAACGCAAACACTTAGGCTCGTCTTCATCGTGGATCAGGCGAACTAATCGTGGGAAGGGAAAATCAAGTTGCTGGATATATCGCCGGCAGCAAGTTCCGAACACAATAGAGTGCAAGCAATTCTCTCCAATCAACAACCAAGGTAAACAGAGGAAGTCATGCAGATTCTCAAGGTGAATAAACTCCGAGGTCCGAACATCTGGGCAAATTTCCCAGTGCTCGAAGCTTGGGTCGACCTAGAAGAACTCAAGGATACTTCTTCGGAAATGATTCCGGGATTCAACGAGCGACTCATGGCATGGCTGCCAACAATGGTCGAACACCGCTGCAGCGTTGGCGAACGTGGTGGTTTTTTTGTACGCCTGCGTCGCGGAACGTACATGGCACATATCCTTGAACATGTTGCGTTGGAGCTTCAGTCGCTTGCTGGTACCCCCGTTGGTTATGGCCGTGCCCGCGAATCCAACGTTGATGGCATTTACAAAGTCGCAATCGCCTACAAGGAAGAAAAGTTGGGGCTTGCTTGCATCGAGAAAGGTTTCGAGCTCATCCTTGCTGCCGTTCACGACACACCGTTTGATGTGCATGCCGAGGTCGAAAAGCTTAAGGAATTCGGATATGACGTTTGCCTCGGACCGAGTACCAAGGCTATCGTTGAGGCAGCGCGTGCACGCGGCATTCCATGGCGACGATTGAACGAAGGCAGTCTCGTTCAATTAGGCCATGGCCATCTTCAACGACGGATTTGCACTGCGGAAGCGGACAGCACGAGCGCGATTGCAGAGTCGATCGCGCAGGATAAAGATTTGACTCGCATGTTGCTCAAAACGATTGGAGTTCCAACACCTGAGGGACGCCCTGTTGAAAGTGCGGAAGACGCCTGGGAAGCAGCCGAAGATATAGGGTTGCCCGTTGTAGTGAAGCCACAGTACGGCAATCATGGCAGAGGCGTTGCGACAAACCTTCAAGATCGTCAGCAAGTTGAAGCTGCGTATGCAGCAGCTCGCGAAGAAGGTAGTTCGATTATCTGCGAACGCCATGCACCCGGCGATGACTATCGGGTTCTAGTCATCGGTGGAAAGATGGTAGCTGCCGCGCGGCGTGAACCAGCACATGTCATCGGGGACGGACAATCGACCGTTCAAGAATTGATTGACGTTGTCAATCAGGATCCGCGGCGAAGCGACGGTCATAGTACCTCACTTAGCAAAATCAAGATCGATGCTGTGGCCTTGGGTGTGTTGTTAGAGCAGGGGCTTACACCAGACACGATCGCTCCACTCAACAAGAAAGTCTTGATACGTCGCAACGCCAATCTTAGCACAGGTGGGACTGCAGCGGACGTAACGGATCTAGTACACCCGGACGTCGCTCGGCAATGTGTCGAGGCCGCCAGGGTCATCGGATTGGATATCGCTGGCGTTGATGTTGTCGCCCAAGACATCACCCAACCGCTCCAAGGACAACGCGGAGTGATTGTCGAGGTCAATGCTGGCCCAGGCTTGCGTATGCACATCGAGCCTTCCTCAGGAACCCCGCGTCCAGTCGGGCAATCCATCATCGAAATGATGTACCCCTCCTCCAACAGTGGAGTTGTAAGCAATGGCCGGGTTCCGATCGTCAGTGTCACCGGGGTCAATGGAAAGACGACAACGACGCGATTGATCGCCCACATGGTTGCATGCACTGGCAAAAAGGTTGGCATGACATGCACCGACGGAATCTACATTGCTGGTCGACGAATTGACTCGGGGGATTGCAGCGGACCTCAAAGTGCCCGCTCGGTGCTTATGAACCCATCCGTCGAAGCTGCGGTACTTGAAACAGCTCGAGGCGGAATCCTTCGCGAAGGACTCGGTTTCGATATGTGCGATGTCGGTGTCGTTACGAATATAGGTGAAGGTGACCATCTCGGTCTGGCCGACATCGAAACCATCGAGCAGCTTGCTCGTGTGAAACGCTGTATCATCGAAGCTGTCCACAAAAACGGCTACGGAGTTCTGAAGGCCAGCGACCCGCTAACGGCGGAAATGGCTGAGAAATGTAAGGGCGGTGTCGTCTTCTTTGCCCTGGATGGGAATGATCCGGTCCTTGCGGCTCACAGAGCCAAAGGCGGGCGCGGAGCATTTGTGCGAGACAACTCCGTCATACTTGCCGAAGGGGATACAGATTTTGTTCTTCTCACTTTGGATCGCATTCCACTCACGCACAATGGTCGAATCGGATTCCAGGTAGAAAACGTTTTGGCTGCCGCTGGTGCCTGTTGGGCATTGGGAATGCCCTGTGAACAAATAAGACTGGGACTTGAATCCTTTTCGTCGCATATGGACAAAGTTCCTGGCCGCTTCAACCTTATGGAGATCCATGGCGCGACCGTCGTAGTCGATTATGGTCACAATCAATCGTCCTTATTGGCCATCGCTGAGACGCTGGATCAGTTCCCGCACCCAAGTCGAACGGTCATCTATTCTGCAGCTGGCGATCGACGCGATGTGGACATGATTCGCCAAGGGGAAATTCTGGCTGACCATTTCGACCGAATCATCCTTTACGAAGATCAATATCTTCGAGGAAGACAGCCTGGCGAAATCATGTCCTTGTTCAAAAAAGGCATGGACGGCGGCAAACGCGTGAAAGAGATTCACGAAATGCAAGGCTGGCAGAATGCAGTGGACCGGGCACTAAAGTTGATTCGTAAGGGCGAGTTCTTGTTGATGCAAGCAGACACGATCGACGAAGCGGTTCAGTACCTGCACCACTCCATCGAGCACGAAAGCATGGGACGAGAAATCGAACTCGATACAGCAATTCTCAAACCTGCCGAAACAACGTCGAAGCTGGTTCCGTCATCTGAGACGGCCCCTGAGTCGAATAGCAGAACATTGTAGAATGCACAATCGACTATGAATGAGTAGCTAGGGGCCGCAGAGCGGCGGTTCCGCTCTGCATGAACAATGCAGAGTTAACCGGGACTGGTCTTAGATGGATTTGCAACCGCTTTGTGGTCGATGAACTGTGCCGACTACAATGTCGGTGGCATTCGCTTCGCTAGACCAGCGCCTCCCTCCTGTAGTGCCCTAATAGTATCGGGTCGGGCAACGATGATCAGTCTCGCCGCTGGCTCGACGTCAAATGAAGCTCGACGTCAAACGAAGCTCGACGTCAACCGTAGCTAACATCAAACGAGCCTCGACGTTAACAAGGCTCGACGTCAAACGAGGTTCACTTTTAGGTATCGACGCCGGAGTTGCGTGGTGCAAGTGGAACTTTATTCTGCTTGGTCTCAGTTCGTTCTCGCCATGGTGCCTTTTTCTTATAGCTTTCGAGTTCAGCTTCCAATTGCTCCAACTGAGGCTCTTTGCTTTCGCGGCCCAAATCGACAGCCTTTTGTGCCCACTCAACGGCTTTTTCGAATTGGCCCGTTTCTGCATAAGCAGCCGCCAGCGTACTAAGAATGTGAGGTTTCTTGTATTGGGTTAATTCGCACGCCTCCAATCCAAGCTCTAAGGCTCGCTTGCCGTTTCGAACATCGTCTTCAAGGCTAGTCGATAGGGTCCACGAAAGATTGTTCAAAATCCCTGACCGTTCTTCACTGTCATCTGGAGCGAGTTTCAAGGCCTTTTCGAAGTCTGCAATCGCTTTGGAATACTCCTTCATTGCCAGCAGCGTATCACCCCGCATGCGATACGCTTGCCAGTACTCGGCGTCCAGTTTGGTCACTTGCCCAAACACTTTGATCGCTTCGGTAGGACGATCGTCCATCGAGTAAAGCAACCCGAGTTGCATAAGAAGTTCGATGCTTGGCGATTCCTTTGGCTGGTCCTTGAGTATTAACCGCAGGTCGTTGATTGCATCGCCATACCGTTTCTGTTCAATTGCAATTTGCGACCGCATTAGAATGACATCGACTCGGTCGGGTGCCAGTTCGACTAAGCTATCTACGTCCCGCTTCGCCGCCTCGAGATCGTCCAAGTCGATAGCGACTTTCGCACGCAAAAGAAGTCCCTCAACATCGTTTTTAGAGAGTTCAACCACGCGATCCAAATCCGCCTTTGCCAAGTCGGATTCCTTGTTGACCCCATGCACCTTGGCGCGGGTTTTCAAAAGGGCGATAGAATTGGGTAGCAATTTGATTTTTTCATTTAGCAATTCCAGGGAGTCTTTGATCCGATCTTTGTTTGCTGCCAAAAGCTCGGCTGTAAACTGGATCAGCACTTCGTTTTCTTGGTTCGAGACTAAGATACCCTGAAAAAACTCAATCGCCTCGTCGACGCGTGCACTCTGGATCATTCGTTGCCCGAGGGCTGCAATACTCGCTTGGTTATTTGCGTCGTATTGGATTGATTTTTTTAAGTCGGATTCGGCTTCTGTCTTATCCGCTTGCGTGCCAGCACGAGCCATCAAAAGCCGGCTAAGTTTGACTTTCGTTTCGGCGTCGGCCTGCTTGGCATCGACTACTGGCATCAGCGCGGCTATGCCGTCGTTGGCTGTCTGTCTGGCTGCGTTAACGTCCTTGCGACTGGCATGAAGCTGGAATTTCACCAGATAAGCATCTGCAAGCTTTGGATCGAACTCGATGGCTTCTCCAAGATCGCCAAGTAGATCATTCACAATCTTGTTTTGTCTTGCCACAGACATCCCAGGTACGATGGTGCGAGCCACTTCCTGAGTCTTTTGCAAATAAGTGGAAGCGATCAGTTTCTTTGCGGATTCTTCGTCCGTCTTATCAAGCCCTTTCTTCAATGCCGATTTGGCCAGTGCAATAATCTCCTTGATCGTATCAAGCGAGTCGACGTTTAAACGCAGGCGGCATGCTTCCTCAAAGTCTTCTTCGCCATCAAATGCCTTGGGTATAATAACCTCAGCCGGCTTCTTCGTTTGGGGAGTCTGAGTAGTTCCCTCCTGTGCGTCAACGCTCTGGGAAAAGAACAGACTCCCAACAAATGCTCCAACTGTTAGTATGCTAGCGAATCTGCGCCGCCTCCGTCGAAGGATACTTTCTTGAACATTGAGTCGAAAAACATGCTTGGTTGAAGTCATTTTGGAACCTGGTCTTAGGCGGACATGCGTGGCAAGAGTTTCTGAACTCAGAACCCGAAAGGAACTGATTTCATTGTAGCGTCTAGTCGAATACGAATGAAAGTTCGGATTGGACGACTATTCCTCAGAAAAACTTGAGGGCACTCGAGAAATCGAATCAGGCCAAGCTGCCACTGGTCGCCCCAGAAACTGCAAAAACGGGCGTATTTTTCGTGCGACTTCCAGTTGCTTTGATTGAGCCGCAAAATATGCATAGGCTTGTGTCTGATGTGGTGTGTTGTCCGGGCCGTTAAATTCGACGGTTACCACATGGCGATTGTATTCGTTTGTTTTACGGCCAGGGTAATAGCCTTCAATTTGGTCAAGCTCGGCGATGGTTGGTTCCATGTCCTCAAGTTGGAACTCCCAAATCTCGCCTAAGAGCCACTGAAGGCCAGGTGAGGCGGCAGGATACGATCCTAAATCAAACAGATCCGACTGAATTGTCCCCGGAAAGATTCGTAGTGGTTTGCGGGGCCAAAGCCCGCCGCGGAGATAAGATTTTTTCAGAGTTCCATAGACAAAAAATGCGGAAATGTCCTGAGTGTTCATCTGCGTTTAGACCCGTTGGGATGGTAACTCGCGCTCACATTGCGACAAAATCGATCGAACAATTTCATCCGCAGAAAATCCTCGATTTAGCATTTCCAACTTTAGCTGGCCTTCCACCCTCGCTTTTTGGACCTTCTGCAAAAATTCGCTAGCCCGTGGTGCCGCTGCCAACATGACAATTAAAGCAAAGACCCATGAAAAGACTTGATCGGGTGTATCCATAAATGCATTCCTAATCCATTTCCTTGCAGGATCTGGCGTGTGCGTTGGAACTCTTGAAGTGTTCTACTTCGGATTCGTAGCAGGGACACAAATATTGGGGTGGAAGTTCAGGCGTGCCCCACTACTCGCATCGAATGAGCCGAAAGTCAGTCTACTGGCGTGACAGAACACTTTTCTACGAATCGAACAATTTCAAGATGGATCTGTTCGATCTCTTGCCCAGCATCAACCGTAACGAATTTCGCGCCGGCTCTTGCAATCTGGTCCAAAAACCCTTTCCGAACCATCCGGAAATAGTCGAGGCCACGCTTTTCAAGCCGATCGTGGCCTCTCTGGATCCGCTTGAAAGCTATTTCTGGATCAAGGTCTAAAACGATCGTCGCATGCGGTGACAGGCCACCCGTAGCGCACTTACCTACCGACCACAGATCGTCGACATCAAGCCCACCAGCTACTCCTTGATAGACGACGTTGGCCAACAGAAATCGATCGCATATCACTGTCGCTCCCTCCGCGAGAGCAGGACGAAGCTGTTCGGCGACCAATTGTGCGCGAGCTGCCATGTACAACAGCATCTCCGACGTACCCGCCAACGGAATATCCTCGCGATGCAACAGGATCTCGCGTACTGCTTCCCCTAGCTTGGTCGATCCGGGATCACGGAAACAAACGACTCGATGGCCTTTTGATTCGAGATACTTTCGAAGCAAATCGATTTGCGTCGATTTGCCCGCACCGTCGATACCGTCCAATGAAATAAACATTAGAGCGCAAACGCTTCCGCATCTTCCTTGGGGGCAATCTGGTAGCCGTGCGGTTCCATTGAGCAGCCTGCGCGCCCCTGACTGAGCGAACGGATGGCGCTGGAATAGCCAAACAACTCTTTAAGCGGTGCCAATGCGGTTATGTTGGAAATGGCACCTCGTGTCTCGGTTCGTTCGATCAAACCGCGACGCTGTTGCAAGTCACCAACTATCTCCCCCATGTAATCCGGCGGTGTCGTAATCTCCATTTTCATCACGGGTTCAAGCAACGTCGGCCCGCCTACCCTCAAGCCTTCATCGAATGCATTGTTTGCGGCAATTTTGAATGCGACCTCGTCCGAACCGACTTCGGCAATCTCTCCGCCTAGAATACTAATTCGCATTCCGGTTAAAGGGAACGAGCCAATGAGACCACCTCCCTCAGATCGGTTTTTGAGTTCTTCCAGCGCCGCTTGACGAAGGTTTTCGGGTAGCATCTTTTCGATCGGCGTTCGGTCCAAAATAATGACTTTGGCCGAGACATCCTCGAGTGGTTCAAAGCGAACGTTCAGTCTCGCGAACAATTGTTGCGAACCTACTTGGCGATTGCATTCCCCGACAACTTCCGTAACACTGCCTACCGTCTCACGGTAGCTTACGCGAGGCTTATAAAATTTAACATTGAGCTGATGGTCGCGAACAAGGCTGTTCTTGATAACCTCTAGATGCAACTCACCCATACCGCTAATAAGCGTCTGGCCAGACTCGGGATTCTCCATTGCATGAAAGGTCGGGTCCTGTCGCTTTCGCATCTCCAAGACCTCGGCAAGTTTCTTTCGTTCCGTCGCATTCTCGGGTTCGATAGCCATGGAGATCACGGATTGAGCAAACTGAATCGAAGGCAGCTCGATCATGTCGCGGGTATCGCACAGCGTATCCCCGGTAATCGAATCGCGAGGCCCAATGATCAGGGCGATATCGCCGCATTGGAGTGAATCGATCTGCCCTTGGCGTTCGCGTTTTGTAGCGTGAATCTGCCAAAGCTGTGCAACGTTTTCCTTTTTGTCGCGATTGGGATTGTAGACGCGAGAATTCGAGTCAAGCTTGCCGGAGTACACGCGTATCCAAAACATATCGCCTGTTTTGGCTGGTAGGACTTTAAAAACCAATGCGCAAAAAGGGTCCTTCGGATCCGGCTTTCGTTGCAGTGCCTTGTCCCGCTTTTTGGGATCGACTCCAGTTACCGGAGGCCGATCAAGCGGACACGGAAGATATTTCGCCACGCCATCGAGCAAGGGTTGGACGCCAGCACCGTGGAGGGCTGAGCCACAAAGCACGGGCTGCAGCTTTAGTCCAATGCAAGCGTCTCGCAAAGCGCTGCGAATCAATTCATTTGGAATGGGCTTTTCCTCCATCGCCAATTCCATCATTTCGCTGCTATGAACATATAGTTTCTCGAGCAGGACATTTCGCCAATCCATGGCATCCCCCAACAGCTCTTTCGGGATCTCTTCTATGAGCACCGTCTTTCCTTGATCCTCCTTGTTGAATCTCAGTAGCTTCAAATCGATCAAATCAATGATGCCTTGAAATGGATCGCTCGTGTGCGACGGTCCTTGTCCAACAGGTATTTGGATCGCTACCGGTTCCGCGTTCAACCTGGGACCGATTTCTTCTAGTACTCTATAAAAATCGGCTCCTTCGCGATCGAGTTTATTGATGAAAACGATGCGTGGTACACCGTACTTGTTGGCTTGTCTCCAAACGGTCTCACTTTGTGCTTCGACCCCTTCACGCGCGCTGAAGACTACTACCGCACCGTCCAATACTCGCAAGCATCGTTCCACCTCGGCCGTAAAGTCCACGTGGCCCGGCGTGTCCAATAAGTTGACCGTGCAATCCTTCCAATGAAAGGTTACGCAAGCGGCAAAGATTGTGATGCCTCGTTGCTGTTCCTCTGGATCGTCGTCCGTCTCGGTTGTCCCTGAATCGACCGCACCCGCACGATGCTTGGTACCGCTCATGTATAGCATCTGCTCAGTGACCGTGGTTTTGCCAGCGTCAATGTGGGCAATGATGCCGATGTTTCTAATTGTCGAAAGTTCGCGAGCCATGATCGATATAAAGGAGTGAGCGTTGACGATTGAGACCTAGAAACCGGGGCGTTGGAAGGTGACTTCCCACGCCATTCAAGCCTAGTTGGCAAATCGTTCTTGCAACGACATTACGGTCATAGGCTTGGTTCGCATGACGAGCATAGCTTCGACCGCCATTCGGGCTGCTGCTACCGTTGTAATGCACGGGACTCCCGATTGAACGGCTGCAGCACGTATTCGACCTTCGTCGGTCCGCGCTCCCTTGCCACTCGGTGTGTTGATAATGAGCGATACCTCGTCATTCTTGAGATAGTCGATCAAGTTTGGGTTCCCTTCGCCAAGCTTCTTGACTTTCGAAACGGGAATGCCGGCACGTTCCAGTACCTGAGCGGTTCCCGCCGTTGCAAGAAGTTTGTATCCCATGTCATGCAATTGCTGCGCCATGTCGGTTATGCCGACGCGATGCCGGGAAGCAATACTTAAAAACACGTTGCCCGAACTCGGTAACACAACTCCAGCCGCTATCTGACTCTTGTTGAAAGCGATCGGAAACTCATCGCTAATTCCCATGACCTCGCCCGTGCTTCGCATTTCGGGCCCCAGAACAATGTCGACCCCAGCAAACTTTCGAAATGGAAACACCGACTCCTTCACCGAGACGCTTCGTGGGATCGGTTCGCTTGTAATGCCCAAGTCCCTGAGTTTCATACCTACCATGACTTTGGTGGCGATATTGGCGACTGCCGTTCCGGTCGCTTTCGCAACGAACGGTACCGTCCGGCTCGCTCGCGGATTTACCTCCAAAACATAAACGATCGATTTGCCATCCTCCTCTTTGATCGCAAACTGCACATTCATTAATCCGATGACTTTCAATCGTCTCGCCATCGCATCGGTCGCTTGCCTGATCTCGGTCAGTACCTCCTGGCTCAATGAGAACGACGGGATCACGCAAGCGGAGTCGCCGGAGTGCACGCCCGCTTCTTCGATGTGCTCCATGATTCCCATAATGATGACATCGTCGCCATCCGAAACTGCGTCGACGTCAACCTCTGTCGCGTCCTCGAGAAATCGATCGATCAGGACAGGTTGGCCTTGCGCGACCACAAACGCCTCCGCCACAAATCGCTCAAACTGGGAATGGTCGTAGCAAATTTCCATCGCCCGCCCGCCCAGTACGAAACTGGGACGTACCAAACACGGGAAGCCAATCTTCTGAACCTCGGACCGGGCTTGAGCCATTGTTCTTGCAATGCCATTGGCCGGCTGCTTGATTTTTAACTCGTTGAGCAAGACCTGGAATTTCTCTCGATCTTCGGCGTCCTCGATCGTATCCACGCTTGTGCCAATAATTGGCACACCTTCGTTAGCTAACGCTCTGGCCAAGTTGAGAGGTGTTTGGCCGCCAAATTGAACAATCACTCCGTCCGGTTTGACCGTGTCGACGATGTTGAGCACATCTTCGGTTGTGAGCGGCTCAAAGAAAAGCATGTCGCTCGTGTCATAGTCGGTACTAACCGTCTCTGGGTTACTATTGACCATGATGGATTCGATACCAAGCTCGCGGAGGGCGTAACTTGCGTGGCAACAACAATAATCGAACTCAATTCCCTGGCCAATTCTATTTGGGCCGCCACCAAGAATGATCACGCGTTTCTTGTCTCCCTTGGGCGGCGTCTCATTTTCGGTTTCGTACGTACTGTAATAGTACGGCGTATATGCCTCGAACTCGGCAGCGCATGTATCCACCGACTTGTAGGTTGCTATAACACCATGCGATTTTCGCCATTCACGAACTTCGCCGTCATCGCTATTGAGCAAGGTCGCGAGTTGCCGATCCGAGAAGCCAAACTGCTTGACTTGACGCATCGTAATCGCATCCATACCGGCAAGCGAGCCGATGTCTCGCAATCTATTTTCAATTTCGACCAGCTCTTTCAGCTGATCCAAAAACCACTTGTCGATGTTGGTAATGGAATAGATCTCGTCGATACTCATGCCACCCAACATGGCGTAGCGGATGTACCAAACGCGCTCGGCATTGGGTCGCGATAGCTTGCTTCGGATTTCTTCGTCGTCGGGACGTCGATCTGTAAACCAAAGATCCTTGCTGTCCGCTCCAAAACCAAAGGCACCGACCTCGAGCCCACGTAACGCTTTTTGAAACGACTCTTTGAACGTCCGACCGATCGCCATGGTTTCGCCGACACTCTTCATCTGAGTCGTCAAAGTGGAGTCGGCTTCTGGAAACTTCTCGAATGCAAACCGCGGAATCTTGGTAACTACATAGTCGATGGTTGGTTCGAAACAAGCCTGCGTTTTCTTTGTGATGTCATTTTGAAGCTCCCATAAACGAAATCCAACGGCAAGCTTGGCAGCGATCTTGGCGATTGGAAAG
>JANMNR010000521.1:0-5889 GCA_031368325.1 Pirellula sp.
CTGCCGCGAGCCACCGCAAACGGTACCCCAACTCCCAGTCTCGCTTCGATTCCGCCGAACCCGCCGCTTGATCTAATAGGGTAGCTATCGAATCCAAGCCCTTTCTGAATTCGGTCAATGCCTCTTTGCTTTCAAAGAGCTTTCTGATTCGGTCGACCGCAAGCTTGGATGCATCTGGATTTCTTGACAACACAAACCGCTGTCTCCCAGGGGGATGGAAATCCAGGGCGAGCCTCAGCGCCGAGAGGGTGTCTGCAGCGTTCGGATCGGACCTTTTCAAAACTCCTTCCTCGATCATCGCTAATTGGGATTCGATCGAAACGATTACCGCTTGAAATGGTTCACTCTCAAAAGGGTCTTGCGGATAAGCCACCGCAAAGCGAGTTGATGCATCCAATACGACGAAAACAAAGCATGAAAGTAAGACGAAGACTATACCACTTAGGTTGCGCGCGAGGCTAAGCACGAGGCGTCTCCGGCGACTTACCCACAACAGACTCCGGTGCAGGTGCCTGTTCAGCCTCAGCACCGCTAGGCGGTTCCGGAACGGCAATTGTCCAACAGTTCACTTCGGTATCAACCGCGAATACCAATCGTAAATTTTTGCCGTCAGGATAAATTCCTGCACCAATAATTCGTTTTCCGAGGCTCATCTGGTCGACTCCGAAACCATCGGCGGTTTGCAGGTGCAACACGCGATTGGGTGCAGTGGACAGCCAATAGAGCGTGCCATCATACGCTTTTGTCGAGGAGAGAACTCGGCACTGTTCTGGTCGAACCGACAGCGGGTGACGCAGCAACGGTTCAAACAACCGCGATTGAAGTATGGTGCCTGCCTCGCCGCTTGGTAGGGTTGCCATTGCCAACAATACACCTTGGTTTTGATGGCTTCCCCATTCCCAACCACTCACCTGCGGGATAAACCGTAAGCTTTTGGGTTGCTGGATGCCATCCGATGGGAAAGAGGAGGATCGAAAATCCTCCAACTCTTCAATCTCCCCATCGGTCTTAATTGCGTTCCAACCAATACACTCGCCCCGGTTATTGATGATTGGAACAATCGATGCAATTGGCGAAGTGGGAGAACTAAACCGTTTCCCTGTCTGCGGGTCCAAAACTCTCAATTTGGATGCGGTCGTTGCAATACACAGACTTGGCACTCCATCCTTCATTGTCCAGGCAAATGTTGATGGAGTTTCATTCTCGTCGAGATCGTATTGTGTCGCATCAGCTGGTCCATTACTTAAGCTCGCCGATCCATCAATAAGCCAGAAACGAGGCAATCCCTCTGGGACAATGGCAATCCAACGATGTGTCCAGGGATCCGGCAAAACATGAAGACGTTTCGGGTTAGCTGCCTGTTCGGTTGGCAGGGTCGCGAGCAATGTCTTTGCACCGGTGTTATCAACCCTAAATACATGCCCACTTTCATCTAGAACAGACATCACCCGATGCCGAGTGGCATCGGCGGCGAACAGATTCAATGCATCGTCTGGTCGGCCCACTTGTGGATAAAAGTGCTCGCTGCTGGCTGCAATCACGGCCTCGCCAAACGACTCGTGCCAGTTCTCCTTGGGCTCATGAAAAACGAAAGGAAAGTCTTCGATAGGCTGCAGCTTGTCTGTCTGCGATTTATCGATCATCGATCGATGCAACCTCGAATTGTATCTAGCTTCATCGTGTATTGCTAATTGCAGTCTTCGGGAAGCGATATCAACATCGCGTTGCAGGTCTTCCACAATATTGGGGATGAAGCCGATATTGCCGAATTCGTCGAAGTGCTGAACACGAACTCTTTTGTCTAGGACCACAATGGCAGGCGGACGTTGAACCATGAAAAGTGTTTTGGTCAAGTTTGCAGTGTCGATTGCTAACGGAAGCTTGCAGTTCCATTTTTTTAGTGCTTCCTGCAACTCTAACGGATTTCCTTGTGAAACGAGAACCAATTCCGCACTGTAATCTAACTTTCGCTTTTCGAGCTCACGCTGAATGTCAAACAAGTACTTTACAAACTGCTCGCTGATTTCATCATTGTTGATCCAGCACAGAACCGTGATGGGTTTCGTTCGCTGAGCAGAATCCAAGATGGTTTTTTTGTTTGCATCCAGCAAATCGAATTGCTTCAGGGTTTTGCCGATCAATGGGGGCGTATTGCGAGGCGGTGCGTCGATGAATCGCCGAACTGGAATGTCATCTGGTTGATTTGGGATTTGCCAATCGGACCAGTCCACTGCTTTGTTTGCTCTTGCGCCAACAAGTTCAACCGCCAGCTCCGACTTGGCCGGATCAAAGTCAGCAGGAAGTCCCGGAACCAACATCATGATCCCCTGGGAAGGTATTTCGTATTTCCTGAGCAAAAGGGTCTCTTGATCGATCCAAAAAATCCATCTTAGGCCCTTCCAAACGACTTGCACACGCTCGCATTTTGCAGAGTCAAAATCAGCAGACTCCAGCTGCGTCACGATAGAACTCGGCTCCAGAAGATAGGTCAGTGGTTTTTCATCAAACAACAACTGCAAATGAAAGGGTGAACCCATAACAGGGTCATTAATCAGCGGACCTAAGTGATCCACAATCAACCAGGTCAAATCGATGGCGTCTGGAAGTGGACGGACGAGTCGTTGCGATCCGAATGGCTTAATGTTGTTCTTTCCAACGATAGCTTCCCATGTATTCGATGTCGACCACATCGTCTTCAAAGCGCGAGCCTGAATCGCAAGCCGATTGGGAGCTTCAAAAGCGACTCGCATCGGCTCCGTGATCACCCGCGGTGCGGTCGGATCGGCGGTCGGGATGCGTATGCTCAAGATACCTCGGTCTTCGTAACTCTTGAATCGCTTGTATTGGGCGAAGCATGATTCGAGCTTGGACCTGGCTGCGGGATTCGATGCCGATAGCGCCGCTGTTGTCCCGGCAGAAGGCGAATTTCCTTGAGTTGTGGTTTTCTCTTCTTTGCTTGCTACTTCCTTGCTCTCTACTTCCTTGCTCGCTGCTAATTTGCCAGCATCCTCCTTGGTCGCTTTTGTTCGATCGCAGCCTGAAAAGCATAGTGCTGTCAGGACAACGAACGACGCCACGCAGGCCCAACTTTTAGGCTGAACGTGCAACGGCACAAATCTTCTGGTCCGTCGCTCATGGGCGCAGCGAAACAGTAGGGGTAGTGCGAACAGCCCCCTTCCGCTGCAAACGGCGACTGGTTGTATCGAGGCATTAAAACAGAATTTGAAGAATCGGATCATAGAAGTTTGAATATCCCCTAGCCTTTTGAATTGCCAAGCCTTGCTTGTGCCTTTTCCACAATGGGCAAAAATTCCTTGTTGCCATTGTAGAGGTTTACAATCGCCCTCCAAATTTGATTGGCTCCGACAACGTCTCCACTTTGTATTAACTTCTCGGCCTGCTCGAGCTTGTCCATCAAAAAGCGTTTCACTTCGTTGGTACTCCCAAGCGGCTTTGATTTGATTTCCGCAATTTGCCGTTTGGCCAAGTTAACAAACGGTCGTTCTTTTTCTTCGCTTTTGAGCAAGTTGACAATTCCCTCAAATTTTTCCAGGGCTGTAGCCGGGTCGCCAAACTTCTTTGTCTCCATGGCTTCCGTGTATTTGCGTTCGCCCTCAGAGGACGGGTCGCGTCGGCGTCGAATGTTGTTTTGCATTCGTGCCTCGGCGTTTTCCATTTCAATGATCAAAATTTGCTCGCCAGCCCATACCGCACTTTCGCTATCCGGAAACCGATCCATCAATTGCAACAGGTACTTGTCTTGAGCCTCGTTGTGTGAGCTGATGTCTTCGTTTGCCATCAGCTTCTCCGCGCGAGCCCTAAGCGTTTGCTCATTAAGAGGCCAAACCAGAAAAGTAATGAGTGCAATGGCCGCTGCGAGCAACCCGATTAGCACGATCGGTCGCTCAAACAAGCCAGGGCGATCATAAGCCTCGTCGCCATCCCCACGGCGTTTCTTTTTCTTCTTTCGACCTAGTGCAACTTCTGCCTCCGCCCGATCCGTATTCATTTGCAACGCACTGAACCCAGACACCGCGTGCTCCGCGACTCCAATTCCCTCCGTTGCCCTGCGCTGTGCCTCTCGCAACGCCATCGCCGTAGCAGCAGCCGAATAAGGTCTTCGCAAGGGATCTTTATTGAGCAGTTGCTCCACAATAGCACTCAACCATCCCGGGCAATCAAAAACGAGGGAAGCGACCGGGGGAACACTGGTAGCAACAATCGCTTGTTTGACCAAGATCGGTGTGTCGCCGCTAAAAGGTGGCTGGCCTGTGATCGCATGGTACATAACGGCACCAATGCTATACAAATCCGCTGCAGCGTTAAAAGTCGCCTGGCTTCCAATCGTTTCCGGTGCTGAATAGGCAAACTGATCAAGCGTCAACATGACCGGTTGCCCTGGTCCACGTCGAAAGTCGCTGATCTTAACCTTGTTCGCGTCCTCCGAAACAATGATTTTGTCAGGTCGGATGCGCCCGTGAATCCAGCCTGATTCATGCGAGTATTGCAGGGCTTCACAAAGCTGCAATCCGTAGTCCAGCACCGATTCCCATGGCAGACGCTCGCGACGCTTTAACGCTGCAGCAAGCGATTCACCCTGCATCAACTCGTATACGAGATATGCATCCTTGGCATCGAATCCACCCCCGTAACAACGAACAATTCCTGGATGACGCAGAGACTTCAGGCTCTCCAATTGTTCAGCGAATTCTTGCTTCGACTCAGGCGTCATGCCCAATGGAATCGAGAATACACGAACTACTACCTGCGCTTTTTGTTGCATGTGCACGGCCCGAAAGACATTCGAACCGCGTTCGCCAAGCGGAGACTCCAACGCTAACGGACCAATGCGAGAACGGGTCACGGAGTTAGAGTCCCCCAGTGCATTGGCCCGCAAACTTCAAGCCGTTGATCACGCAGTCGCGGACTGCGTCCGCATCGACAGTCGTTACGATCTCCAAGTCGCGCCGACCTACGGCAAACGGGCGACGATCCACAATCGTGGCTCCCCGAGTCAACTCGCCGAGTTCCTCGACGTCGACCGAGAACTGTTCTGATTTGAATAGAATCGGCTCGACCAAATAGACGATACCGAGCGTAGCTTGCAACGTGATCGCTTCTTGAGCCCGGTGCTGGCGATACGACCTAAACAAATGAGGAAGCATCGTATGAAGCAACGCTCCTGCACGTGTTTGTTTGGTTGGCAGCATCCCCAATAGGTTGATGTCGAAAACAACCTGATTGGTGATCTCGAGAGGAATCAACGCCTTGGTCGTAGGCGATCGAAACACCGCCGAAGCACTTGAGGGATCGAAGTGCATGTTAAACTCAGCTGCGGCAGTGACGTCCCCTATGCACTGCGTCGAGCCACCCAACATAATGATTTTGTCCACAGCTTCGATAATGCTGGGGTCTCTTTGAAATGCCCGTGCAATTCCAGTCAACGGTCCCAAACACAAAATCGTTATGTCACCTGGTTCCGCCCGAAGCCGATCTGCGATCAGTTTCTCGCTGGTCATGATGTGTTGGCGATTGACCGGTGCAAGACCCAAATTGCCCAAACCGTCCTCGCCATGCATTTGACGATTGTCCGAAACGGGCGCATCCTCAGGGTCGGTCCCCGAACCCACGCGAGGAAACCTCGGAGGGTCCAGTTTCTCCAAAAGACCCAAAATGTTCTGAATGCTACGCTCCGATTCCACGGTTCCGGAACATGCGGTTACCGCCACCACGTCCAACCGGGGATCGAACAAGGCCATGATCAACGCAACTGCATCGTCAATCCCGGGATCGCAATCAATGATGACTTTACGTGCCATGCTGGACAAATATCTCTTAAGTGAGTCAACTCGTATTAAAACTACTCTTAGTTTTATGTCACTTACCCTT
>JANMNR010000592.1:0-1969 GCA_031368325.1 Pirellula sp.
GTAATTTCCATGCGGCGGTAGGAAGCCAAGTTCATCAGCGGTCTTCATCTCAGATGACTCCTGACGTTACGGGCTGCTGTTAGGGCTTTGCGATTGTGCAATCCTTGGGTTGAGAGAACACTGAAAGAAAACGCTTCAACCCAAGGCATATTGGCAATACCTGAAAGCATAACCAGTGCTCAACTAGCAGCCTCGACGCTCCAATCTTCAGTTGATAAACCCACTGACGCAAGCGCCTGGAGGGAAAAGCGGTAGATGCTTTTGGCAGATAGATGAACTTCAATGAAGTAGCCGTTAGAAAGCGATCTACATTGGCGCAAGCTAGTGGCCTCTTTGCTAATAAAACGCGGATATTCTTGGGCTAAATTTGCGAAAGCATCTGGTTCCACTTCGCCAATTGCATTCAGTGTTTTCTCAAGAACATCTCGCCAAGATGCGACAGCAAAGCTCTGCCCAAGGAACCTAACCGTCTTCGGAATTTTTCCTGTGACATTATCCGCAATTAGTTGAGCTATACCGCGCACGGTCACAATCTGAGTTTTTTCAAAAACGCTGAAAGTTCAAACCTGACAGCGCTTTAAGCTTTTGTAATGACAGTACCAAAAGCTCAATCTATGCCCGTTCGCAGTATACTTCGTTCGTCTTCGATGTAGATTCATCGCCAAAATAAGGCCAAATTGTAAGCGCAAGGTTGGCTAATGTTTTAGATCGCTTCTCAATTTCTTCCCGATTCCAAACATTGACCGCTTCGAAATAGTTGTTAATGTCGAGATGTAAGGTGTACCCCATTGTCTAGACAAAAAATCAGTCAAATTAAGGTGGGTCGCTGGTGATCCATTTTATATCGGCTGCCGCTGGTAGACGGCTGCCGGGGTTTGATAGTTGAGCGACTGATGAAGCCGCTCGCAGTTGTAGAAGTCGAAGTATTTGCCCAAGCCTGCAATGGCTTGGGGGACACCTTCGTAATCGTACAGGTAGACTTCTTCATATTTGACGCTGCGCCATAGTCGCTCGACGAAGATGTTGTCCAATGCTCGACCGCGTCCATCCATACTGATCGCAATCTTCCGTTCTTTGAGAATGCTGGTGAAAGCGTTGCTCGTGAATTGAACGCCTTGATCCGTGTTGAAAATCTCCGGCGTCGCTTGTGCCAGCGCCTGCTGCAAGGCGCTGGTGCAGAAATCCGTTTCCAGCGTGGTCGAAAGTTCCCACGACAGGACATAGCGCGAGTACCAATCAATCACCGCTGTCAGGTAAACGAAGCCGCCGTGTAAGCGGATATAAGTGATGTCCGTGCTCCACACTTGATTGCTGCGTTCGATTTTCAAACCTCGCAGCAGGTACGGATAAATTTGCTGCCCGACACCGGGTTGCGACAAGCGCGGCTTTTGATAAATCGCTTCCAAGCCCATCAATCGCGAGCCGTGCGTGCCACTCGTTTGTGATTGACTTGATGACCTTGCGTCGCAAGCCAGGCGGTCATGCGCCGAATGCCGTAGAACGGTGTGCGCGTGTATTGCTCATCCAGCATGCGCATCAGCAGCAAGTTTTCTTCGCTCTCCGGCTGCGGTTGATAATAAAAGCTCGCACGCGGTAACCCGATCAGTTGACATTGTCGAGCCAGACTCAAGCTCTCGTGCCCTGGCTCAATCAAGAGGCGTTTTTCTTCAGAGCAGCGAGCCAGCTTTTTTTTTTGAGCCAGTCCAGTTCGACTTGGAGTTGCCCGATCTGTTGGTAGAGTTGAGCCTTGAGAGCTTCCTCGTCTTCGGCGACGCGATCACGCCGAACCGAGAACGTATCGGGCAAGGCTTCGAGCGCCTGCTTTTTCCATTAGATGTCTTTCCAAAATAAGTGTTCACTCTGCTAAACTTAGCGCATGAGCCTTTATGAAAAGTACCAGCACAAGAAAAGTGCCGAATTCACCCGTTTGGTCGGGGTCAATTACGGTACGTTTCAGATCATCTTGCAA
>JANMNR010000594.1:0-14739 GCA_031368325.1 Pirellula sp.
CATGATCGCGCAAAGAAGGCTGGATTAGAAAAGGGAGACACCATCTTGGAGTATAACGGTCGGACCGATCTGGTTCGCGAAACCGATCTCTTGGCCTATGCCATTAACGAGGTGGCGGTAGGCCGCAGCGTTACGATTAGAATTCAACGGGCTGGCGAGTCCAAAACAATGCAGGTCTCGACTTCTAATTAGCCTTGTGGCTAGCCGTCGATTGTGGCGGCGGAAATCCAACAGACTCAAAGTCATAGTTGCTCGTCGTTCCCAAGTGGAGCGTCGGGCGGAAATGCCAGTCCTTCGTAGCTAGCAAAGTTTTGAGGTCTCCGTTTAGCAGATTGATTCCATTGTGATTGCGCTGTTATTGCTGCGGTTTCTTTCCTCGATGGCAGAAGTATTAAGGAAGTGAAAGGTATTAACAAGAAACGTCGCGACCCACGAATATAGAGTCCTTGGCGCTTGCGGGCGTTCCACGGGGGGAATGGAATACGAGAAGGTGCTCATGAATTCATGAAGATCTTCCGGGGATATTGGCGAGCGGCGCGAAAATTGGTTATGCTAAGAGCGAGGATGGCCTTCAGTGTTTCGGATTATGAGCGATCACCCACCGGGAGGAGTCAGGATGAGCGACAGCTCTGCGTTAGACTGCAGTGTATTGGTACTCAATCGTTTCTATATGGCTGTGCGAGTCATTGATGTTCGCCGGGCCATGACGTTGCTTTACCGAGGTTGTGCAGAAGTCATCGTGATCGAAGATGACCAGTATGCGAATTACGACTTCGAGAATTGGTGCGAACTGTCCGATCTCCATGCATTGGAAAAGCAGCAGGGAGAGGACTTCATTCGTACTCCAACTCGCGAGCTTCAGGTGCCTCGAATTGTGCGGTTAGTACTCTACGATCGAGTGCCAAAATCCACGGTTCGCTTCAACCGTAAGACCCTTTTTGCTCGTGACGGTTACCGTTGCCAGTATTGCGCTCAGACGCGTCCGATGAGCCAATTGAGCCTTGACCATGTGGTGCCTCGCTCTCAAGGCGGTAGGACTACCTGGGAAAACGTGGTTTGCTCATGTACCTCTTGCAACAGCAAGAAAGGAGGTCGAACACCGAGCCAAGCGTCCATGAAACTGCTTACCACGCCGATTCGTCCGCACACCAATCCAGGAATGGCGATAACACTTAACGACCCTCGCTATGTGTCCTGGAAAACTTTTTTACCTAGTGCCGTCGGCAACTGATTCGAAACCCTATGAAACCATTGGCTACTCTTTTTTTTGCTGCCAGCAGCTTCGTTTGGTTTCCGATGCAGATCGCAATTGCCGAACGATTCGATGTGGTAGTTTACGGCGGAACCAGTGGGGGGGTGACTGCTGCTGTGCAGTGTTCCCGAATGGGGAAATCGGTTGTCTTGATTGAGCCTACGCGGTTCCTCGGCGGCCTAACGACGGGAGGCCTTGGGGCGACCGACATCGGCAACAAGCGTGCGATTGGCGGTCTGTCCCTCGAGTTTTACCAGCGGATCTATAAGCATTACTTGGAGCCGGACCGGTGGAATCGAGAGACGCGTGAAGCGTATTTCAAGAACCGAGATAAAAACGAAACGTCGATGTGGACCTTTGAACCGAGTGCCGCGACAAAGGTCTTTAACGACATGATTGACGAGGCAAAGATTCCGGTTGCGTTCGGCCAGCGATTGGACCTGAAAAATGGTGTCAGGAAGATCGGAACCCAGATAACGCAGATTGTCATGGAGAGTGGTCGTACTTATGAAGCAAGCGTTTTCATCGATGCGACCTATGAGGGAGATCTCATGGCAAAAGCCGGCGTAAGCTATCATGTAGGACGTGAAGCGAATGAAAAATACGGCGAAACGATTAACGGTCTGCAGATGCAGGGAACCGTTCATCATCAGTTTGTCAAACGCGTCGACCCATTCGTTCGAAAGGGCGATCCGACCAGTGGTTTGCTTGCCGGTGTGACACCCATGCCGCTAGGTAAGGACGGAGACGGAGATCACAGAATTCAGGCCTATAACTTTCGCCTTTGTACGACTGACCACGCCGAAAATCGTCGCCCATGGCCCAAGCCAGACGGATACGACGAAAGTCGATTTGAGCTTCTCTTCCGGAACTTTGAGGCAGGCGACAACCGAGTACCTTGGCATCCCCTTTGGATGCCCAATCGCAAGACCGACACGAACAACAATTTTGCGTTCAGCACCGACAATATCGGAATGAACTACGATTATCCCGATGGCGATTATGCTATTCGGGAGAAAATTTGGAAAGAACACGAGCAGTATACTCAGGGATTGATGTGGTCATTGGCTAATCATCCCCGTGTGCCCGAGAGTATTCGCCAAGAATTTAATCGCATTGCCCTAACCAGAGACGAGTTTGTGGACAACAACAACTGGCCACGCCAATTGTATGTTCGTGAAGCTCGTCGCTTGGTTTCCGAATATGTAATGAGCGAGAAGAACTGCAAACGTTTGGAGATCGTTTCCGACAGTGTTGGCATGGGGGCTTATAATATGGACAGCCACAATACACAGCGATATGTCACAGCAGAAGGCTTCGCAAGGAACGAGGGTGACATACAAATTGGAACTCGGCCCTACCCGATCAGCTATCGTAGTATCCGACCCAAGGCCGACGAGTGCACCAACCTGTTGGTGCCGGTATGCTTGGCTGCAAGCCATATCTCTTACGGAAGTATTCGAATGGAGCCGGTCTTTATGGTTATGGGTCAAAGTGCTGCGACGGCAGCCGTTCATGCGATCTACGAAAAGACTAGTGTTCAAACAATTGATGCCGAGCGACTCAAGGCCCAATTGATAAAAGATGGACAGATGCTTGACTTCGACTCGGCGCCGGTGTCCTCGATAGTCCCGCTCACGAAACAGAAGTTGGGTGGCCTAGTATTGGACGATCTTGAAGCGGAACGAACTGGATTCACCCAGGTCGGATTGTCGATCGCGCCGTATCTTGGTGTGGGGTACCTTCATGACGGAGATAGCGAAAAAGGCTCGCAGAAAGTTCGGTTCACACCAGATCTTCCCAGGCAAGGAACTTACCAGGTTTCGATTTTGTATTCAGCGGCCAACAACCGCGCGACCAACGTGCCTGTTTTGATTCACAGTGCAGAGGGTGACAAGACGGTGTTGGTCAATCAGAAAAAGAAGCCGCACGACGGCGAATTACATCGACTTGGCACGTTTAAGTTTGATAAGGGTAAGGAAGGGTTTATCGAGATCGGGAACCACGGGACGGACGGACATGTTATCGTAGATGCGGCCCAGTGGATCGCTGTCCCATAGAAAGGTTCTTGTCGTGACCCAAATCCAATTTCCGTTTTCGGAATCGGCTGTTCTTTTTGATTTGGAATTGCCAAAGCCGCCTGTAACGTTGGCACAACTCGCGGCGGTTTTGCCTGAGGCGACTCTTTTTGGCGACGGTACCTTGCTTGTCGAGGAGGTCGCGCACCCACAGTACATCCAAGCGGCAATCAATGAAGGAGCCAATCCAGAAACTCTGATGCCGCTCATCCTATCCGAGGGTGCATTGGCATTGTTGGAGGCACGATCTGTCAAGGTTGCGCTGGTTCTGGAATCCGTCAACGTACCCGAGGGGAGAATTTCAGGTTACATCAAGATCCAGCGGCCGAAGCAAACGCTGGTCAACTTGCTCACCGTCTTTGACAAGCCGATTGTCAAGCCGACCGACATTCACCCGACAGCTGTGATTGATTCGAGTGCAACCGTGCACCCTACGGCAAAAGTTGGGGCATACGTCGTCATCGGCCAGCATAGCCAGATTGGTGAGAATACCGTTCTTATGTCTCACGTGAGCGTCGGTGCGAACACTCAAATTGGTAGTGGTTGTTTGATTTATCCAGGGGTTCGCGTTGGCGACCGTGTTCGAATAGGCGATCGAGTGACCATTCATTTCAACGCCTGTATCGGGGCGGATGGTTTTAGTTTTGCGACTCCTAATGAAGGCAGCGTCGATGAGGTGAAGGGTGGCAAGAGCCGAAAAGTCAGTTCCAAAAACAACGCCGTATACAAGATAAACTCCGTGGGGATCGTGATTATCGAGGACCACGTCGAGATAGGGGCATGTACCTGCATCGACCGAGCGACGCTGGGTGCAACTATTATTAAACGTCATACTAAAATCGACAATTTGGTACAGATCGCACACAACTCCACCATGGGGGAAAATTGTTTGGTGGCATCTCAGGTTGGAATTGCTGGCAGCTGCAAAATAGGCAATCGCGTGGTGCTTGCAGGCCAAGTCGGATTGGCGGACCATATCAACATTCACGACGATGCTATTGTCCTAGCTCAATCGGGGCTGATGCGAGACGTTGAGCCGGGTCAAATTGTGGGAGGTAGCCCTGCGAGATCCGCAAAGGACTATATGCAACAGCACGCTCTCACGGTGAAGCTCCCAGGGATGCGGAAAGAAATCATGGAGTTGAAAAAACGGTTGGCGGAACTCGAGGAACAGTGCCACGAGTGACAGCCGCAACGTTTTGTGTGGATCCTAAAGTGGGTTGATAGAGTACAAACGAAACCGAACGACCGAACGTTGGATTTTTTTAATTCGATACAACGAATCGTTATGGCCGTAGACTTTCGCCATAGCTGATAATCAACGGGCAGGTCGAGATCCCGAAGCTTCCTTGACTCAAATGCCCGCCGAGTGTCGAAATACTTTAATCAACATCGTACGCTAACGAAATCACGATCGTATGGCGGAAAGATGATGACGCCTCAACAACACAAACCCTAGGTCGACAGATATTTCCTGTGGAAGGAATACGATGGCCGTAGCCGGATCTGCCCAATCCCGAATGCCAAAGCACGCAAACTGCGAAAAGAGGAGGAAATGGCCGAATCCCAAGCGGTGATCAATTAAGATTGTGAGCCGGAACTCGCATGCGTCCGACTCATCAACGCAAGGATTGGTTGGTAACTCGAAGAAGCCATGCGCTCGAGCACTAAGGTTGGTTGTTTAACATCCCACACTCTCCGATAAGATCCATGAAACACCTTTCGCTTTTCCTCCTAGCTGCGATCGTCGCCATTCCCCAATGTTTTTTGGAGGCCTCGCAGCCAAATATTATTTTTGTCATGCCCGATGACGTCGGATATGGCGACTATGCTTGTCTTGGCAATCCTATTATCCAAACACCCTCAGTAGACGCATTCAAAAAGCAGAGCTTGCTTTTCACTCGCTTTCATGTCAGCCCAACTTGTTCGCCTACCCGTTCCGCATTGATGAGTGGTAGGCACGAGTTTAAAAACGGTGTTACTCACACTATTCTCGAACGGGAGCGGATGACACTGAAGGCTTTTACGCTGCCGCAGATGTTGAAGACGGTCGGATACTCGTCGGGGATCTTCGGGAAATGGCACCTAGGTGACGAAGAAGCGTATCGCCCGGAGAACCGTGGCTTTGACGAAGTCTACATCCATGGCGCCGGTGGCATCGGGCAGACTTATCCTGGTTCGTGCGGCGATGCTCCCGGCAATACCAATATCAATCCGACGCTTTGGCACAACGGCAAGTTCGAAAAGACCAAGGGCTATTGCACGGATCTGTTCTTCGCTCAAGCAATCCGATGGATGGATTCCCAACGGAACGCCAAGGCGCCCTTCTTCGCTTACATTCCGCTCAATGCAGCTCACGGACCACACGTTGTGCCGAAAGAGTATTACGAGCATTATCTTGGCAAGCCCAAGGTTGACGAAGAGACGGCCAAGTTCTTGGGAATGGTTGAGAATGTCGACGCCAACTTCGGCAAGTTGCTTGCGAAGCTTGATGAATGGGGGATAGCGGACAATACGCTCGTGATTTACACCAACGACAATGGCGGCACGGCCGGAAGAAAAGTCTACGATGCTGGATTGAGGAGTGGAAAGGGCACGTCCTATCAAGGAGGTACGCGGGCCCCCTGTTTCTTCCGTTGGCCAGCGGGTAGCATTCCTACAAACGTAGAATGCGATGCGCTTAGCGCACATTTCGATCTCTTCCCAACCCTCGCCGAAATTACTGGCGCGAAGCTATCTGACGCGGTGACGCACCAAGTCGAAGGCCGGAGTTTACTTGGATTGCTGAAAAATCCAAAGTCCGAGTGGGCAGACCGCACTCTAGTGCACCACGCTGGAAGATGGGCCAAAGGAAAGCAAGCAGAAGCAAAATATGACAGATGTGCGATTCAGAATTCACGATTCACTTTAGTGAACAACATCGAGTTATACGACCTCAAAGCGGATCCAGGCGAAACCAAGAATGTCATGGGCGAACATGCTGACGTGGTCGCCTCGCTTCGTGCGAGCTACGACCAATGGTGGAACGACGTCCAGCCCATGCTTGTCAATGAAAACGCTACCGGCCCTGCCATCAATCCTTTCCAAGAGCTCTACTTCAAGCAATTTGGAGGTAGCCCATCGTCTGCAGACCTCAAGAAAATGGATCCCAATAGGACAATCGGCGGCCAAGATGGCGAGAAACTCAAAGCAGCCCGCAATCGAAAGTAATCCGGCATGTAGGAAAATAAGGGGTATGAAAAAGCGTCACCAAAAACACTTTCCTACTCCTAGTCTTCCTACCGAAGTGGATCCGGTAGCAAGCCGAAACACGCCAACTTCATAAACCGTACCGGTGATATATTGAAACGAAAGTACAACCAAACGCACTCATGAAACACATCATCTTCCTCTTCGTTGTTCTTTTGCTTTTTCCGTTGGCGACGCTTCAGGCTGGCAGGCCGAACATTCTTCACATCCATGCGGACGACCATCGCGCGGATGGTATGCGAGCGCTTGGCAATCCCATGTTGCAGACACCACACCTTGATTCGATCGTCGAACGTGGAATGACATTCAAGCATTGCTACACGATGGGCTCCATGGTCGGCGCGGTTTGCACGCCAAGTCGCACGATGATGCTCACGGGAAGATCTTGGCTGCGAATTCCGGGAGCCCCAGCTGCGACGCCAAACGCCAAAGAGCCGATGACCTTCATGCCACGCGTTCTTGAATCGGCTGGCTATCAGACTTGGCATATGGGCAAGTACGGGAACGGTTTTCCGGCTGGTCTGAAAGAATTTCAAACGACGATAAACGATGATGCCAAAGGGAAGGATCCGACGACCGACCGCGCGCATGGTAGCCAACGGTTAGCAGATGGGACGATCCAGTTTCTAAAGTCCCGCGAAAATGCAACGGAAGCAAAGCCTTTCTATATTTACATTGCACCGCCCGTTCCACACGATCCTCGTTCGGCCGAGCCACAGTTTCACAAACTTTACGATCCCGCCAAGATTACTCTTTCGCCTGCTTTCATGCCAATGCATCCTTTTGACAATGGCGAAATGACGGTGCGCGATGAATCGCTCGCACCTTGGCCCCGAACCCCTGAAGACACCAAGCAGCAGAACGCAGATTATTACGCCTGCGTGACTGGACTGGATCACCATATCGGCCGCATCTTTGCAGAACTAAAAGCCAACGGGCAATGGGACAATACGATCATTATCTTTAGCGCTGACAATGGCCTTTCGCTTGGTGAGCATGGCCTGTTTGGAAAACAGAATCTTTATGAGTTCGGTGGAATGCACGTCCCGCTTGTCATGGCTGGACCGGGGATCGTAAAGGGGAAGAGCGAAGCTTTGGTTTACTTGATGGATTTGTTCACCACATTTGCTGACTTCGCCGGGGCCAAGGTGCCCGAAGGCGTAGAGGGAATGAGTCTCCGACCTATTGCGGAAGGAAAGCAAACCAAGGTCCGCAACACGCTATACACCGCCTACCGAGATGGTCAACGCGCGATCCGCGACGATCGCTGGAAACTCATCCGATATCCGCTCGTCGATCGCACGCAGTTGTTCGATCTGAGTAAAGACCCGCTCGAGCTGAGCAATTTAGCGGATAGACCAGAACACAATTCGAAGGTGGCGGAGATGACTGATCTGCTGAAAAAGGAAATGGCTGCACACGCGGATAACTTCCCGCTCACAGTTGCAAATCCGACGTCCGGAGAATGGAGTCCGCCTGGTCCAGGCTCTGGGGCGAAGAAGGCCGACAAGGTAAAAGCCGAAGGCGAGGACAAAGTAAAGCAAGCCAAGAAAAATAAGAAAGCAAAGGCCATCCGGTGAATCGTTACCCGAGTGAAGCGTTATCAGCTGGCGACAAGCACACCGATTCGCGACTCCAGAGGACAATTGCCGGTCCTCGCCTAGGAGTCTTGTTACTTAGCCTTTTCAGTGTTGTTTTTGATAGCACTGAATGCCTGGTCTTTGCTGAAGACATTGACATCAAGCCAACTCACTCGGTGACTTACAAATCGGTCGATGGTATTGATTTGAAGCTAGATATCTTTGAGCCAAAGGACATGCAGCCTACCGATCGTCGGCCTGTCATCGTGTTCTTTTTCGGAGGTGGATGGAGCGGTGGTGAAACGAAACAGTTCTATCAACAAGCCAAAGCTATGACGGAACAAGGGATGCTGGCCATCTCAGCGGATTATCGAGTGAAGAGCCGCAATAAAACGACTCCGTTCGAATGCGTGAAGGATGGCAAATCGGCAATCCGATGGGTTCGTGAGCACGCAGCTGAGCTGGGTATTGATTCTGATCGAATCGTTGCCAGCGGTGGCTCGGCTGGAGGTCATGTGGCAGCTTGCACGGCCATCATTGAGGGAGTTGACGAGGCAGGAGAAAAGTCGAGTATCAGTTCTGTCCCAAACGCGATGATCCTCTTCAATCCCGTGCTCGATACGACGGATAAAGGATACGGTTCGAAGAATTTCAAATCAGACCAGCAGACGGACATCTCTCCCTGCCATCGTGTTCGAAAAGGTATCGTACCAACGATTATCTTTCATGGTACAGCGGACACGACTGTGCCATTCGAGAACGCTGAACGCTTTACTCGACTGATGAAAAGTGCGGGCAATGACTGTGTGCTTGTTTCCTTCGAAGGCAAGGGACACGGCTTCTTCAATGGCTCCATTTTTCGAAAGGCAAATGGGGATGCAGATTTTGACGTGACCATGAAACGCTCGGTCGAGTTTCTGATCTCCCACGGTCTTCTTCCGTGGGAACGCAAGTAATGACTGTCCATTACCGCACTGTGACCGATTGAAAGGGAAGAGTGCTGGTGCAGCCCCCGCTTCCGATGAATAGTTATGGCCCTTGCGTCGCCATCGAAATGGAGCCTGAGTCGGTAGCAAAAAGGCATTTAATTTAGCGGAGCAACGCTTGCTGCAAGGTGCAAGTGTGCGCAAAACACGCACCTAAACGTCAGTTGTTTCCCATTCTTTCCTGCCGTTCTAGTTCTTCTTCATAGGCAACGTCTATGAATCGCAAAACGGCACCGACGTCGGCGGCTTCGGTGGGGAAATCAAACTTGCCGGTTAGTTTCAGATCGGGTTTAAGCTCTCCCTTTTCGTGCAATTCCCAGATTTCTTCTGCATAGTGCGTATTGGCCAATTGGGGCGCAAAGCGAGAATAGTACTCGGTGATGTTATTGACATCCCGTAGAAGCATGCTTTTGGCACTGTTGTTCGCTGCAGCGTTAACTGCTTGCGGCAGATCTATGATGACCGGGCCATTTGCGTCCTGGAGTACATTGAATTCCGACAAGTCACCATGGATGAGTCCAACACACAACATTCTCAACACGAAAGTCATTACGGTTGCGTGATCCCTGAGCGCTTGCTCTGCAGACATCGTGATATCGTTGAGTCTGGGAGCGACGTCGCCGTCCTCTCCAGTGATCAACTCCATCAACAATACACCGTCGATCAGACCATATGCTTTGGGGACGCGCACGCCCGCTTCAGCGAGTCGGTATAACGCGTCAACCTCGGCCCTTTGCCAGACAACTTCTTGTTCGTCACGCCCGAACTTGGATCGCTTTTCCATAGCTCTTTGACGGCGGCTGTTACGGGTTTTTCGCCCCTCATAATACTGGACTGCTTTTTTGAAGCTGCGATCGGCTACATCCTTGTAAACCTTGGCACATCGAATCTCTTGGCCACATCGAACTAGAAAGACTTGAGCCTCTTTTCCACTCATCAGCGAACGCAGGACTTCATCAACTAGACCATCCTCGATCAGTGGCTGAATACTCTTGGGCGCTTTCAAGTTGCTGTTTCTTCTGGAATGTGGAGGTTTTCAATGAGAATGGAGTGAGTAGCTAGTCGCGAACCTCACGCGCTAGTGTTTCATAGGAGATGTTAGTATAAGGGGTCGAAAACCGAAGGCTAGCGCCCGGCGGCGCTTCAGCCGTAACGCCTAAGCGTCCGGTTCGGACCGACATAAGATCGAAGACGTTCGAACTCCGACTGTGTTAACTTAGCACGCGCAGTCAATTTTGGGAAAGCCGAAAGGAACGAAAGGAGCCGAAAAATGGCCGGAGGGCCATGTTCCCATCGCTGTCATTTCCTGGTTTTTTCATTTCCGATACGGTTCCATTTGCGAAAAGCGTCTGTTAATTGCCTCGTTTTGGACATTTCTCGGCCTGGGCTAGCCCAGTAGGACGGATGTGGATCGGTCTCATCCCGTTTTTCCTCGGGACACAGGCTAGCGAACGAGTTCACTTGAATATTCTATTTTCCCAACTCATTGGTCTATGCAAAATGCTCGACTCGCACTTCAAGTTGGCGCGTGTAACACGTATTCACGATCGTTTACAATGCTTGTTTTTAAGTTGAATACGCGCCATCTTTGCCGCAAGAACGGGTTCTGGGCTGCGCTCAAGTGTCGGGTTGCGATTCCTTACTTGAATTTAACGCGAGACCTGACCGATTAGGGCTTGGACGTCAAACTTGATTCCGCAAACTCAAGAAACAGTTTTTCCAATCCCAGGTAGTACTCGTCCTCTGCAAGCTCCTTCTTTCGTGACCGAAGCGATTCTATCTGTTCTGCTATCGCATCGCATCTCGCCTTTTGATCGTCTGTTCGCAAATCTGGTTTGCCGAAACTCGAGGCGATCATTCGGCTAGCCAACGAACCGTCCAATTTCAGGCCATTCGCAGGCGCTTTAACCGGTCGCGCCCCGCGGTAGAACGCTGCCGGCGTTCCTCGCGAATCTCCGTTGTCATCCAACAAAGCTTGTTCAGACGCTAAGCGGCCCTCGTTCTCATAAAATTGTGCAACGCGATTTGACGCGGCCAAGAACGCTTCGAGGATGGATACGCAATCGTCATGATCAAGGTCCGTCGAGGGATCGGTTATCGATTTGGAAAGATACTCTCCGAATCGAGCATAATTCTGCTCTGCGCCGCTTTTCGTCGCTGTGATCACAATACGATTCTCTCCCGACAGTGCATTGATGAACGGGCCACTACTGGACGCCCCGTCAATGATGAGCCACCTAGCCTTGACAGACGCAATGGCCTTGGCAATCGTCTCCGCTGAGATATCAGGCCCTTTCAAATTAAACTTCGCGGCTTTGCTATCGTTTGTGCCGTGTCCAATAAGCACCAACCAACGTTCGTTCATCGGCTCCCCGTCGACGCGCTTTGACCCGTCTTTTGCAATCCAGTCAAGTATCTGCTGTCGATGATCTGTTGCGTCTGACTTTGAAGTGTCGGTGCCATCGAGCAGCGAAAAATCTTCTGTTTGAAATGCCGCACGCCATCGTTCTGCGGCTTCACGAAAAGCCTTGCCAAACTCTTCTTCACCTGCGGCTCCGACCACAACCAAAATCGCTCGTCCCGACTTTCCAACCTCCAAAACGGCTAGGCAGTTCAGCTGCATGAATCCAGCAATCAAAGCGACCAGAAAAATCAATCTACGTTTAGACCATGCCATAGCGACGTCGCAGCCCCCATTCGAAACAGATACAGGCTAACGCTGAAAGGAGGACCCAGCCTTGGTGCCATAAAGGATAAATCTTGGTTTCGGTCACAGGAACGCGAGTCGACGGTACGTTTGCGACAAACGAGTCCAGATCGCTCCAATTCACGATCTGGCCAGCCGTCTCGTCCGCAATGCTCTGCAGGCTGGCTCCGTTTTCTCCAAGCGTTTGGAATTCGGCAGCCGAGGGCTGATAGACCCAACCCAGTTGGGCGGCTCCTAATTTGGTGCCATCTGGAGCCGTAACTTCTGCGTTGGCAGAGTACACTCCCTCCTCCTCGGTCACGTAGATCCCATCGTACTGTCCCGCAATCCTCGCCGACGCATCGGCATCCACCACAATCGTCTTTCCGCTAGGTGAGTTGACCGTAATCTTAACAACCGCATTGTCCACGGACTTGAAATCGGTTCCTTTAACTTGCACCAGGAGGTTTGCAACTTTGCTGCTTCCCCGCGATTCGCCAAGCTGCATCTGGATCGACTTGGGAACATCCGCAATCAACCATCGGATCATTTGCCGCCAAGCTTGAAACAGCGGCGAAGAACCTGAGCCCTCATGGTGCATTGCCCATCGCCACATATCCCCGACCATAAACGTCGCTGTTCTGCCCTTTCCAAATCGCTGCGAGATGAAAACAGGGACAGTATCTTTGCCATTGATCGTCGCCTCGGCCAGAACCGACGCACCGGGCTTCACTTTGCTTAAACGATTTAGAACTTGAAAGCTCGGCATTCGATCTATTCGTTCACGCTCCGCAACCTCGTTGTCGGCCAATCGCAAAAAGGGCTGAAGCCAACCCTCTCGACTCAGTTGATATCGAACGATCGAATTGGGTTCGTTGTCCAAAGTATTATCCGCCGAACTCGCTGCCCCATCCTCGCTGTAAATTGGTAACAACTGGCTCAATACCGAATCGGAAAACCCCTTTCCTCGCATCGATTCTTGACCACCGAATACCAAGAGCCCGCCACCGCGAATCGTAACAAACTGTCTCAACAGCGATTGCTGGTCCTGGGTAAGAAACTCGTGCTCAAGGTCGTCGAGGATGACCGCATTGTACTCAAACAACTCCTCGGCATCTTTTGGAAACCCCTTCTGCAATTGATTGGCTTCCGTTACCCCAAGCCGAGCGAAAACAGGCTCGTCAAATTTGGCTTTTTCTTCCTCCAAGATATCTTCGAAACCTGAGAAGAGAGGATTCGCCGAATCTACTTTGGAGTCACGGAAGCTAAACTTGGGCTCCTTTCGAGCAATCCGAATAAGCGAAGTTAGCCGAATTTCCGCATCCTCATCGAGAGCCCGTTTTAAAAATTTGAACTCCCAATTCGGCCGACCGGCGAGATAAAGAATTCGATATGGGCCATGACCTCGATCGACCACTTGAAATCTTCGGTTGTTCCCCAATGTAACTTCCACCAGCTTGTCCGAGGTGTCGAGCGCTGGTTTCGCTATAGTGGTTTCTTCGCGTCGCACGACCACTTGAAATCCTTGGACACCGGACTTCTCTGGCTTGAAACGAAATTCAACCGGAACAGGCTCGCTATCCGCCTTGAGTTTGATCAATTGCGATTGGAGAATTTTGCTCGAGCCATCAAGTAGATCGACCATTACCATCTCGCCAGTAAAGCCCTTGTGTGTCAGGCTTGCGTGGATGGTTACCGGGGATGTTTCGAAGTCCGATTGGCGAGTGGTTGTTTCGACGATTCTCACGTCTCGCTGATTGACAGAAGTCCCAATACGTACTGGATAAACTGGAAAACCAAGTGTTGAAAGCCCCTCGTCCGGCTTGCGATCTGTTGCATTTCCATCTGTGAAAAGCAGCACGCCTGCCAAAGGTTGCCCTTGATAGCGATCACGAAGTGACTGAAGCGATTGAAATAGAGCCGATTCGTTACCAATCGGCTTGCGACCCGCAAAAGTGTCTACAGGCTCCATGGCCGAATCAAAAACGTATCGTCGTAATCGGAATTCATCGGATAGCTTTCGTTGCCAAATGGCCTCATCGCTCATGCTATCCTCAAGCTCTGGACGACCGCTCTTCAATGCTTCCTGCATCAAAATTCCCATACTCTGGCTATTGTCCACTAATGCCACGAATACATTTGCCTGCGACTTGGGACGTTGCAAAGATCCCAGCGGCTCAAGCAGACATATCAGAAGCAGGGCGATGCCGAGAACTCGAAGCGAGATGGCCAGGCACTTTAATCCTAGTGGCACCGCACTCCGACGATAAGACAATAGAGTAGTCAGGGCCAGCAACACGGCGACCACGGCGATAGCATTTATCCATGCCGGGTTCCCAAACACGATATCCTGAAACCCAAAAACACTCGTGGCGTTTCCTTGTTGCGAATCAGTTTTCATCGCTTCTTGGCGCCCCCGAGGTTTTCGTAATAGCGGTCCTGTTGTTGCTGGTACTTACTCGGGACTGGATCGTGATCGACGGGGACGATCGCACTGCGATCAGAAGACTTTCGCAGAAGTTCTTCTTGTACCTTTTCTCGCAATTGCCCAATCGGTTCCGCAATCAATTTGCGGACCAATGACCATTGCGGTTCCCTAGAATGCCGCTTGTAATCAACTCGCATCTCACGCGCGGCCTCACGTATTCGTTTGACCTCGCCTTTCATATCCAGGTCGGTGACAAGCTCCTCCACATCTCGCAACGAATCGATCCAGTTGGAGTAATTGTCGCCAGTAATCGGCCCCGCTTGTGATGTCTCGGGTGCAAAGCGTTGTAACGCTCCGCCACTGCGACTATCACCCTGTTGTCTTCCGCCTGCCTGATTGCGAGCATCGTTCGCTGGCTGTCCAGACTGTTGTTGCTGTCCAGGCTGTTGCTGTCCAGGCTGTTGCTGCCCAGGCTGTTGC
>JANMNR010000625.1:0-3504 GCA_031368325.1 Pirellula sp.
TCAGCGTTTCCTCGATATTGTGGCCACTCAGCGCACCGCGGTCATGGCATTTAGAACGGCAGAGGAACGGGAGGATAGTTGGTTCAACGAGCAAATAGAGGCCGTCCCCGCTGGCTACTTGCTATCTATCAAACCAAAGGAACTGGTCGCAGAAGTACGTCGGATTCGACAGTTGACGGTGGATAATCCAGTTCAAGCGTGGGGGAACTTCTTATCCAAACAGGACGCAACGGAATATGTTACCGTAGTAAAACAAGAGCAGTCCACTGGACTGTTTCATAAGATCGCTGGTGCGTTGTCCAGCCAAGGCCTCAGCATTTTGTCGGCCGAAATTCACACGCAACCGGGTAGGATTGCTTGGGACCGATTTGTTGTGCAAGACGCCGATTACGAAGGCACTCCACCGCAGTATCGAATCGAGCAAGTCTGCAAAACACTCATGCTTACGGTTAACTCGATAGATTCGATGCCACCTGTCTTTAGGAGGATCTGGAAATCTCAATCGGCTTTTGATGCGGCAACCGCTAGAACACAGCCTACCCAAATTCGCTTCGACAACAGTACGTCCGAAACAAACACTATTATCTCGGTCTTTGCTTATGACCGCATTGGTTTGCTTTACGATATTTCAAAGACGCTTTTTGATCTTAATTTAGATGTGCAGGTTGCAAAGGTTAGTACGCACTTGGATCAAGTTGTGGACGTATTTTACGTATCCGATCTCGAAGGGCTTAAGATTACGGAGCCAACCAGGCTTTACACACTGCGGCATAGCCTGTTGCGAGCTATTGAAACGGTTGAGCCGAGGGATTAGCGAACCTCGCGAGATTCTAGGTCGTAGACCTGACCCTCGATCACGCTGGTGTGCCCTTCTATGTTATCCGAACCAACGGGACGATCAAAAAATGCCACTTGGCCGGGACCTATGACTTCTGCTCGGCTTTGCTTTACCACCAAACATGTTCCTTCATCAATTCCAATCCCAAGCAGTTGTGGAAATGTCTTTTTAAGCAAAGCCATGTCGGGAAATCGCTTTCGCTGAGTGAAGTGCTGGTCGATGGCAACTCCGGTCAAAAACCCTAGTCCGCGCTCATACCCCTCTGCCATCATTTGGGTATTCCCCAACGGGTCGCCGCGCGGCATATAGTCTCCTTGTATCGAAGCACCAGCGGACGAACCGCCAATCACGCCGCCTCGTTCGAGTACAAGGTGCATGAGACGGTGGGCTTCTGTATTTTGGTAGGAGTCAACAAGATTCCACTGCCGTCCGCCGCCAAACCAGACGCCCGTGGCATCGGTTAGTTTAGAAGTGAACGCTGGATCGTCGGCCACGGTTCGATCCTTGGTGTGGATCCAATCCACTTTCTCGGCTCCGGCCTTGCGAAGCACTCGCACCATGCCCGGCTCAATTTCTATCGTTTTCGCTTCTTCGCAGGGGACGTAAACAATGTTTGCCCTGTCACCTCCCGCTAGTTTTACAAAGGCCTGTAACGCTTCGTTCGGTAGGCTGCCGCCACCAGCGATCAACAAAGAACCGTTGGCTAGCTTCGGTGTAATTGCTTGTTTATTCGGAAAGGGAGTCGATTGTCGTTCTTGGGCGGCCCTACGTAGAGCGAGCAAGTCGGCTCGCATCCCCGGTTTGAGGATCTCTGTTTTCGCGGGCCGCTGACTGGATGCGGCCATGGTGACCATCACATCCGATTCACCGACGACGTCTAGTTGGCGGCCTCGAACGATCAATGCCGTCCGCTCGTCGATTCCGAAACCAACTCGGTCAGGATGCATCTGCACCGCGTGACGCAATCGGTCGGTTCTCTTTCTAACGAAAAAATGTTGATCGATGATTGTCCCGGGCAGAAGATCGAAACCAGTCCGGAAATCATCGTAGACCAGCATTACTTTGGAGGCTATCGCCGTCCCTGCCGATGTGCCGCCAACAATGCCACCGCGGGCCAGCAATCGTATTATTCCCTCCTCAACCTGCGTGCCAGCATAGATGTCCATCAACCGTGTCTGCTTTCCACCGCTCATCCAGACACCCGTAGCGTTGGCGAGCTGTTCACCAAAATTGGAACTTGCGACTTGTTCACGCGACTCAGCGTGTAGGAAATCAACACTCTTTGGCCCATGCTCCAGCCAGACATCGATCTTCTTCTTATTCAACGGTTCGTTCACGTCAGCAGTTGGGATAACAACGATCCTCGCCTCCTTGCCCCCAGCAATCTGAGTAAAAATTTTGCGCATCTCGGATGAAACGGGCCCGCCCCCGTGTAGAAAAAGCGTGCCCTCGAATGCCGGAATCGGCTCCGGGGCGTTTGCATCGAACTGTGCCAAGGCTGAAGATGAAAGCCCAAAAATAAAAGCAACGACCAACGTTCCAATACGTGCTAAATGGTTTTTCATTCGATCCCAACTTCTCTTAAGAACTGCCTGGCTAAGCACAAAGCGTACGAAGTGAAACAATTTCGCTCGTCGGTCCCGCAACTCAATCGCAGTTCATTCGAGTGCCTTCCGCACGCGAAATTGTAGACGATGCCTTCTCTATCCATGCTGTCTGACAGCGCATTGAATGTACCTGTTATTTAAGCAGCTTTTCTAAAGCGGCTATCATTGCTGGGGCCGGCTTGACACTGCCTGGTCGACTTCCTTGAGCGATCGTTATGGGGGTCCATTTTGATTTGTTTTCGTGATTCCACACCGATGGTACGGCCCCTCGCTGGGCTAGCAACTCCGCGACCTTGGGATACGATCGATATGCGGCACCGTGCATTACCGTTTCTAAGTTGTTATCGACGGCGTTGATATCCAATCCCAGCCCAAGAAGGAAGTCAACGGTTTCGAGGACTTCCGTCTCAGTGCCCGGTTCCTCCCCCACTGAGACCGTTCCGATGCCGGATGCAGCCAACAACGCGGTGCATTCATCGACGTTTTTGAGCCGAGGGTCCGCTCCCAATTCCAGAAGTACCCTGAGAAACGGCAGGTCGGCGGTTTTGCTTGCGAGCAAAAACGGAGTTGCCCCTTTCATATTCAATTTGGCCTTCCCGGCGGGGCCACGTTCCAGCTTTGCGTTCACGTCTGCACCGGCTGCAACTAACTTTCGAACGAAGTCTAGGCTAGATACGTTACCTGAACCGCGAGGGGACGGGTCTCCATCAACACCATCGCCACTGGCCGGTTTTCTGACCCAACTCAACGCGTGAAGGGGAGTGTAGTCGCTTCGTTGATCGTTTGGATTTGCACCGAGATCTACCAAGACCAGTGCCAATTCAAAGTGGCCACTTTCGACGGCTAACATCAACGCGGAGGTTCCGGGCCTCGCGTTTCGCCCCTGGCCTTTGTCGTTTCCCATAACCGCATTGACATCGACGCCAGCATCGACCAGTCGACGCACCACATCGATTCGGCCCTCGCGTGCTGCAAACATCATGGCATTGAAGCCGGATTTCAATTCTCGATTTAGATCAGCACCAGCTTCGATGAGCACATGCACTGCATCCGCGTTTC
>JANMNR010000635.1:0-6972 GCA_031368325.1 Pirellula sp.
ACCAGCGGTAGCGTTCTGGAATTTACAAACAAAGAAATCTTGGCAGATGCTCTAAGCGGTCGTCAGAAACTCTAGAACACGAAACAGCCCCGCACATGATCGACGATTTGTTGGAGGAACGCGTTATTGCGGCGACAACCGCGTGGCTTGAAAAAATGGTGATCGGCCTCAATTTATGTCCGTTCGCAAAGGCGGTTCATGCCAAACGGCAGATTCGATTCGCTGTCAGTATGGCCCGCAAGGGGCAAGCATTGTTGGAGGACTTGCGACGCGAGTTGCGGCTTTTGGCAATGACCCCAGAACAACAGATCGAAACCACTTTGCTGATTCACCCCAACGTGTTTCAGGACTTTATTTCCTACAACGAATTTCTTTGGGACTGTGACTTGGCCATCCAAGAAATGGACATGGAAGGGGTCATTCAAATTGCGAGCTTTCACCCTGACTATCGATGTGCAGGAACGACCCAAGACGACGTCACCAACCATACGAATCGCTCGCCCTATCCAATGCTCCATTTGCTGCGAGAATCAAGCGTTTCTCGAGCCGTCGAGACTTTTGAACACACCGAGGATATCTACAAAAACAACCTAGAGACGTTGCAGAAGTTAGGAAAAACGGAGGCCACTGAGATGCTGAAGCGATGCATGGAATAGGGGGTACGAGGTCCCTTTATGGAATAAGGCCAATTCAGTCGATTCCATTCGCAATCTGTTGGTTTGAATGAACTTTTTGAGAACTTTTGACGGTCAGGCTATTTATTTGTTGACATGGAGTTAGAGACAACTATAAATGGTTGAATATGTCGACAAAACCGTTTTCGCCCAGGATATCAGCAATGACCAACAAATTTGCATCCATTTTCTTCGCAACCATTATCATTGTTGGGCTTTCGAAAAGCTCCGACGCGGCAATCGTTTTTTCAGCGATCAATAAAAACGCGATCTTTGGTTCGACTCTAGTCTCAACGGAAATTCGTGTTACGGGTCTGGGAACTGAATCGCTTCAGTATTTCGCAATAACAGCAACCATAAATCCCGTATCTCTCAGTGGCGGTAAGACTGTTTCGTTTACCGCGCAGACACGCGATGGTTCAGCGACCAACAGATCACCTATTACTGGCACCGACTACGTTCTTTTTGACCGTGGAACTTCGGCAACGGGCGTCGGTACATCATTTGCATTCAATGACACCGCGACTAGCGTTAGTTTTCGTGACGGAGTTTCCGTTCCCGGGCTTACTGGCGGATCACCGCCACCTTCTAGTGGCGTCGCACCCGGTGCCGGTTTAGGCCGCTTGGTTGCCACGCTCAACATGGAGGTGTCGTCAGGACTGTCAGTTGGGGATAGATTCAACATCAGTTTGTCGGCCGTGCCTTCGGTTAGTGCTAATTCGTTTGCACAAACACCTCCATTTGGAGGTAACCCACCTGATTTGTTCTTCAGTGGTGGCGCGGCTGACGGGAGAACAGATTCTGCTCAAGGCTTAGACGTTAATGCACAGTTTACTGTTGGTTCCATCACCGCAGTTCCCGAGCCATCTACATTTGCTACGTTAGGCCTAGCTTTTGGGATATTTGGTGCCGCGAAGTTTCGCAAGCGCCTTGCGAAATTGGTTTGCTAGATTCATAGCCAACTCAATGGGTTTTCAAGCGACGAAGCAACAGCAACGTCGGCACCGACCCAAAAACAGCCAGCGTCAGTGCGAGTCCTGACTCCCGATTCTTGATACCGTAGTGAAGTAAGTCGAACATCCGCATCGCCACGGTTGTTACCTGCGGTGGTTGCACCAGCAGATAACTCGATAGGTCTGCAAACGACACAAAGAATGCGATACTTGCCGACAAAAAAATCGGCCTCTTCATCGCCACCAGGCGAATCCAACATCGAGTCAAAAATGGCAGGCCCAAGTCCAATTGCAACTGGCAGATGTTACGCTTGCGATACCGTTCGCCCGCAATCCATAGGATCGCAAACACGACCGGTAGGCATCGACTTTGCTGCGCGAGGATAGGGGCGAGCAATGTGCGATCTGCTAATACGCCAAGCAACTCTGGTTCGCGGCGATCGAAGACGCTAATCACCAATAAATTCACCAGTGGGCCAGGAACGGCCAACACAAAGGCAGCTAGCCCAATCGCTAACCAAGCAGACCATGTACTGTTTACACAACGCACCATTATCGCACCAAGGACGATCGCAGTCGCGGTGGAGTAAAGACTCAATTGCAGGCTCCATGCAATTTCATTGGTAAAAGACTTAGCCTGCGCCATAGATCTGAAAACGACCCAAAGCGACCAGCCGCGTTGAATCCGATCCGCGTTCATGGTCGCAACCCAGCCTGCTTTGATAATCAAACTGCCGAGCGGGATCAGTGTAACGATGGACACGATTCCGAAACCAACCATTGCCCCGATCCAACGTGCAGGTGGCCCTATTGCCAACCCTTGTTCGTTAGCTGCAACGGACGCTTCAGCACTTTCGCTCCCGACGTTTGGGAGCCACCTCCATGCCAAGACAAAAACCACTAAACCGATTGAAATGGCAAAGGCACTCGCTTGCAGGATAGTTCCCGTATTCAGTTCATTGAATTGCACTTGCTGATAGAGTGTCTCGGTGATCGTGGGAACTTGAAATAGGTTGGTAACGATCATGTCGTTTCCCGTGGTAGCAACGCACCAGATCGCACCCGCCGCAATCCAGGGCCAACTTCGCGGAATGAGTACATAAAGCAAAGCGTACCTCGGGCCAAAATCTAGCAATGCTTGACGGGAGTTTGAGCCGTAGGCGCGCTGAATTCCTAATGCACAAAGCAGAAAACAAATGGGTGTGGAGGCCATGCCGTGAATCCAAATGACCGATCCTATGGCAGTCATGGGAGAAGTTGCCGCTGAGACTTGGCTCAATCGAAACCATCCTTGCACACCAAAACCAGCACTCCATGCCGTCGCCTGAACATAAAGTGGTATCAAGATCAAACTCAATACAAGGGTTGATATCCAGCGATGGAAAGGCACTCGTAAGCAAACCACAAGCACGGCTAAGATGAGCCCCAACGCTGAAGCCAGGGCGGCCGTACCAACACAAACCAAACATGTATTAACGAGTGGCGAGCTCAAGGAGCAGTAAGCCTCGCTGCAGTTAAGACAGCCTGAACCAATCCAGACGACTCAGCCCGATTTTGCCAAGCGATGTCGTGTGCCGTTCCATGCGCTACACTGGTTCGAATGATAGGTAAGCCCAAGGTTACATTTACGGCATCAAACATATCCAACAGCTTCAGAGCGATATGCCCTTGGTCGTGGTACATCGCTACCACCGCATCAAATCCACCATCAACCGCCTTTGGCATTAATGTATCGACCGGAAGGGGGCCTACGACATCCAAGTGGTTTTCCCTAGCCCTTCGGACTGCGGGTGCGATGATCGTTTGCTCCTCGGAACCGAATCGACCACTCTCGCCAGCGTGCGGATTCAAGGCCGCGACTGCAATTTTCGGAGCTCCGCTTAAATCCATCGAGCGTCGAATCCGGGTGAAAACGTCGTGCGCAAGCTGAATCTTTTCGCCAATCGCTTCGATAGTCAGGTGCTCAAAGACTTCTCGGAGTGCCATATGCAACGTCACATGGATTACTCCAAACCCTGCGGCCCCGCCATGCCGAGGACGCCCTGGAGGCAGATACAACATCATCGCATGTTCCTTAACACCACAAAGGTGCGCTAATAACTCGGTATGTCCAGGCCAATTGTGACCCGCTGCATGGAGAGCGACCTTGTGAAGCGGTGCAGTGACGATCGCGTCAACTTTGCCATCAATTGCCAGCTGAGTCGCCCGAACCAAGCAATCAAAGGCCAATTGACCACCTCGTGGGTCGACTGCAGGTTGTATTGCACTATCCGCATCGGCACTTCCCGTACTCAAACACCAGATGCACGGAGTTTTTGAATCGCGCACGTCGCTAGATTGTGCTCGCCATGCAGCAATGGAATCCACCTCGAAGATATCCAGATCCACTGATGAAACAATCGCTGCCTGCTTAAGAATGGCAGGTCGTCCCAAAACCAACAGTTTGCAATGGGCGTCAAGTTGACCACTTGCGATCGCCTTGACGATAATTTCGGGCCCGACGCCAGTCGGATCGCCTATTGTAATTGCGATGGTCGGTTTGGTCTTGTTGAGCATTTAGGACTGCGTTTTGTTGGCTAGCTTCGCCTTCTCAATGGCTTTGCTCAAGGCACCGGATGGAACGGCGGAACGCCACACATCCACCACTTTGCCTTCACCGTCGATAACAAGAGTTGTTGGATAAGCGAACCCGCCTTTGGTCAAAAGCTGACTGACACGAGTACGCGAAAACTCAGCCGGGTCTGCATACGTTGGTAGATCATTGGCATCGACGTCTAACAAAAACTTATTCGTATAGAATTTGAGGGAATCCTGCGATTCATTGCTTCTGCCGCAAGCGATACTTGCAAAGAGCACATTGGGGTCATTCGTATAGCTTCGTTGTGTCTTAACGAAATCAGGAAGCTCCTCTACACAATCAGGACACCAGTAGCCCCAGAAATGCATGACAACCACTTTGCCGTTCATTTCCGCCTCCGTGACTGGTTTATCCGCATTGAGTAACGGCTGTATGTCCATTTCGGTGATGGTTTGACCGATGATTCTCGCCTTTTCCCTGCCGATAACGAGCAGGACGCAAATTCCGGTGATCATGAACAAGCCCGCAAGCATTAAGGGAACAAAGGCAGGCGCATTTCGTTTTGCTGGTTCTTTTGAAAGATCGGTGGTTTGCATGATGGTTGTTTGAACGGATCGGTGATTTTTGGCAAATGAATTGTAGTCTTGTAGGGTAGCGATTGCGATCTCAAACTTGCCCACTCCGGGTACACTCGAGATGGAATGGAGTATGGAGTCAATTCCATGCGCCGCGGGTTGATCAATTGGCGGCCGCCTGCGAAAATACTCATACTCTTTGGCTACCGAGTTTTTTGGAGTCAGAGTACTTGCTCGTTCCGTTTAACTGCAATCCCGCTGGCGTTTCAACCCGTTTTCCTATGCGATGTCCCTACTGCTACAGTGATAACGACGGAGTCCGCGACTCCCGAATTGTTGAGGATGGCAAGGCGATTCGACGACGAAGATTCTGCAATCAATGCCGACGTCGGTTCACGACCTATGAACGGGTTGAGGGGTTATTGCAAGTTCGAAAACGCGACCAGACGCATCAAGACTTTAGTCGCGTGAAAATCGAACGCGGCCTAAGAGCCGCTTGCTGGAAAAGAAAAATCGATGCCGATGCGATTCAAAAGCTTGCAGGCGAAATTGAATCCCATATTTTAGACAACTATGAAAAAGAAGTCACAAGTGAGGAAATTGGCAACTTGTGCATGGAGTTTCTTCGGGATGTCGACCAAGTTGCCTTCGTCCGTTTTGCAAGCGTCTACCGGAGTTTCAGCGACGCTCAAGACTTCGTTGACGAACTAACTCCCATTCTCAAAATCAAAGCAAAAGCCAAAAAGAAAAAGCCTGCCAAAGAAGACACTCCTAGCTGACCTTGTTTAATTGGTTTTTGCCTGAAAGATCTCACCGAAAAAATCGTTCATGGCTCGCCACGAGCGTTTGTCTGCTCGTTCCTGGTAAGCGGCACCTTTACTATTATCGTTGCCCGCCATCGGCTGAGTAAAGGAGTGGACTGCTTCTGAGTAATAAATCATCTGCCAATCGACGTCAGCATCAGAAAACTCTTTCTTCATGGCTTCGATATCTTTCGCTGGCACAAATGGGTCGTCAGCTCCATGGCAAATCAGCAATTTTGCCTTGATCTTTTTTGCGTCTTCGGGATGCAGAGAATCGAGCCCACCGTGAAAACTGACGACTCCATTGAGCTCGGCACCGCTTCGTGCAAGCTCCAGCACGCCTGTGCCACCAAAGCAGTAGCCAATGGCCGCAGTCTTTTGACGATCGACCATCCCTTGCGCCCGCAGTTGTTCAAGTCCAACCTGCAAACGCTGGCGATAGAGTTTCCGATCGCTTTTGTATACCCCAGCCAACTTACCCGCCTCTTGTGTATTGGCAGGTCGGACGCCCTTGCCGTAAATATCCAGCGCGAAGGCAACGAACCCTTGTTTTGCCAATTGTCTGGCTCTAGCTTCTTCGTAGTCGGTCCGTCCCATCCATTGATGAACAATTAAAATCCCAGGCGCTTTCGCAATCGCATCATCCCATGCGAGTAACCCCTCGAGTACTACGTCTCCATCACGATACTCGATGATTTTAGTTTGAATTGCCGCTTGTACCGGTGACATATAGGCGAGCAGAAAAATGACCGCAAGAAACCGATGCATGAAATCTCTCCGAAAGAACTCTAAAGTATGAAACTCGTCTCAGTCTACCACACGATAATACGCTGCAATACTACTTCACTTCGGGAGTCGTTGTTGCGTTGGATTGTTCCAGCTCGACGATCACTTTGGACTGCAATTCTGCCATCTCCGTCATCTTGAGAGCTTTGTACGATGCAAGCAGTTTCCGCCTTATATCAATGCGCCCGGCTTCGTTACGAATTGCCAATTCGAATTTGTTAATCGCCTCTTGGTGACGGTCTGCCAAAGCCAAGACCTCGCCCCAGGTATCTAAAATATTTGCGTTGTTTGGAGCGTTGGTCGCTGCTCTACTCACAAGTTCTAGTGCGCGTTCCACATTCGATGACGAAATCGCGATCAAACAGGATGCGAGGTTATTCAAAGCGGCAAAATTGTCAGGTTCCTTGGCGACCGCCAATTCCCAATACTTTTGTGCCTCCGAAAAGTTACCTGCAAGGAAAAATTTTTCGCCCATAATCAGAAGCGCAGGGACGTCCGCGATCCCGAGAGTAATTTGATTTTTGAGCACATCCATTAACTTTTTGGTAGGCTTGACTTCCAGAGAAAGTAGTTCTGCAATCTCAGTTGAAACTCTTGGGTTCG
>JANMNR010000671.1:0-2526 GCA_031368325.1 Pirellula sp.
GTGCAAAAATTCCAGCTGACGTCACCAAGTCCAATGAATTCGGAGGATTGCGAGGCGCGAAGTGCAAGGCAAAGAGAGGCAGCCAAGGCCTTTTTGGAGTTTCTAGAATCACAAATTTGACGAATGATGACAAGCGAGTTCGCGGAAAATAAGGGGTTGCAGCCCCAACTTCGGACAACGGCAATTGACGGGATGATCGATTTTCTATAAAAACGAAGGAAGTTGTTGCACCCATGGCGCAACTGGATAGCGCATCGGTCTTCGGAACCGAGGGTTTCAGGTTCGAATCCTGATGGGTGTACTCGTCTCATCCTGCGAACTTTAGGCAACACGCCAGTTCGTAGAGTGAGAGGTTTTCTTTCGCGACACATCGATCGCTAAAATCCCCAATGTTTTGGGCGTTTTTGATTTTCTGGCCCCGCCTTGCCGCGCTCTCACTTTTCTTACCGCGAGCAGATTTTCCGAATGTTGCTTCCGTCTGAACGGTATTTTCTCCCGCGAACTATCGCGCTCTCTAGTTGATAAGTGGTTGCTTGTTACAACGCCGATTGCTTCCGACCCACCGAATCGGACTTCAAACTACCCGACCGCAGGGTTAATAGCTGGGCCAGAATCGGAGCTGACTATCAACGTCCAGTCTGGAAACTGCCCCTCCGGTTGAGCTCGAATCATTTGGCCACGATTGGTACAATGAAATAACACAAGCAAACGGGGACGGCGGAGCAGCCAATCGAGCCGGTTGCAGTTCTGCCACGTAAAGAACGTCCAAAGACTCTCAAATGGAGGTCCAGAATGTCGACAACCGAAGCCGCATCGAAAGTCTTTGAAGAAATCGCTCAACTGTTTGGTTCAAGCCCGACCGATGAGCAGATTTTGAATTTTCGGCCGTCTGCCGACGTCGCCCAACGAGCCTCACAGCTTCTGTCGCTGAACCGGACCGGCCAAATGGATGACGACCTTAAGCACGAACTGGACCAATACGAACAAGCCGAGCTTTTGATGCGTATGGTGAAGGCCCGGATACATGTACGGCAAGGAAGCTAGGTAGGGATGAGCGAATATGTGCCTGCAGAACTGCGACGGCTGATTCGTGAACGCGCCGGTCATCGATGCGAATATTGCCTTCTTCACGAAGACGATGCCTTCTTGCCACATGAGCCAGACCATATCATCGCTGTAAAGCATCGCGGCGAAACGAACGAAGGAAATTTGGCTTGGACCTGTTTCGTCTGCAATCGCGGTAAAGGGAGCGACCTTGCTTCGGTAGACGAGACAACGGGAGAGATCGTAAGGCTCTTTCATCCCAGGACCGATTCATGGGACGATCACTTGGAGCTGATGAAAGACGGTTCCCTTTCGGCCAAGACGGCTATCGGACGAGTTACAATCACACTTCTCAAGTTGAACCGTCCTGAGCTGCTTGCAATCAGAGCCTTGCTTGCAAAATCGATTCGGAAACCGCGTTAGTGCGGCTTCAGCCACATCATTTGAAGTCATGCCATCGATGATTACTGCGATGGGCTAGACGCGTCAGTGACGTCTTGACGCAGCCTATTCCACATTTGCCGTTGCTTGGTCCAGTCGAGCGTTTTGGCAATAGGACGGATGTCGGCTTCTTTGATCGAATCGCGGCCTAGGGTGGTTTTGGGCAAAAAGAGAATTTCTTCTTGAATGTCAGGGGCTAGATTGTCTAGCCACATGATTTGTGTCATGCGTGTTGTAGAGATCTGGCCGAAGTGGGCAAGTTCGGGTTGGTTGATGATCGCTCCAGTTTGAACCAGCCTGAAACAATGATGGGCTAGGGCGAGCAGTCGGCTGATTCGAGGGACACGACCAGCAGGCGTAACGGACGCAGTTCCGCTTTGTATCTGTTTGGAGCCACAACGTTTGGTAGCGACGTGGAACTTTCGGTTGATGGTTAAGTGGACGTTCATTGTGCGTGCTCCAATTGAGTTTCGGTCCAGCTTTTCAAACCAGTTGAATGAAACGTGATTGCTACGTTGCCTCCTGCGCCGTCGAAGCTGACACGTTCTATTAGCAGCCTGACCAATCGCACCTGCTCCTTGGGCGGTATCGCCTGCCATAGGTCGTCGAAGCCAGCCAGGACGTTTGTGATTTGCTGGTCATCGATACTTTGCGTTTCGAGCGTCGCAAGATCTGATGTGATCTGCTGGGCGCGGCGGTCGGTGGTTTCAAGCCGCGATTGGATCTCGCTGAGCCCTGTCAAGTTGATGGCGATGTTCGGATTGGCAACGATCGCTTGAAGCTTGGCATGATCATCTCGCATCTGTCGTTCTAGTGATTTCCGTTCATCTTTCAACCGTTTGCACTCGACATGATTCCGTTGCTGAACATCGATGGTCGTTTGCTTTAACAGTGCCGGATCCTTACCGATGGTTCGAATCTGCTCGACTACGAACCGCTCGATTTCACCAGCGGGCACCGATGGTGCGAGACATTCTGACCAGCCTCGCTGTATGGCCGTACCACATACGTAGTAGCGATACCGCTTGTTGCCATTCTTGG
>JANMNR010000700.1:0-2856 GCA_031368325.1 Pirellula sp.
ATCGGTGCAACGACTCTTGACGAATACCGAAAGCATATCGAGAAAGATGCCGCTCTCGAACGCCGATTCCAGCCTGTTTACGTTGGCGAACCTAGCGTCGAAGACACGATCACCATCCTGCGCGGTCTTAAAGCCAAATACGAAGCGCATCACGGTGTCAAAATACGCGATGCTGCATTAGTCGAAGCGGCAAAACTCTCGCATCGCTACATTACTGATCGATTTCTGCCTGACAAAGCCATCGACTTGATCGATGAAGCGTCCGCTCGGCTTGCCATGGAACGCGATAGCGTACCAACGGAGATCGATACGCTACAGCGAAGACTTCGACAATTAGAATTGGCCCAGCGTCAACTTAATGAAGAATCCGATACCAGCACAGAGGATGCTCTCGAAGCTGTCGAACTGGAAATGGAAAAGGTTCGTCATGAACTGGCAAGTCTTCGCGAACAGTGGGAGTCCGAGAAGCTCGGCTTTTCGGGTGTCGGTTCGGTCCGTCGCTCGCTTGAACAAGCCGAGGGAGAGTTCCGTCAACTCGACTCCAGAATCAAAGAGCAACAGTCTTCCGGCGCAGGAGTATCGGAAGCGGACTACCAAAAACTGTTTGAGCTCGACCAACGCTTGCGCAAGCTACGCGAGCAAATTGCAAAAGAAGAGGTGCATGAGACCAAAGAGACCAAGGAAACAGAAAAGCATCGATTGCTTCGTACCGAAGTGACCGCTGATGAAATCGCGGCGGTGGTTTGCGCATGGACCGGAGTGCCTGTAACTCGCATGCTTGAGACGGAACGCGCCAAGCTGCTGGTCATGGAAGAGCGTCTGCATCAGCGTGTGATCGGTCAGAATAAAGCGGTCGAAGCCATTAGCAATGCCGTTCGGCGCAGCCGCAGCGGAATGCAAGACGCCAACCGCCCAATCGGTTCATTCCTTTTCCTCGGCCCAACGGGTGTTGGCAAAACAGAGCTTTGCAAAGCGTTGGCCGAAGTTATGTTCGACGACGAAACCGCCATGGTTCGCATCGACATGAGCGAGTTCATGGAACGCCATACCGTAAGCCGATTGGTGGGCGCCCCTCCAGGCTACGTTGGTTACGAAGAGGGGGGCCATCTCACCGAAGCGGTTCGTCGCCGCCCGTACAGCGTTGTGTTGCTTGACGAAATCGAGAAGGCACATACCGACGTTTTTAACATCCTATTGCAACTATTGGATGACGGTCGATTGACCGATGGCCAGAACCGCACTGTCGATTTCACCAATACCATTGTGGTCATGACGAGCAACATTGGTAGCCAAATGATCCAACGTGTCTCGGAAGAGGGCGGCTCCGACGAAGACATGCAACAAGCGGTACAGGACTCCCTTAAGACAAAGTTTTTGCCGGAGTTCCTTAATCGAATCGACGAGACCATCATCTTCGAACCGCTTCGCAAGGAACAGATTCGAAAGATTGTTGTGCTCCAAATTCAAAGGTTGGAACAGCAATTGATCGAAAACCACTATCGATTGAATATCTCAGAAAGGGCCATTGATGCCATTAGCAACGAGGGCTACGATCCAATTTACGGAGCTCGACCGCTCAAGCGAGTGATCCAACGCAGATTACAAAACAAGATCGCAACCGAGTTACTTCGCCGAGAAGAAAACGATGGTGGTAGCATCCATGTGGATTTCGTGGAGGATGAATTTCAAATTCATTCTCAGCCCTAGTGCTTTGTTCCATTTAAGAATTCGGGTTGAGGAAAACCTGTACGACGGACTTCCAGTCCGTCGATGGCAGCTTGAGCCGACGGACTAGAAGTCCGTCGTACCCGAAATCTAAGTTGGAACAATGCACTAGTATGCCAATCCTCAATCGTTCGGTGTAGCGAAAAACCGAAGGATCCATCGGGCAAGCGGATGGGATTAAAGAAGTAGTGCGATTCAAAAATTCCGCTGGCTTGCCCAGCGGTCGCTTCGGCTTCTCGCTACCCAGACTCGCCATCCCACGCCTCTGAAAAATCCCGCTGGCTTGTCCAGCGGTTGTTTCGGCTTTTCACTAAAATCAGGGAATGCGAATCCAACCCTTTAAACTTGCCGAACTTCAGTTCGCCTGGTGCAATCGTGTGTACTTCCGATCGCGAACTCATTATCGCAAACCATTACCAAGTCTGGAGAAACTGCAGACGACAATTCTTGCCGAGCGGATGCAGCCTTACGGAATTCAAGTTCTTGAGCTAGCCACTAACGCAATCGAATTTCGCGTCTTGCTCAGCCTTCTTCCAACGGAATCGGTTTCCGCGGCTGCGAGCAAGAAAGGCCGAATCAGCAAATGGCTAAGCGAACAAGAGCCGACGCAACGGAATGACAAGACACTTGCTCGAGGATATTTCGCAGTCAAACAGGACAATCAACAAGGGACGCGATTGAAGCATACCTAAACAAACAATCAGAACATCACGGTTATGCGAGTCGCGCGAGACCTCCAATTTTCGTTCGACAAGTATCGCACAGTGACCAATCGCGGCGGGCTCTACAAACCGATCATGCGGTCACTTTGCTTCGATATCACTTGGTCCTTGCGACTTGGTTTCGTCGAGGCGTATTTGGTGATATGACAGCCGCAGTGGTTACGGATGACTGGTTGAGGCTACAAGGCGAGCACGGGTTCTTGATTGAAAAGGTCTCGTTTCTGCCTGATCATGTGCACTTGGCGATCTGTTTGCATCCGACGCGGTCGCCTGCGGAGATTCGCGTGGCGTTGATGAATGCTGCTCAAGAAACGATGTAGGAGCGATTTGAGGACGTAGTGGTCCGATCGAGAGTCGAGCGTTTGTGGCAATCGAGCGGATACATTGGCTCGTTTGGTGAATTGACGAG
>JANMNR010000707.1:0-4338 GCA_031368325.1 Pirellula sp.
ATGCCGAGCGGCACGATGACGAATCAAATAGCCCTGCGGATCCATTGCGTGCCCGGAGATGAGTTTATCTGCGAATCGGGCTGCCATATTTACAACTACGAGCAAGGAGCGTTTGCACAGCTCAGTGGGTTGGTCGCCAAGACAATCGAGGGGCAAAATGGATTGCTTGATTTGGCTCCGTTGCTTGGAGCCGTTCGGCCCGACAACGAGCACATGGTTCGAACCAAGCTGCTTTGCCTAGAAAACACCCACAACCGGGGAGCAGGCAAAATCTACTCGCTAGCCAGGACCCAGTCGTTGTGCGACTGGGCTCATTCCCAGGGGCTCAAAGCCCATTTGGACGGCGCTAGGCTGTTTAATGCCTCGGTTGCAACGGGAGTTTCGTTGGAATCTTTTTCGGAGCCCTTCGAATCCGTGAGCGTTTGCTTTAGCAAAGGGTTGGGTGCTCCGGTCGGGTCTTGTTTGGCGGGCAGCCGCGATTTTATCGCAAAGGCACGACGTGCCAGGAAGCTTTTTGGTGGCGGCATGAGGCAGATCGGAATCCTCGCGGCTGGCGCTCTCTATGCATTAAATCACCATTTGGAACGATTGGCGGACGACCATGCCAACGCGCGGTTGCTTGCTCGCGCAGTCGAAAAATGCAAACCGCTCAGTCTCAGCGACAAGGAACCTGACACGAACATCGTCATCTTTCATTTGGCAAAGGAATGGGGAACTGCAGCTCAGTTCGCGGACTTGCTAAAGGAGGCTGGCGTTCTGTCGTTGCCGTTCGGTCCCCAAAGTGTTCGGCTTGTAACCCACCTCGATATTTCAAGAGAGCAGATCGAGAAAGCTTGCGCAGTGATCCAAACTGTGGCGAATCTGGGAGTAGCGAAAGTTTGATTATTTGGGGCTAAGCAGAGGACTAATGGACTTTTTTTGCTTAAAATGTGACAGCCAACCTTGTCCGTTTGATTCTCCAAAGTGCCCATTGCCTTGACGCTCGCTTCCAACAGTAATCCTATCGACAACACGCTCAATCAGTCGGTCGGCGAGCAGATGCGCGCCGAAGAACTGAGCCTCCGCGCGACGGTACCGCCCGCTCAAGTTCCCGGGTATCGACTCGACCGGCTATTGGGTCAGGGTGCATTTGGTCAGGTTTGGGTTGGTAACAATCTGAACACTGGCCGCACGGTTGCCATCAAATTTTATTTGCATCGATCCGGCGTAAACTGGTCGTCGCTGACACGTGAAGTCAAAAACTTGGTCAGTATGGCGGGCAACCGCTACATTGTTCAAGTGCTTGAGGTAGGGTGGGATGCCGAGCCGCCGTATTATGTCATGGAGTACTTGGAGAACGGCTCGCTCGATGATTTGATCCGGGCGAGGGGTGCAATGCCGCCGGCCAAAGCGGTCGAGCTCTTTTCCGATATTGCGATGGGTCTGAATCATTCGCATGGGAAAGGTGTTTTGCACTGCGATTTAAAGCCTGCCAACGTACTGTTGGATCAGGACTGGTTGCCGCGATTGGCCGACTTTGGTCAGAGCCGTTTGTCAAACGAACAGACGCCATCGCTCGGGACCCTGTTTTACATGGCACCGGAACAAGCGGATTTGAACGCGGTCCCCGATGCACGTTGGGATGTGTATGCGTTGGGAGCGATCTTTTATTGCATGATCGTGGGGAGCCCACCCTACAAAACACCCGACACGGTCTCGACGCTAGACACGGCGGCCAGTTTGCCGGAGCGGCTTAAACGCTATCGCGATACGATTTTCAAGAGTCATTTCCCACGAGCGCATCATCGGGTTCGTGGCATGGATCGATGGCTGGTAGGGATCGTCGATCGCTGCATCGCAAAAAAGCCGGAAGATCGGTTTGCAAACGTTCAGCAGGTCTTGGCGGCAATCGAGCGTCGGCAAGTTGCACGGCTTCGAAGGCCGCTCATGTTGCTCGGAATTGTCGGCCCGATCCTACTGTTGGCGGTGATGGGATTCTTTGCATGGCGTGGTGTGTTGCTTGCGCAGAATGATGTTTCAGAACAGTTATTTGAAGAGGCACTGCAGAGCAACTTGTTTGCAGCCAAATTCGCCGCCAGAACACTTGAATCGGAAATGGCATCGCTCTTCAAGTTGATCGAGGAAGATGCTCGTAGGACAAATCTCGAAGATCATTTTTTATCTTGCGTGGACGAAGCTGGCGACTTACTGCAATTCCTCTCCAAGGAGCACACGAAGCCGGATAGCCAAGCGAAGGCGATGCTTGGAGCGCTGGCTAGTCGAATCAAGCTGGAGGAGTACCTGGAAGGGCGATTGACCGAAATCAAAATGCAGATTGGAAGCTCACAAAAACCGGCGCGTTTTGACAGTATGTTCGTTACCGATCGGTTTGGGACGATTCTTGCTGGCGCCTTTACTTCGGACCGTGTTTCAAATCCGATCGGTGCCAACGTCGCGTTCCGCAGTTACTTTTCTGGCCAGTCTCGAGATTTGGACGAAAAGACCCCAATACGGAATATTCCTCGCACCACCTCGTCCCAAGTCAGTGTGCCCTTTAAATCCAAGACCACGAATCGAAACAAGATAGCGGTTTCGACACCGATTTCGGTGACACGACCCAAGCGAGGGATGGAAGCCAAAGAGCCAGGCGAAGATCGAGATGTGAGCGACAAAAAAGAACCAAACGAAAAAACCGCGGACCAAACGGAACAGGACGAGCCAGAGCAGCAGGTCGAGGGATTGCTCGTTTTGACTATTAACGTCGGGGATTTTGAGCTGCTTTCGGAAGACGACGAAAAAGACACCCGCGAAGGAACACCGAGCTTAAAAAATCGATTTGCCGTTTTGGTCGATGGTCACGAGGGTACAAGCGACGGCATGGGCACTCGCGAGGGCACGCTTTTGCAGCACCCCATTTTCAGAAAAGCGTCGCGGGAGGAACAGGGGGTTCAATACCAGATCGATGAGGAGATGCTCAAGAAACTGCAGGACGGCGGAACATTTACATATGTAGATCCTGTCTCTACAGACCCACAAGGAAGAGAATTCGGTGGCAATTGGATTGCGGCTATGCAACGTGTTGACGTTTCGAGACGCGTTACTGAATTTCGCGAACGCAAACAGTCGACCGATCTCTGGGTCCTAGTCCAGGAGCGAGCCGATTCGATCACCGAACCCGTAGCGTCGATGGTGACTCGGCTGATTCGCGAGGGGATCATTGCGCTATTGGTGCTCCTGGCGGTAGTATCTGTTCTGTGGGTTGTCGTTTTGTGGGTTATGCGATTGCCTGACAGTTTTGCATCCGCTGTGCGTGCTAGAAGCAGCGGTGGGGCCGAGATGAGCGGAACGGCTAACGAGGCAACGTTAGACGCAGACAGGTAAGGGGTTCGACGTCATTAGCTAGGCATTGATTGGGTTTTCGATTCCTGAGCAAATTTATGTTGGAGATGTGGTCGACCGATTGAGACACCAAAATCTTCTGGGTTTTCCGGTTTTTCCGGCGAATTTTACTCGTAAAAAAAGTGCCTCCAGCGATGATAAATGCATATACATCCAATTAGCGTCTTTTGACACAGTGGAGCAAAAAACCAGAAGAAAAACGCTGGTTGATTGATTGTGTCGCATGATTTACACCCGGGCGGAAAATGTCGGATTCCAAGACGAAGGCAAAGATGCATAGATGTCTAGAAAATTCGCAGGAAATTCTCTCTGCTCAAGCAATGGACATGTTGCTTTCTAAAGAGCGAATGCGATGCGATCGATATTCCCAGTTTTTTTCATTGATTGTGATCGACATGGATGCCAGCGAGTCGGTCGATTTCGAAGCCCTCGATGAAGTCCTGAATAAGCGTTTGCGTCTCACGGACGAAAAAGGACTGTTGCTCAAGGGCGGAGTGGGTGTTTTACTACCGATGACGGATCTGCGCGGCGCCAAGGTTGTGCTGCAGTCGATTCGCCAAATTGCCGGTCGACGGGGACTGGAATTCGCAGCGGATGTCTTCACATATTCCGGTCGCGATTTGCCTTTTAGAAATGAGGGACCGCAGGACGCATCATACGATTCTGATCCTGACTTATCCTTTGAAAATGATCCGGGTGCGGTCGATACCGTCGTAGAGGATATGCCTCTACAATCTTCAGAAAGACCCACGTCTGCGAACGCGACTGCCCAGGTGAAGTGGTTTGTACGGGCCGACAATGACACGCAGACCTCTCCCACGGTTTCCACGCCAGTTTTTTCGACGAACAATTCGCAACTATCCTTGCTTTACCGCCCCTATCCTTTTTGGAAACGATGCATGGACGTCGTGGGCGCAACGATCGGATTAGCTTTTGCGTTGCCCGCCGTAGTCATTGCCG
>JANMNR010000712.1:0-33142 GCA_031368325.1 Pirellula sp.
GCCATTCAATCGCTCTTGAAAAAAGTCGGCGTGAAGTCGGGCGATGCCATCGTTTGCGTTGGGCGAGGCAGCATTGAGCTGCGAGCGTTAACACTACCGACAGTGGATCGAAATGAGTTGCCGGACATGGTTCGGTTCGCGGCCCAACGACACTTTGCGAACGTGGGAGACAATTGGCCCATCGACTATGTCACGATGCCGTCAAGCCAGGAGAATATGACCGAGTGCTTAGCCGCATCGATGAACCCCGTATTGATTGACCGAGTTCACAAAGTGCTTGAAACATGCGGTCTAACCCTGACGCAACTCGTTCTACGCCCAATGGCTTCTGCGACGATGGCTGTAGTAAAGCAGCCGCAATTGGCAAGTTCCGTGGTTCTGTTAGTAGACTTGTTTCGCGATGAAGCGGATATGGCGGTGACCGAAAACGGCCACGTTGTGTTCATGCGAAACGTACGATTTTCGACTTCGAGTAACCCAGCATCCAATCAACAAGTGCTGACGGGTGAAATCAAGCGTACCATGATTGCTGCTGCATCCCAGCGACCTGATCTCAACGTACAGCAGATTCGGATATGGGGACAGGAATCGCAACATGCGGAGCTGTGTAGCTCTCTGTCGAAATCGTTGAGTGTCCCGGTTAGTAGCTTGGATCCATTCCAATTGTTCGATGTCTCTCCATCCGTACGAACTGAGGCGGGCGATGACTTTGGCAAGTATGCTGCTACCCTTGGAGCTCTGCTTGCTCCACAGGTTTCTGATCGGCTCATTGACTTTTCGAATCCTCGAAAGCGAATCGAAAAATCGCAACCGATTCTACTGTACGCCCTGGCTGGCACGGCCGCTGCTGCATTGCTTCTGGGCGGATTCGCTTGGTACTGGATGAGCCATTCTGCTCTCGACGCAGAAATCGCGCAGCTCAATACAGTTATCACCGCAAATGAAGAGACGATCAAGCTAACAACCAAGAAAGTATCTGACTGGAACAAGGTTGAGAAGTTTCTAAAGGGTGACCATCAGTGGCTTGACGAATTGGATTATATCTCGTCGAAAGCCGGCGATCCGAGCAAAGCTATGTTCAACAGCGCTACGTTCAACACGGACGTTTTAACTGGCGCCTCAACTATCTCGTCTAAATTTGTTTCGACAGAGCAAGAATATGTCCCCGTGCTTCGAGCAGGTTTTAGCGATTCGACACATACGGTAAGCGGGAAAAACGTCACACCCAGTCAGGACCGCACCAACCAGCAGTTCCCGTGGGGTGGTGATCTTTTGATAAAAATGCCACCGGTCGCAGTTGCAGACCCTCGCAAGTCGGAGTCAAAGCCAAAGGAGCGTGACGCGTCGTTTGACCGCAACTCAAAGCGGAGCGAGCCCGTCACAGAAAATAAGGGTGACAAGCCGGGCGATCCTCCAGCAGCATCAGCAGCAGTCGAACCAAACAAGGTCGAACTACCCGAAACCGAACCCAACAAGGTCGAACCGAAAAAGATCGAACCAGCCGCGGACGCACCAAACAAAGTCGAACCTTCGGCAGTCGAACCAAACAAAGTCGAACCGCCGGCAGTCGAACCGAACAAAGTCGAACCGAACAAAGTTGAACCCGCTTCGGTCGAGCCGAATAAGGTTGAACCTGCCGCGGTCGAACCGAACAAAGAGGTCGCTCCGTCACCAGGAAGCACACCAGCGACTACGAAAGAAGTGGGAGTTTAATCATGGCCATGAATCAACGCGAAAAGCTATTAGCGGTGGGAGTGGGTGTCGTGGGGGCACTCTTTCTGGGCCGTTCGGTCGTCAGCAGCATCCAGGACGGCTTCGACAAAAAAGCACAAATGTTGCAGACATTAAAGACGAAAAAAGATGACCAAGAGCTTCAAATGACCGCCGGTAAAGTGGCGAGTTTAAAGCTGAACAAAGTGGTATCGAAATCCTTGCCCCGAACGGAGGAGATCGCGACCGCAGATTACCAAAAATGGCTAATTACTCTGGGGGACGATGCCAATTTAACGGCCCCGACGGTGAATAGCATGGGGGATAGCACCGAAAAGGATGGAGCGTATCGCACTTATAAATTTAAGCTAGCCGGTTCAGGAACCATTGAAAACGCTACGCAACTTCTGTACGGCTTTTACGCAAAGGATTACCTTCATCGGATCTACCGATTTGAGATGAGTCCTCTTCGAAATGCCTCAGAGCCGGATCAATTGAACATCACTCTCGATTGTGAAGTGCTTGCCCTGGGTATCGCCAAAGAAAAACAGGAGCCGCCAAAGGGGACTTCGAATCGGCTAACCAAATCCCTTGACCAATACAAAGAAACGATCCTTGCTCGAAATCTTTTTGCTCCAGCAAATCAACCACCTCGTTTAGAGCCGAGGAAGTCGGTTGAAGCGAAAGTCGGCCTGCCGCTTGAACACACGGTAGAAGCGAAGGAACCGGATGCCAACCAACGAATCAACTATGAATTGTTGGGTGAAATTCCCAAGGGGCTGCTCATCGACAAGAAGACCGGCAAGATCACGTTTCGATCGAACGAAATCGGTGAATACAAGGTCGATATTCAAGCGACCGATAGTGGCATACCGAGGAAGTCGTCAACGCAATCGCTGACGATCAAAGTAACCCCTTTACCGCCGCCGCCTCCCTCCCCCATACAGTTCGATGTTGCTTCGCAGGCGTTGGTGACGGCACTCATCGTTGGACGCAATGGCCCAGAGGCATGGATACTCTCCAAGACCGAAAGCAAAACGTACAAACTGTTGAAGGGCGACCAGCTGAAATTGGGTGGTGTCACCGGATTGGTGAAAGAGGTGGGAGCCAACTACGTTGAACTTGAAACCGACGGAAAGCGTTGGCTAATTGGTTTAGACGAGACACTTGCGGACGCGTATTCACGATCCAAGACAGACTGACACTCCTGCCAGCGCTGGCGACAATGGTGAGAACCCTCGTCATGAAGGGGGCATTCCTGCGAATGCCCTTGAGTTTAGTTGTGGGGTATCAGCTTCTTTGTGGCTCGACAGATATTACGCGAGAGTTACGTTGGGGCCGAGAGTAAGGCATCACGTTCGGGAATTACTTTGGATAGTGAGGTTTTCTCGCTAACACAAGATACTGGGCCCCGAAAGGTAAACGCGACAGCTGCGATTCTAGTGGCCTAAGCCATCGCAAAAGCCTTGGGAAGTAAAAGCACGTATCGACCTGAATGATCTCAAATCCAGCATGTCTAAGAAGTTGCTTGGATTCCGGAATACTCAGCGTGATCGCATCCCGATCGAATGGAATGCGGCTCATAACGATCCTCGTGCCGGGATTCCATGGGTTGTTTTCCCAGAAAGAGAGCAGGCCTCCTGGTTTGAGGCTTCGAAAGAGGAAGCCTGCGGCGTCAGCTCGGTTGTCGAGGGGGATGTGATGAAAGACCCCGTTGCAAAACGCAAGATCAAGTGACGAAGCGTTTGTGTAAGCTCCGACGGTCATAAACACTGTCTGAGTCGGCGAGTACCGCTGTCTAGCTATAGCAAGCGACTGCTCCGATGTGTCGATGCCCACAACATGATGAACGTTTAGTTCGCTCAACAGGTACTCCACACTATTGCCAGTTCCGCAACCGAAGTCCATGGCGCTAACAATGGTTTGCGCTTGGCCTCGCATTTTTTCTATTTGCTTTCGCAGCCATCGCATCCGACCAAGGGCAAAGTAATTTGCAGATTCGCCGGAAACGCTTAGCCCTTCTTGCAGGGTTGATTCATAGTTGCTTGCAAAGCGATCAAACTCGGAACGCGAGTTATTATTACTCACGCTTTGACTCACACCGCAACTTGAAGTTATCGTAGTCCTCGCGAGTGTCGATACCTCGCGGCGATTTTGGAACGACTCCAACGCGGATTCGGCACCCCGCTTCAAGAAAGCGAAGTTGTTCTAGCTTTTCAACTTGTTCCAATTCGCTTGGCGGAAGTTGCTCGAGATTGAGTAGGAATGACCGTCGGTAGGCATAAATTCCGAGATGCTGAAGATACAAGGCGGGATCTTTGGACAAGAGGCCGTCGTCCCACGAGCGCGGGTGAGGAATAACGGAACGGCTGAAATAAAGTGCTGCGCCATCCAACGATCGAACCACCTTGACGCAGGCTGGATCCTCTAGATCGTGACGCGTTCTGATTGGAGTGGCCAACGTCGCCACTTGAGCGTTCGGGTCGGATTCGAGCAGATGCATCACCGCATCGATCGACGCGCCCGCGATTTCCGGTTCGTCTCCCTGTACATTGATAAAGACATCGACTTCGGGGCGATTGCGTGCGACTTCAGCAACTCGGTCAGTTCCGCTTTGAGCGTTGATGTCCGTGAGTTGGGCGCGTCCGCCGAACGAAATCACCTCCTCGTAGAGTCGTTTATGATCGACCGCGACGGTAATCCCGCGTTGGCTTTTCGCAGTCTGGCAAGCTCTGTACGTATACTCAAGTACCGTCTTGCCTGTTTCACGCAATAGTAGTTTTTCCGGCAGTCGCGTAGAAGCCAGTCGCGCCGGAATTACAATTTCGCCGATCATTCTTTTGTTACATTCACTACTTGTTCGATTTGAATGGCTTTCCGTCCCTTGAAAGCGCCTGCCGATGCATGAAATTTGGTGCGGTTGGCGATTTCCACCTCGAGCGGATGGCTGATATCTTTTTCGGTCGAGATGATGTCACCCACCTCTAAATCAAAAAGGTCTGCTGATTTGATCGTTGAGCGAGCGAGAGTGACAACCACATCGGCCATGGAGCCATCCAGCCTGGAAAGCAAGCGATTTGTTGTTTCGGAGTTTGCTCGAATCGATGCGTAACCGACCCAACTGTTGCTCGTGAGTTTGCTGCCAACGCGCTCAATGGTGTTAAACGGGATACAAAGATTGGCCATGCCTCGAATGGCTCCCAGCGAGACTTCGAAACTCACCATGATGACAACTTCATTCGGTGGAACAATTTGAACAAGTTGTGGATTGCTTTCGACCCGTTCCACTTCGATTTTTAGCTCAACAACATTAGACCAAGCGACTTCCAATTCTCGTAGGAAGACACTGCTAATTCTCGCAGCGAGGCGAAGTTCAATTTCCGACAAAGGTCGCTTAAGCGAGGAGTCGTTACCAACGGTTCCTCCCAACATTCGATCGATGATAGGATAGAGCAGGCTTGGGCTAATGTCCAAAACCCAGTTGCCCTCGAGCGGCATGGGCTTGAGCAGGTTAAAGCAGGTGGGGATCTCTAAGCTGTAAACGAATTCACTATAGGTCAGCTGATCCACGCTAATTAAACGGACTTCGACGATGCTGCGAAGAACTGCCGAGAGGGATGCTCCAACGTTTCGCGAGAAGCCATCGTGGAGCGACTGCAAGGCTCGCATTTGTTCCTTGCCAACGCGTTCGGGACGCTTGAAATCGTATGCTAAAACGCGAACCTTACTTGCGGGTTTTTTCGATTCAGGTGCCGCGTTGGGCGTGCTTGACGCAGTCGAGGGTTGGCCGGCACCATCCAAGGAGCGAAGCAGGCTTTCAACGTCGTTTCTGCTGAGTACATCGTCTGACATTCCGAAATCCTTTTCTAATTGCGAACTTGCCCGTCCCCGTAGACAACGTATTTGGTTGTCGTCAGTTCACGCAAGCCGCATGGACCGCGCGCATGAAACTTGTCAGTGCTGATTCCGATCTCGGCTCCTAACCCCAACTGGCTCCCATCGTTGAAACGGGTTGATGCATTCACGATAACCGCCGAGGAATCCACGCGGGTGACAAATTGCTTTGCTGCGTCGATGTTCGAGGTCATGATCGCATCGGTATGGTGTGAGCCGTATTGATTGATATGGTCTATTGCATTTTCCAGCGACTCCACAATGCGAATACTGAGAATTGGTCCCAGGTATTCCGTTGACCAGTCCTGTTCGGTGGCTGGTACAGCATCAGAAATCAAGCTCTGCGTGGATGTGTCCCCGCGGATTTCAATTTTGTGATCTCGAAGCTTATTTGCCAGGGCCGGCAGGAATGCATCCGCTATGTCTCGGTGAACGAGAAGGGACTCAAGTGCATTACAGACACCCATTCTTTGGCACTTGGCATTCTCAACAACACTCAACGCCATAGTCAGGTCGGCATGTTGATCAACATAGACATGGCAGTTCCCGTCATAGTGTTTCAGTACTGGCATGGTCGCTTCGGCCACAACACGTCGAATCAGGCTTTCGCCACCGCGTGGGATAACCAAATCAATCCATTGCGAGTGCTTGAGGAATTGGCTGACTGCGTCACGATCGGTTGTGCTGACCAATTGAACCGCATCGGTTGGGACTCCCATTTCGGCCGCGGCTGATTGCATGATCGCAACGATAGCACGTGAGCTATGGTTTGCTTCTTTTCCACCTCGCAAGATAATTGCGTTACCACTTTTGACTGCGATTGCGGCCGCGTCGGCCGTTACGTTTGGACGTGATTCGTAGATAAAGAAGACGACGCCCAAGGGAACCCGAATTTTCGTGATTTGAAGTCCGTTTGGTCTAGTACTTCCCTCGATAACTTCGCCCACCGGGTCCGGTAAAGCTGCAATAACTCTGAGACCATTTGCAATTTCAGAAATTCGTTGTGGGGTCAAACGTAATCGGTCGATTTCCGCCGCCGTCAGCCCGTATTGTTCGGCGTTTCCAAGATCGAGAAGATTCGCTTCCGTGATTTGAGAAATTGAGGCTTCGATTCGTTGTGCGGATTCCAACAGCCACTGATCCTTGATCGCGCCGGACAAGCCTGTAAGCAATCGAGACGCCTGACGAGCTCGCGCGGAGACCCCAGAACAATAGCTTTCCAAGTTGTTTTTGATGGCGGTGGTCATGGAATGGGGCTTCGTTGCCGAATGGCATACAAACCGATCTCGGTGGTTTAATGTTTTGCAAGTTCTGACGGTTTTGCTCCACCCTCGGAGTATCGAAGAATCGGTTAAGCAGGTCAATGTTAAAAAACAAGAGTGTTTTGACATGATTTTGCCGGCCACAGAAACGTTCCAAGATCGCAAATTGTCAGAATGCGAGGTTGCTGCTAAGATCTAGGCCCGTCGTGTTACCAGTGATTTTTTGCTCGCATACCCGCGAAAATCGATGACCAAGCATATTTTTGTAACTGGCGGTGTCGTTAGTTCTATTGGCAAAGGCCTAACAAGTGCCTCCATTTGAATGCTCCTTGAAGCACGCGGACTCCGCGTTCGAATGCAAAAGCTGGATCCGTACATCAACGTCGATCCTGGAACAATGAGTCCGTACCAACATGGCGAAGTTTACGTTCTCGACGACGGAAGCGAAACCGACTTGGATTTGGGTCATTACGAGCGGTTTACCAGCGGGGCGTTGACGCGCGACTCCAATTACACAACGGGCCAAATCTATTTGCGGGTCATCGAAAAAGAGCGGCGTGGACAGTTTTTGGGCAAAACGGTCCAAGTGATTCCGCACATCACCAACGAGATCAAAGAGTCGATTCTGCGTCTTGCTGATAGCAATACCGATGTCGTCATCACGGAGATTGGGGGAACAGTTGGAGACATAGAGAGTTTGCCTTTTCTCGAGGCCATACGTCAATTTCCGCAGGATGTAGGTCGTGACAATTGTTTATTCATTCACTTGACGTTGGTTCCGTATCTCAAGGCTGCAGCGGAAATCAAGACAAAGCCGACCCAGCACTCTGTCGGCCTTTTGCGGCAGATTGGGATTCAGCCGGACATGCTTATTTGTCGGTGCGAACAGAGCATCTCGCGCGAAGAGCGGGAAAAGATTGCACTTTTTTGTAACGTATCGCTCGAAGCCGTTATCGAAGAGCTCGATAAGGATTTCTCGATTTACGAGGTTCCGCTTTCGTTGCGAGATCACAAACTCGATGAATTTGTCATGAAACGTTTTCACTTGACAGGCCAACCCCTGCGATTGGACGCTTGGGACAACATGATGTTTGCCTTGCGCAATCCCAAGCATGAGATCAGTATCGCGGTCGTTGGTAAGTACGCGGAACACCGTGACGCCTACAAATCGATTTACGAATCGCTCGATCACGCCGGGATTCAGCACCGGGCTCAAATAAGAATTGTTCCAATTCAGAGCAGCGAAATCGAAGAGGAAGGACCTGAACGATTGCTTGCCGGGTACGATGGCGTCTTGATTCCTGGTGGATTCGGCGAGCGGGGCGTTGAGGGCAAAGTGCAATCGATTCGTTATGCCCGAGAACGCGAAATACCGTTTTTTGGGATCTGTCTTGGGATGCAGTGTGCTGCAATGGAGTTTGGGCGAAACGTGCTTGGACTCGATCGCGCAAACTCAACTGAATTTGACAAGGATACGCCGAATCCCGTGATTTGCTTGCTAGATGAGCAACGCAACGTCACGAACATGGGCGGAACCATGCGATTGGGAGCCCAGCCCTGCATACTGACAAAGGACTCTGTCGCCCAGATGGCCTACCAAACGGACAGTGTTTCCGAGCGGCATCGACATCGTTACGAGTTCAACAACGTCTTTCGAAGTCGCTTCGAAGCACACGGCATGAGATTCTCGGGCCAGAGCCCAGACGGAAGCCTCGTGGAAATCCTTGAACTCCCATCGCATCCGTTTTATCTTGCGGTGCAATTTCACCCCGAGTTCAAAAGCAAGCCGACAAAAGCCCATCCGTTGTTCGCGGCCTTTGTCGGTGCTGCGGTACAACGGCGCACCGGACGAAAGCAAAGAGTCGTCGTGGCAGAAACGACCGACACGACCGACCATAGCACTATCATTTAGCAATTCAGTTTGAGTTGAAATTGATCGATTTTCCGTCTCGTTTGAACTAGGCGAAATCCTCAATCTGGCTTATCTTTTGTTGACTTACTAAACAATTGGCACGGGGATCTCCATTTTTAGACGTATAGGTTGATCCGCCCTTCGTTTGTTCGACCGAAACCATCAGGTATATGCCGAGAACTATTGCAATTGGAGACATACACGGTTGCTTAGCCGCCCTAAACGGCTTGTTGGACGCAATAAAGCCAACCAAAGAGGACACGATTATCACGGTTGGAGACTACATCGATCGAGGTCCTGACTCGCGAGGGGTGATAGAGCGGCTGATAAAACTTGAGGAGACGACAAATCTGGTGCCTTTGATGGGCAATCACGAAGAGATGCTGATGGCTGTTCTTGACCGGGAAATGGAGCCGTATAGCTGGCTCAATCATGGTGGAGTGGAAACCATGGAGTCGTATGGCTTTTCTGGGGATCTGAACTGCGTGCCGCAATCGCATCGCGACTTCTTGGGACGATTGGGGGATTTCTATGAGAACGAAACCCATTTTGTCGTCCATGCGAACTACGATCCCGATTTGCCGCTTGATGATCAGCCACCGGAATTACTGAGGTGGGTCAAGATCAGCAACGTGCTACCAGAACCGCATTTTTCGGGCAAGATGGCCGTCGTTGGTCATACTCACGATCGGCAAGGCGAGGTCTTTCAAGTGCCGCATCTGGTTTGCATCGACACGTATTGCTACGGCGGCAAGTGGCTTACGGCGATGGATTTGGGCACTGGTGAAGTTTGGCAGGCCAATCCGGACGGATCGTTAAGAAAAGATACTCGTTCGAAGTAAGGCAACGCGAGTGGCGAAAAACCAGTCTAGGCAAGATTCCATCGAAAAGGAACTCTCTGGAATAAATGACGCAGCCGGCGACTTAATGGAGTCGTCCTTCTGCGCATCGGCATACAAGCTGTACGGCGAGCTTCGTTCTCGATCGCGTTCTGAGGGGCATTTGGGGTTCTATGTGTTTGGTACATTCTTCCAAATGACCTTAGCGCAGCGTCTATTGCAGTTCGAAACCGTGCGAGAAAGGGCTGTCGAACTGATTGCCATCTTTGAAGACGAGGAGCAAGCCCGACGAATTGAACCCTCGCTGGATCTAGACCAGTATGAGAACATGATTTATTCGATGGGGGCGTGCGCATACGAAGTGCTCGCCGAAGCCACTGGCGCTTTGGATGGTTATAACTCGGAGGGGATGCAGGAGTGTTTGACGGGCGGCATTGAAGTGTGCCATCGCATTGGCAAGCTTTCGTGCATTCAGTGTTTTCGTGAATACGCTTGCGATACGAATACTGCAGCGGACGACTATGAGTTAGCTCGATATCACTGCAAGCAGGTACTGAACCAGGACTCTGAGTTTCCTGAACGAGGGGACCGACGATGGCTCGCGATGTTGCGGTTGGCGAGCATGGATGTTTTTGAGGGGCAGCATGAGTCGGCTCGCAGCAAGTTAGAACAGGCCTCGGGGCTGGCAGACTCCGAAAGTGTCAATGACAAACCAGGCGCTCAAGTTGCTGTGATGTTCGAACGCCACGTGTTGGATCTCATGGAGCAACGTGATACCGACGAACGCACTCTTGCAGCACTCAAGGGGCTTCCGCCGCGTGGAGAGTGTCCTGAGTATGATCTCGATATTGACCTATTGACTTCGCTTGCACATACCATGAATCAGGAGTGGAGCGAAGCTGAGAAATTGCTTGTCAGTTGGAACAAGTCCCTGAAGCAGGGCAAAGCGATTACGAAATGGTTGGAGACGGGTATCCGCTTGGTCGCTTTGTTTCGATTGAAAGGTGAGATGGGCAAAGCCAAGCGACTTAGCGTTCAGTTCGAGGAGGCGGCAACGAAAGCGAATGATTGGCAGTCGATTCGCCGACTGCATCAAATCCTAGATGAATCGGTTGACGTCACTCCGTTAGGAACCGTAGTTCGGAATACGCGGGCGCCAAGCCAATCCGTTCTGCCGGAACCGTCCACCGTCGCCACCGACATGGAGGTCAAGGCTCCCGCAGCCAACGAGACCAAGGAGCCGACCCCGCTAAGTCCCTGGATGGATAGTCTGACAGAGAGGATGCATGAAGCGGGAAAAGTCGCAGAAAAGGATTCGCAATCCAAAGTGGATGTTGAACCGTTTCGGCAAGAATTGTTGGACCGACCGATCAAGGATTTCGTCAATCCGGAGGATATCGGTCGGGCCATGTACCTTATGAATTTCTTGATTACTCCCGAGTGTGACCGAGCCGTGGTTTGGAAATGGGCGAACCATTTGGTTTCGACCAACCAAGAGGTGGCCTACTTGATTTCCTTGTTGGCCAGACTTGGGATGACGATCAGCATGTTGGATCGGTTGACCGCGGAGTTGCAGATCGACTCCAATGCTTTGGCATTTGACGACGTCAATGATTTTGATGACGAAGATGACTTCGAAGACGAAATGGCCGTTGAGCGTGATTTGCCGCCGACATCGATAAGCAACGATCGATTGGAACAATTGGTCCGGAAATCGTTGCAGATGGAAGCGACTGGGGTCAACAATAACTTTCGGGCCGCAGAGGTATTTGAATACATTGGGAATTCAGGTGAAGCGGAGCGATGTTACGCGAGGGCCTTTAAGCTCGATCGAACTCGAGACGACGCGGCGTTAGCCCTCTCTCGAATCTATTCGGAAACCGATCGACTGCAGGATGCACTTTATGTTTTGGATCTTTGCATTCGCGAGGGTGGCGATTCGGCCGAACTTTTGTTCGAAGCTGCTCTCAAGGCACATGCATTGACGCAACACGAGCTTCAAGTCAGCTTCTTGCAAAAGCTACATGAACGGCATTCGGCAGGTCCGTGGACCAACTACTATCTGAGCTCTGGTTTGCTCGAGTTAAAGCGGCCGCAAGATGCGATGGCAGCCATCGATCGCGAAGTAGCTGAATTTCAATCGAGCGGTTTGCATATCGATTCAGTCCGAGCAGCGGCACATGCACAGCTCGGGCAATCAAAGGAAGCAGCTCAGTTTATTCATATTGCACTGGCGAGGCCCCTCGCCAAAATTAACGACTTAACTCTTAGCGGTGTGTCAGGTGCATTCGAACGTTTGATCTCGGCTGCCAAGATGTGTCCAGATGAACGCGAGTTGCAGTTGCAGGTGGAGCAGAAAATGCTTGTGGCTGGCATTGCGACGGAGACCTATTTTGAACAAGTGCGGGCCGACGAGAAACCGTGCGATCTATTTTTATTCCAATGCTATATCTCGCAACCGCTGAATGCGGATTGGCCCGATTCTGCAGGATGTTTGCCCGATCAAGTGGATTGGCAAAACTACATCGCGCAGTGGGGTGTGTTGGCTCGTGATTCAGCTGAGGCAGAGGACTTAGCCCTCAAGTGGCAGGCAAAGTGCTATCCGCTTGAAGGGACGATAGTGGATATCGACGGGTCGGACGAATCGCTTCATGATCGACCCGGCATTGCGTTTCAGGGACCTCGATTCCCGGAAAACGAGCATCTGGGTGGCGACGACGACGAGGACAACGAAGACGATGACGAAGATGGGTTTTGAAATCTCGAGTTGGTAACCTGGTCGCGTGCCGTGCATTGCTCGACACAGATTGGTTTCGGCGGGTATACTGAGGCAAGCGATCCGCTGGGATCTATCAGCTAACGCGATGCGGTAGCTAGCGATTCATAAAACGATGCGTTAACCGGCGATGCCAATTGCTATAGCGAAACGTGCTCCAGTAAGTTTTACGTACGAGTCAAACGCCCAATCGAGTCATGATATGCCACTATACGAATACGAATGCAAAGACTGCTCAAAGCAAGTAGAGATCCTCGTGCCGAGCATTCAATCCAAGCCAGATTGCCCTGAGTGCGGTTCAAAACGGCTCTCGAAGTTACTGAGCGTTATCGGTTCACCGGTGGTGAGTGGCGGTGCCAGTTCTGCCCGCGGCGCTGAACCGGAGCCTGGAAATTGTGGACGAAGCCAGTGCGCCAGCGGTGGATGCATGTTTGGCAACTAGTGCAATTGGTGGCGGGGACGGTTTTGATTTCGCGGTCTGGGCAAAACAGGTGAACAAGTGCGCGGTGCAATAAAGTGGATTTGCTTTTGTTTGCTCTTGATGCAATTGGTGGGGTGTCGAGGCTGTTCTCAGCAAAAACCCACTAAGGAAACCGAGGAGGAGCTAGAAGCCAAGAGGAAAAAGCAACGGCTGGTCGCGAGCGAACTCAAGGCACTCCCCTTTTCAGATGATGTTCCAGGTAGCTCACTAAAGTCAAGTCACTGGTATCAAGCGAACCAGAAACTAAAAGCAAATTACTCGGACGAGTCGCTGTCTGCAAAGCTATCGATAATCAATCGAGAAAAGAAGAATGCGTCGTTTGCGCCTGGTCAACCGTACGTCGACTTCAATCGCAATGTGTCGTTGGGCGAACGACAGGAAAAGGGGGTTCAGTTCCGATTCTTCCAACCAGAGGTGCCTGTTGTCAGTGACGAACAAAGCAAGTTCCCCTCGTTGATAAAAGTTTTGTATTCGCAGCGCGGGATAGGAACTCCTGTATTGGAAGAAGAGTTTTCGTGCCGTTCGCTTGCTGGGTACCAATACAACATGGTATCGCTGAGCCGTGATCCGTCACGCTATATGTTCTGGCGATCGCTCGATTGCATCATCTGGCCATCGAAGCAACGCATGACCGATGAGCGTGTAGCTCCGCATCGAGTCATCGATCTCAATGAAGATGAAATTGCATCGCACTTTCCTGATCGACTTTATGCCATGACGTCCATTTCACATTTTGTGATCAATGATTCCTCCGTCTCGATCATGTCGGCAGATCAACAGCAGGCGTTGCAGGACTGGCTCCACTTCGGTGGCACCATCATTTTAAATGGTCCTGAAGCAATCGGTGGAATCGAATCCAGTATCATGCGGGACTATGCCCCGTTGGTTCGGACAACGAATTCGACTGTTTCCGCAAAGGAAATCTTGATCCTCAACGATACATGGTCAATTGAGCAAGTCGACAACGGAAAACGCATGTTCGCACCCGCCAAGCCCATTCCTAAGTTGGCTGGTGACTTGGCTGCCGGGGCCCAATGGGTCCGTCACAAAGTTTCGAACGACGAGATTGCGTCGCTGGATGGACTTGTGGCGGAACGTTTGGTAGGCCAAGGGCGAGTTGTGATGACTTCGTTTCCAATGACGGACATCGCGTTCTTGAGTTGGCCATCCTACAGCTCATTCATCCACAATGCGATCCTAGCCAAGCCGCATCGCTCACCTTCGGCAGGTAATGAACCAGACATGAAGTTTGCAAATGAGTATGAGGGGACTGAGTTGAACCCAATACACTCTACTCGCATGCGAATCTGGGCTCGCGACTTGGACGAATCCACAACGCGTAAGATCACCGCTGCCAAAAAAACGAGCGCCGAGGAACCAGAGGAAAGCTACAAGGACGCATCGGCTGGAGTTGCGAAACTGAAGAAGACGAGTTTTGGTGGGTGGAATCCGGATTCCACGATCTTGTCAAATGCCCGTCAGTGTCTGCAGCAGTCGTCGGGCATTACTGTCCCAAAGATTAACACAATCGTAAAGCTGCTCGCTGGTTACTTGATTATTTTGGTCCCTCTCAACTGGTTGTTTTTCAGGCTTTTTGGCCGCGTCGAGTTGGCATGGGCTGCAGCCCCAGTTATTGCTTTGGCTGGAGCCTTTTTTGTTGCAAGAAGCGTGCAGCTTGACGTTGGCTTTTCTAGAAGCCAAACGAGCTATGGCTTTTTAGAACTACACAATGGATATGCTCGCGGGAATTTTTCGAGCTACACTGCGTTGTATAGTTCTCTATCGACCAATTACAGAGCAGTATTCGAGCAAGACACGGGCGTCGTGCTTCCATTTGGATCGGCTTCCGGAAGTAAGAGATCGCGTAACGCGATCAGCAAAATAGACTATTGGTTCGCGGGTGATTCGGGGGCCGGCATGCAAAGTGTTCCCGTTCTTTCAAATACCACTGGACTCTTTCAAGCGGAAGAAATGGTGGATTTCCCAGACCGATTGACGGCGGCATTCGACAGCGAAATGCAATCCGTCGAATTCAAAAACGGCCTCGGTTTCCCTTTGAAGGAAGCAGGAGTATTCGGAGTGGATCTCAACGGAAAACTAGTAAGTGCCTGGCTTGGAACGCTTGAAGACGGAGCTTCGAAACGTTGCGAACTAGTTATCCGGGAAACAGACAACAGATGGCGTGATGAGTGGGACTCGAATCCTATCTTAAGTCGACCGACGTTCATTCGAGCCGAGGACGGTGCTTTATGGACGGAGAAAGATCTTCAAGATGAGTTGTACCTCGGGCCTATGCTTGAGGAATTGTCGAATAAGTACCCGCTAGCAAAAGGGGAGTTCATCGCCATCGGTTGGTCAGACCATCAGTTTGGAAACCTTTCGATTACGCCTGTCGCAAAGCAAAAGAAGCTTCGTTCTGTTGTGCTCTTTCATCTCAGCTCACCCCAACTTAACATTGCGAGACCTGATACTCGCATTTTCCCTAAAGTAAGCGAAGAATCTGACGGGAACACCGTACCCCCCATCTTTCAAGAAAAGGAATGATCCACCTAAGGAAAGACTGCAAGGGATTGGACGGACGTAGATGTTAACTGTTGCGGTTGTTTCAACATTGCTTGGCCACCCTAGCGGTCGCTTTGGGACGGTAGTTGATTGCAACGGGCTATAATCGCGGCCGTTCAAGACGCGATTGACTGAAAATGGTCGGAATCATTCGATTCAGCTATCAAACTTGGACGCATCCTGAATAAGGTGCGGCTGGGACGGAGCCGACAGTTCCCAGTGTAAACCACTCAAGTCTCTTTACCGCCAGGCTTCGCTATCGAAAGTCCCGTGATCGAATGACTAGCGGACGAATGACCGTTTGCAAATCCTCAACTCGCCCTACCAAAACGTGGATCACTCCCTGTCGATTCTCCAGAATGCCGTGCACCAACCACGCGTTTGACTGCTTACACAACAGATAATAGTGTTTCCATGTCTCAGGTCTTATGACCAAGTTGATTGAACCCGTCTCGTCCTCCATCGTTACAAACGTGATCCCTTTGGCCGTGCCTGGTCGTTGTCGCAACAGTATCAAGCCGGCGACTCGAATAAAGCGGCCATTGGCGACGTTTGGTAATTCGATGGCTGGGGTAACACGCAATTGGGCAAGTTTCTCTCGATAGAAACCGATTGGATGCCCTTTGAGCGATACGCCAGTAGTTTCGTAGTCGGTATACACCTCTTCCATTTCACTCATTCGCTGGAGGCTGCTCGGGATAGCCTCGTCGTGGTCCATTTGTGCTGCATCGAACAACGGCATTGCGATTTGCGTGCGCTCTTGGGCTAGCGATTGCCAATATGCAGCACGCCGATCGCCCGAGAGCGATTCGAGAGCTCCGGCGTCCGCTAGCGTCGAGAGTGTCGCTTGGGTCAAACCAGCTCGACGCACCAGATCAGTCTGGTCAACGAATGGCGCCGTCGTAGATTTTGCTTGAACGATACGCTGTGCATCTTGCTCGTGTAGCCCACGAATCATTCGAAGACCCAATCGAATCGGAAGCCTCCCTCGCGGAGGTCTTGCAGCAAGCACCATGCTGTCGTTGCCGAGCGTGCAGTCCCACAAACTGAAGTTGACATCCGGTGCAAGCACTTCAACATTATGCCGCCTCGCATCTTGAATCAATTGTGCTGGCGCGTAAAAACCTAGAGGTTGGCTGTTGAGCATCGCACAACAAAATACCTCCGGGTAATGGTGTTTGATCCAACACGAAGCGTAAACCAAAAGTGCAAAGCTAGCCGCATGCGATTCCGGAAACCCATACTCGCCAAATCCGCGTAGTTGATTAAACACCCGTTCTGCAAAAACCTCGTCCAAGCCGTTAAGCCGCATTCCTACGAACAGCTTCAACTTGAACTAGACGATGATCCCTGGACGCCGCCATGCAGCCATGGCTCGGCGCAATTGGTCTGCTTCGCCAGGTGTGAAGCCAGCGGCCACCACCGCTAGACGCATCGCCTGTTCCTGAAACAATGGGACACCCATCGTCTTGCGCAAGACTTCGGCGATGGCCTCGTTAGGATACTCGGGCTGGATACCAGATTGCCGAGCCTTGAGATACGGATGCACCATTTGGCCTTGAATGGGGCCAGGTCGCACAATCGCGACTTCGATCACGAGATCATAAAAACATCTTGGACGAAGCCTTGGGAGCATACTCATTTGCGCTCGGCTCTCGATCTGGAAAACACCCACCGTATCCGCTTGGCAGATCATGTCGTAAACGGCGGCATCCGCGCTTGGAATCGTCGCCAAGGACAACGGTCGTTGATAATGATCGCCGATCAAATCTAAACTGCGATGGATAGCCGATAGCATGCCCAGCGCGAGGCAGTCCACTTTTAGAATTCCTAGTTCATCCAAATCATTCTTGTCCCATTGAATGATGGTCCTACCAGGCATCGATGCATTTTCGATCGGGCACAATTCATGAAGGGCCCCCTGGGTCATCACCATTCCGCCCGTGTGCTGCGATAGGTGCCTTGGAAAACCAAGCAGTGACTGCACCAAGAAAATGTATCGAGCCCCAATGGGCGAACTGGGATCAATCCCGGCCGACAAGCACTTGGCCTCAAGCGATTCTTCGCCACCCCGTCCCTCGACGATTTTTGCCAGCGAGTCGATTCGATCTTGCGATAGCCCAATGGCTTTCCCGCAGTCGCGCACGGCGGATCGCAATCGATAGGTTGTTACTGCGGCGGTCATGCCGGCTCGGTGCCGACCGTACTTTTCGTATACGTATTGGATGACTTCTTCGCGACGCTGATGCTCGAAATCGACGTCGATGTCGGGAGCCTCGTTGCGTTCGCGACTAATGAATCTTTCGAACAGCAGGTCATACTGGCTCGGATCAACGCTTGTTACCCCCAGGCAAAAACAAACAGCACTATTCGCAGCTGAGCCGCGACCTTGGCAAAGGATGTCACGCGAACGGGCGAACCGAACGAGATCCCAGACGGTCAAGAAATAAGGTTCGTAATGCAGATCCTGGATAATGGAAAATTCGTGCTTGAGCATCGCGATGACCGAGTTCGGCACGCCGCGCGGATAACGTTCTTTGGCCCCTTGCCAGGTGAGTTGCTTAAGGAAGTCGATTGGGGCGACTCCCTCGGGCGACGCCTCCAGCGGATATTCATAACGCAACGACTGCAATGAAAAATCAATTTGCTCGGCGATCGCGACAGTCGCTGCAATTGCTTGTGGGCAATCGCGAAAGAGTCGCTGTATTTCCGAGATCGATCGCATGGCGAAGCTAGCGTTCATGGGGCGTGATGCAGCGATTGCATCAATGGTGGTTCCAGACCCGATTGCGGTTAAGCAGTCTTGCAGGAGCATGCGCTCAGGGCTGTGGTACAAACAGTCGCCGGTGGCAACGATCGGAACATTGGAATCGCAACTGATCTTCATCCAACGAGCCAACGAAGCCGTATCGTCTACTCCACGATGCAGACTAGCGATGAGATAGCCACGAGTTCCAACCAGTTCTCGAAACTGGTTGAGCCAATAAGTCCACGGTGCCGGATCCTTGGAATCAAACTGCGTTCCGGACTCACACCATGGCGAGCTTGGAATGGGATGCACGGCAAGTGGTGAATCGGGATCAAGCGAGACACGTTCGGGGGTGTTCGACAACGGTGCATCAAGCAGCCGAGGCACAAAACCGGCCATGCATTCGGTAATGTGCTGGGCAATGTCGTGCCAAGACAGTCGACAATCCCCTTTGTCCGCACGAAGCCGTCCGATCGACAGAACTCTGCAAAGGCTGGCATAGCCTTTTCGACTTTGAGGCCAAATAACAACAGGCGGCCCGTCGACTGGATGCAGTTCGCTGCCAACAATAAATGACAGCGATACATCCTTCGCTGCAGTATGAGCTCGAACGATACCCGAAAGCGTATTTCGGTCCGTAATGGCTAACCCAAGATAGCCAAGCTCATGGGCCCGCTCTACCAACTCGTGCGCATGCGATGCTCCCTCTAAAAAAGAGAAATTGCTTTTGCACTGCAGCTCAACATAGCTTGTTTTTCCGCCACCCATGCCTGACACACTAACCGATTCTCAGTCGTTTCTTAAGCTCAGCAAGCGGCGCTGTGTTCAAAGTGTTTTCAGGAATGACACCAGCGCGTCTCGCTTGCGTGATTCCATATTTCATAAGGTCCAAGTTGGAAATGCTGTGCGCATCGGTATTGATCACGATCATTACTCCGGCTGCGATTGCTGCCGCCGTATTGATGTCGTTCAGATCTAAACGCGAGGGATTTGCGTTGAGCTCCAAGTACTTGCGGTGCTGCCTGGCGGATTCAATCACCGCCGACAAGTCGACATCGTAAGGCTCTCGTCGAGAAATGAGTCTGCCGGTCGGATGCGAAAATGCATGAACATAGGGATTCTCTAAAGCGCCCAAGATGCGCTGCGTGATCTGTTCGCGCGGCTGGCGTTGACCGTAGTGGATGCTGGCGGTCACCCAATCTGCTTGTGCTAAGCAATCGTCTGCGATATCCATTCGCCCGTCTTCGAGGATATCGCATTCCACTCCTTTGAGAATCAAAAACGTGCCGTCTGAATTGGAATTGATGGCATCGATCTCTCTCCATTGCATCAGCAATTTTGCTTCGTCAAGTCCTCGCGCCATGCTCACCCGTTTGGAGTGATCGGTAATCGCAATGTACTCAAGCCCTCGCGCTTTGGCGGCTGCGGCCATTTCCTCGATTGTGTTCTCGCCGTCTGTTGCGACCGTGTGCATGTGCATATCGCCGCGAATATTCTGCAATTGAATCAACGAGCTAAAGCGGCTCTGAATAGCTTCTTCAAACTCGCCACGGTCCTCTCGCAATTCCGGAGGGACCCATGGCATGCCAACCAATTTGTAAATGGCCTTTTCATCCGCACCCGCTAGCAACTTCGATTCATCGTTGGCATCAAAAACGCCGTATTCGTTTATCTTCATTCCCTTGGACTTGGCCAAGCCCCGGATGCGAACGTTATGTTCCTTGCTGCCGGTGAAGTATTGCAGAGCCGCGCCCCAGGACTTTTCGGCTACAACGCGTAGATCGACTTGAAAGGAATCGGTAACGCGCACGCTCATTTTGGTGTCGCCTCGCGCTATGGTTTCCTGGATCGCCGTGAAAGTCCCAAAATGGTCCATGACAGCCACATTGTCATCGCTGATAACGAGTACATCCAAATCACCGATTGTCTCCTTGCCGCGACGGTAGCTGCCCGCAAAATCGATTCGCTGAACGGCAGCGCACTCCTTCATGTGCAATTGCAAGCGTTCTACGAGATAGTCCGCTTGGTCGATCATAAGCCGTTGTGCGGCTTTCTCTGCGATCTGCATGTTTTGTAAAATCGACTGCTGCGTTTTTACTCCGAAGCCTTTGAGCGATGCGACTAAACCCGCTTCGCACGCCGTCCTTAGGCTCGCCAAGTCAAAAACCTGCAACTCCTGAAACAACTTCATCGCCTTTTTTGCACCGACACCTGGCACTTGCATGATATCACGAAGCGTCGGAGGTACTTCTTTTCTTAGTTTCTCGAGTTGCGGTAATTTTCCTGTCTTGACCAGCACTGCCGACTTCTCAGCCAGAGTCGAACCGATACCATCAATGGTGGTTAGATCTATATCCGCATTGACCAATTCGGCAACGGACTCGCTCAAATCGCGAATGGCCTTCGCGCCATTGCGATAAGCCCTGATGCGGAAAGCATTTTCACCGGACAACTCAAGAAGATCTGCCATCTCTTCAAAGACCGTTGCGATTTCAATGTTGTTTATCAATCCTGCGGCTCTCTTGCGAAGTTCGAAATTGGTGCATGTTGAGCTTCCAGCATGCAACGATAAATAGTTCGACGTAATTCTAGCGGCAGTCCTTAAAAAAGGTGCTATCAAGATCCCGTAAATTGCTCACCGTTGTTCAATGAAAGGCCCTTTTTTGCGGCTCTTCCAAAGCCAGCCTGCACGGGTGATTAAAAAAAGTGGGACCTCGTTTCTCATTTGGTGCTGCCACAGAATCAGGGAAAGCCCCGACGCTCAGAAAACCAATAGCCGTCTGCAACATCGCTTTCAGCACCACAAGAGACTCTAAGTTTCATCCGCGAAGATTCTGCAATCGCTCTTGGGCCTCGCACCAATGTGAAACCGATATGCGTCCTTCGTCGAGTTGCTTTTGACACACTTTCAAAATCTCGAAATGCCAGTCAGGGGATCGAACATCCCCAGATTGAGGGCACGGGTTGTCCCAGACCTACCCACGCAGTTGGATTTTCTCACCAACCGACATCGTACTAAGTGGCAATTCATGTGACGTGTTCATAATCTCCTTGTAGCAGATCCCTTCGGACTCGCCAAATGCATCCAAGGCTTACGAGCACAGTCGTCTGCGATCACCCAGTGCCGCCAAAAAACTATGATTCAAAATCGCGGCCCACGAGCGACCCAATTGCATCGCGTTTGTTCGGCGAATACTTTGCATTCCACTCGATTGAGAACAAATGCGTATGTTACTTGTCACGTTTTAGAGCAACCGGCGTCCATGCGATCGTCTCTTTGAACCTCTTTTTTAGACGGGGCTTTAACCGAGCCCAAGACCTCTCGTCAAATTTAAAGTGCCAAGGTATATGACATGAAATAAGTTATCCGCGCCTTTTGGTTTCTTGAGGTTCAATCGAAACTGTCAGCTGATCGTTGATTAAAAGTTTTGCGGGAACTTTTCCATCAAATGACAATTTAGAATTACCAGAAGTCGTACGACCGTTGACTGAAACGAACTTCCAGGACAGTTCATATGCGTCAGTATTGTTGTATGATGGGAGTAGCGTCCAGCGAACACTCGCCTCCCAGTCAGATACGGGCGAGTTGCGGTAGTTGAAACCGCAAGCCATGTCGCCCGACGATGTCAATTCGTGGCGAGTTCCGGTACCAGAGTTGTATGAGTCGACATGTGCAACGACTTCGCCGCCATATCGGGGTGTTAATGCCTCGGAATGGCAACCCACCAGAATTAGAACGAACGGGGCCAATAGTTTGAGAGCGATTGTGTTCATGTTTTTGAGGGGACAGCGACTTGGGTCAGCGAGCCCGAGCAGTAGACTCAACGCCAGTCAAAACGGCCGACCGAGCACTTCGTTGCAGTACGCACAAAATGAGCGTGATCTTGTGGGATACAAGTTTCCTGTACATAGTTCCGGAAACTTTTACCCAGAGGCAGTATACCAGATGAACGTCCCATGAAGGCACAAGTACTAGGTGAGGCAACTTCGGTCCGGGTGACCGACCGTGGGAAGGAAGCCTGTGAAGATGTGCGTAAACGCTGTGTTTGTTCCATTCGCTACCCAAACTCTTCTCACCACGACCTACCGGGATAGGAACCGAAACACGATATGAGAAAGACTCTTCAGGGCCAATTAGAAGCGTTGCCGTGGGCTGCTGACCAAAAAGCCAGTCCAGACGACAAAGCGGATACCGATAATATGTCGACATGGACTTGTCCAAACTTTTCGACCGAGTCGATCATACTGTGTTGCTCGCAAGGGTATCGCGAAAGGTAATCTATCTACGCTTACCGCGGTTGATCAGTCGTTATTTACGTGCAGGAGTTATGGTCGAATTCCGGTGAGAACGATCGCTAGCAGGCACCAAGCGGGGAGGTCCGCTTAGTCCTTTGTTGGCCACAGTACTGTTGGACGATTTCGATAAGGAATTAGAGAAGCGTGGTCTCCGGTTTGTGCGTTATGCGGATGACATTCTGGTATTTACTAATACAAAGAGGGCACCCCAGCGCGTCTTTGAATTGGTAGCCCGTAAGTCGACTTGCTTTTAGGCAGTTAGAAAAGAAAGCCGGTTGGAAAAACCGCAATTGCAACGCTTCCCTACTTGACGTCAAGATCTCGATGCGGAACATTCGTACGAATGTAGGAGCGAGAAAGCCTACGCGAAATTTGAGCCAAACATACCGCCTCTCATTTTATCGCTTGAGCCGAATGGTCGCGTCGGTGGTGGCACGCTCAATCATGTAGGCATTCGCTCGTCAGAGTTCTCAGGCCCAATGGTCGATTGCTTGTTCGAATCTTGTCGGGTGACAAAGCGCACAGTTCAACGAAACTGACCGGAAGCGGTGCTCCCATCCAGTTAGCACCTAGAAAAGGCCAGAGTGCAGGGTAAAGGCCAGAGTGTGGCAGGTGAAAACTAAGTCGTGAGTATGCCGGTTCAGAGACTAAGGTTGTGCACCTTCCAACCGGTGTGTCGGCACAGGGCGGCCGGGACGAAAGCACTGAAGCGTATTGACCGTCTCCGAGATCCCGAATTCCTTGCAAACCACTTCGAGCGATCGCTTTATTGATTCGGTCAGCGGTTCGGGGGCGATTGCGACTCTCGCGTTGATGACTAAGTCGGCATTTGTCAAAGATGTAGACGAGCCAATAGAGAGCTTTGGAGGGGAAGTGCTACTGACAATGTTTGCGACGGAATAGTGGCCATCGGACATCCCAATTGCCTTCAAATGTGCCACTTCCGCTAGGTGCTGGCTGAGGTCCGCATTTATATAATCCAGCAGTCGCAATAGGAAATCATCTAAGGCGAATGGTTTTTCGGCCCTTAGCTCGACTTGTGCGTTTAGCCATCCAAGTTCGGCTTCCCCAATAGCATAAACGTCGTAGTCAACTTCCATCGCTCGCTGACCGAAGTCCCCCTGCAAACCGAGGTAATCGCAAAAGGCACCGAACCCTTCGCCCGAAGTTGCAGACATTTTCAAGCAAGGGATGCCGGGGAATTGTTCTTTGACGAGGGTAGTCAATTCTGCAACGGCTGTTTCGCTAAGTTCATCGATTCGGTTGACGACCACGAAGTCTGCTTCCTCAATCTGTTTTCTGAAAATGTAAGCGGCTTGGGGCGAGAATCCTCCGCCGCTTGACCCTTTTAGGATTTTTAGCCCATGACTCGGTTTGATGATGACGCCGTAGGGAGCAATGTCAAAAGGCACGGAGTAGATTTGTTGCAGTGGACGAATGACCGTCGCGACCAAATCCGTACAACTTCCAACCGGCTCGGCTATGACGATATCCGGGCGTTGGCGGTCGCCAAGCTTTTCAACGGTGCGTGTGAGTTCGTTGAAATTGCAGCAGAAACATGAACCAGCAACTTCCCCGACGTCAAATCCCTGCGAACGCAGGAGATTGGTGTCGACCAAGTCCGTAGCTTGATCGTTTGTTACTATCGCGACCTTTTTGCCTTGCGAGATAAAGTGCTTCGCCAATCTTGAAATCGTGGTTGTCTTCCCTGCTCCTAGGAATCCGCCGATCATAATAAAACGAGGATTAACTAACATCCGCGAACCTTCCAAATAAACGCAAAATCGCAACAAGACGAAACCAACATTCTGGCAAAGTTCGGAATGACAAGCAAGTCATCCTGCGCTCAATCGCGTTTGAAAAGCCAGATTAAAATGTGGCCAGCGACGATGTCGTCGCTATCAATGCAAATGAATGCTAGTGCTTTGTTCCATTTAAGAATTCGGGTTGAGGAAAATCTGTACGACGGACTTCCAGTCCGTCGATCGCAGCTTGAGCCGACGGACTAGAAGTCCGTCGTACCCGAAATCTAAGTTGGAACAATGCACTAGAAATGCATTAAGACATGTCGGGGTGTTGTTGTACCGTTGTTACACTGTTGTTCTAACTCGCTGTCGTTTATGCCGCATCGTGGGCCAATATGCCGAACTAGTTTGTCGAAAGGATTATTGCTACTTGATTCCCCTGGGCCGCGATGGGGTAATCGATTCCAACCATCGCGCTTCGGTATACACAGTGCAAACTGAGCTTAATCACCGTCGTGTCATGCACGGTCCAATGCTTAGGCTGTCATTAGTTGCCAGAGTTTCGATTCGATGGGTCTTTGCTCCCGATTTCGTTTCCATACTTGCCAGACTCGAGTAAAGTGACAACCCCGTCTTTGTCGACATCAGCGGCATCGAAATGCAATAGCAGTCGATCCGTGCGATGCGGTTTTTGTGTCACAAATAGCGACATTTCATCCCGCGTGAGAATGCCGTCGCGATTGTGATCTGCCGCCTCCCAAGCAGAACTTGGTCCCCAAGGCTGAAGAACAAAAACAAGAATTCCGAATCCAATTGTCACAATGGATGCTATGGCAATAAACCATCTCCAGCCATTCGTGCTATGGTTGCTTTGAATGTGGCCTGCTCCGACCGGAGCGGTCTGTTCGATCATGTCTCAACCTTATGTTTACGTGAATACTAACGAGTTTGCGAATAGGTTCGCAGGCGTTTTGCAAAGGATACCATCCGGACATGAAGCCAAGATTAAGGCCATGCGCACGAGATCGAGGTGGAGTGTTTTCAGGCCTGTTGTTTAGTATTTACGCTTGAGATCGTCCAACTAATCTTTACAAGCTTCGTGGTTCTGTGGGAAAAATCGCTGTTGGCGTCCATCGAGTACAGTTTGACCGTTTGGATTTCGGAAGTGCACCAAGAACGTTCTCGATGCATTCGATTTTTCTGTCGCGCCGCGAACCCTCCGTCGATGAGCCAGAACCGGAAGCCTTTTTATCCGTCGCTGCAAAGAAGCGATTCAATGTAATACTCATACCCGACGATTCATCAAGGTAATCCACAAAGCCAATAGTTCCGACCCGTCTGCGATGCATGCGTGGTTTCTTTGTCCATGTTTGCGGCTGATTTGATGATGCCGACCAGAGTATTTTTGATTTACCCTGCCTTTGGATAGTCTAATTGCTACTTGTACGAATTCCGAGTACCATCTGATCATCAATGGATACCAAAGAAGGAAACACGAAATTAGCGAATCGACGAAGACACAAGGTGAAATGGAAGCGTCGATATGCCAGTGCATTTCCCGATTCGAACATGAATTCATGGGGCGCGGACCAAAAGACATTCACGCGCATCTCATCAATGACCTCTTGGTTGTTCGTCTTCAAGGCGTTTTAACCTCCGCCGAACAACAACTGGTCAAAACCCTACCTGTGGACAAAGGTAGAGATCTTTTGAAACAAGTCCGATCGCACTTGATAGAGATTGCTCGTCCAAAACTCGAGGAAATCATCCGCGACATAACCGGCGTTAAGCCACTAAGCCTTCACCACGATATCAGCACCGTGACCGGGGAAGAAATTGTTATCTTTACCTTGGCTGAATCGCCTAGTTGCCGAGAGCTGAAGAGAAAGTAGACCGTGTGTCATTGATCTGAGGAACTCACGCAGCAACCATTTGAGGGACGGTTACAGCCCAACCCCAATTTACGGTTCATGAGGGTTTGTCCCCGGCAAAACTCAATCAATACCCTGGGCGCCTGAGTTGATACGCCTCTCCGTCTTGAAAGGGGTAATTTGTGCCATGCGTTTGGCCCTTTACGGCGCAGCAGCGTATGGCTCGACCAAGCCCCCGAGTGACGCCTTGCATTTTGCACCGCGACTCATTTGTTTAGTCAGTTTGACTTGTTTCGCATTCTGGCTTCTCAATGCCCCGACATAGCCATCAAGAATTGAGCTGCCAGATGGTGAAGTTAAGGTATGCCGCAAAGCTGATCCAAATCAAATATGGAATGAGCAAAACTCCTGCCAGTCGTCGTCTTGTCCAAAACAAGTAGAGTGTTGCGGCCAACGCGAACCACAAAAGTATTATTTCACCAAAAGCCAAACTCGGCAGGTGCAAACCAAAAAAGAGAGGAGTCCAAATCGCATTAAGCATCAACTGGACAACGAACAATCCAAGTGGAGCTCGCTGTTGTTTCCATCCACCTATGCACCATACAAGCCAGGCCGCTACGGCCATAACTGTATACAGAAACGACCAGACCGGTCCGAAGATCCAAGCCGGAGGATTCCAGCTGGGCTTTGTCAGGCTTGCATACCAATCCCCAGTCGAAACAAAGGCACCTGTACTGGCAGCCATATAGCAAACTGCCAGCCAACCAAATAACGAGACTATACGAGCTGCAAAGGACGGTTTGAGTGTCGTCTCCGATTTCATGAATTAGTGCCTTGATGTCCGTTTGCTGATTTCGAATAGTAACTGCGTAACGCTGGAGATGCCCAGTCGGCATCTACTGATGAGCTAACTTTGCCAGCGGGGTTGACGTTGGTAAATCGTTCTTCTGAATGACTAACCATTCGAAACATACCGACTAGCTTTTAAAGGTTCTTTCCTTCTAACATTCCAATAAAGGCATCAGGGGCATTTCCAAGACCTTCAACAATGTCTTCGCGGAACTTAATGTCTCCATCACGCACCCATCTTCCATTTGGCTTGCAAACTCATCCAATCGGTCGCCATAGTCCTCAAAGATAATAAACCCTTGAACCTTGATCCGTTTGGTCTAAAGGATTCTAGCAAAGCTGCCCAGTCTATCTGGTACTGTGTTTGCACCCGCGTCGTTGTAGCTAGAAATCAATCCACTAAGCGGAATTCTGGCAAGCGGGTTCAACAGAGGCAACACCGCATCAAAAACCTCTCCTCCGACACTTTCAAAGTAAATGTCCACTCCATTGGGACAAGCGTTCTTAAGTCGTCGAATCATCTCCGTAAGGATTCTGCACGACTACGCCTACGATAACGGACAATGTGTGAAGGGCAATAGGCAATCGATTTTAAACTTGTTCGTGGTGCTTTTCCTATTTGTTGTTTGTCTAATCAGACTTGAGTGGATACGGTGCTATCGAACGAGTATGTGCAAGTCATGCACGTACAGCAAGAATAGGTACTGGGATGAAAACGGACTCGCAGATGAAAAATGATATTACGGAGGAGCTGCTTTGGGATTCAACGATCAAGTCGCGCGACTGGCCTCAAAGCCATCGCTGCCGAAGTAATTCAGCCAGGATTCGCCATCATGCAGATTCCAGAGGAAACGCGAACGATGGCATCGGAGTGTTTTACGAAGGCGCTGAATAGGTCACCATAAAGAGCGGCTTGTTTCTCCAAAATCTCTGGTGTGCAGGCATGTGCATACGGATCGTACAGCGACATTTCGTCCCGAAACTTGCAATTCGATCCTAGATTCCAACTCCAATTGCAAACCACCCCGTGCCAGCAGAAATCATTGTGTCGCTCGACTTCAAAATCGTTCGAGCGCTAGTCATCGAGTTGAAGCGCAAGCGATGACAAATGAAGCGAACCCCAATTCTTAGCAGTCACAAATACTCGCTTGCCAGGTGGCTGTTGTGCGGGCGACGGTTCAGGAGCAATCGACAGCGGATCTTTTAAAGGTGGAGGAAGATTTGGCGTAGCGCCTCCACAACGCGGTTTAAGAAGTTACTTTTTGCTTTTTTGATCTTGCCTCCTCGTTTCAAAATCATCATTCGTTCAAACGCAGCACTAGCCAGCCGTCGTGCGGTTGGATAGTCAAATGTTTTGCATGCGGTTCAAGCAGATTCGGGTTGTGTGACAAGTAGGTTGACAGCCATTCTGGAGCCGTGCTGAATAGCAATTCTGTGATAGGTCGTGCTGCGATCAAATCTCTCTTTGGTTGCAGCCACAGTTCAACGGATTCACCGATAGGTGTCCGTGACTCAAGATAATTAGTGCTACGCAGCGTTGCAGTCCCTAAACCGATCTCAAGGCCATCGGCAAAACTATGAAAATGGATTCGATTGCCCGCGGCAGGGAAATATTTGAGGACGGACAACCTACTTGCTAATTTTTGATTCATCTCGGAGATTCGCGAATCAAACTCAGCATCCATTCGCTGGCAAAGCTCGCGGTCCGTGATTGCTTGAGCAATGGCTTCCGCTTGAGGAAGGCTCTTGAGGGCACGTTGAGTTGCCACATGGCGTACAATACGTCCTCGCAATCGCGGTAGAGTGCTACCGACACCGGTAATGGTCAATCGTGTGCGTGAGACCACGGTCGCCGGAAAGCTATTAAACTTATTTCCGTCAAAGTAGAACCGCTTGTGTGCGACATAGGATGTGCAGGCATGGGATTGAATCGTTGCGGGCCCATTCGTTCCACAGGTATTTGATTGAACAGTCCCGGAGATGCGACAAGAAAAGGCCGCACCCTCCGCTTTTTCTTCGATGGAGCAGACTACTGTCCCCCGGCAATGAGCTGTTCCGGTCGATTTCGTTCCAAGAATCTCATGTTGCACAGGGTCTGCGTGTTGGAATTCACGGTCGACGGATTTTGCAATCAATGTCTGCGGTATTCGAAGTAACACGGGAAAACCCTCGGACGAATTCCTGCTACCTTCCCCTTTTGTAAATATGGCAATATTGGGTAAACCGTCCGCTGGAGCAAACGACTGTAGGACAACAATTAACAATAGATGCAGCATACGCAACCTACAATTCAGGAGTTCTTAAGGCTGGAATTCGCTTCGACACGTGACTATCAGCAGACTAGAAGCAAATGATGTACCCTACTACCCATTCAGGTAGAGTAGATCGACCTGGAAACTCGTCATTTCCAAAGGACTTTGTCGCCGAGGAGCTGTTGCCAATCTAAATCTGCCGCCATTGGGATTAACTAAGTTGCAGACGGCAGCTCAGCTTCCACTGTGAGTGCTCATCGTTCAGATCGTTAGGTTCGATCGTGTCACGCTAGATGGCTGGAATAGTTGAGACCTGTTCTGAACTAACGCTTTCACATGCGAGCGATTACTACAGATAACAATAGCGCCGATGAGACCACCGCCTCCCAGCATGTAGATCAGTGATTACTCGATCGCTCCGACTGGAAGACATTGAATCATGTCCATTGTTGACTCTGATTCTCGAGAATATTTGCATTTCAGCCTAAAGACAACTAACTTTGCCAAAGCAACCTCTGCGCCAAATGAGTACAGATTCTCCATTCTCTTTCGCTTGTGTTGACAACAGCAATGACGTATGCTTCACCAGTCCCCAAGTTTTGTTTTCACAGTAAGTGTGCTTGGAGGTAGATTTTCGGCAGACTCAATAAAGAGCAACCTGGCTGCTTCAGGGGGCTTGTTTAAATGTATACCGATGTGGCGACAACCGTTTTACGGTCGAGAGCCTCATCGGTTTTTTTTGTGTTTATGTTCCGGTTTAGTTGCACCTTAGAAGCGGAAAAGCAATTTTCACACATCAGAGGACGCTTGAAGGCATTTCCATGACGACGAACCAATCTGGACAGAATCAAGCTCCATCGGAACCACAGAATGTACCCACTGCATTTTTTCCGATCGTTGGAATTGGAGCCTCCGCAGGCGGGTTGGAGGCGTTTTCTCAGTTGCTCAAAGCATTGCCGCTAGACACCGGGATGGGTTTCGTCCTAGTGCAACATCTCGATCCAGACCATGAAAGCGCGTTAACGCAGATACTTTCGAAAACAACTTTAATGCCGGTCTGCGACGCCGTGAACGACCAGTCGGTCGAGCCAAACCACGTCTACATCATTCCGCCGGACACCAAGCTAAGCATTGCCAATGGCGTTTTGAAACTTCAGCCGCGACCGAAGTCGCGAACGCCCTGCCGGTCCATCGATTTGTTTTTCGAGTCGTTAGCGGTTGACCGCCTCGAGCGATCTATTGGCGTCGTTCTTTCAGGGACCGCTACCGACGGCACGCTGGGTTTAGAAGCAATTAAGGTCGCAGGAGGGATCACCTTCGCGCAAGATAGCACGGCCAAATTCGACTCGATGCCGCGTAGTGCAGTGGCTGCTGGCTGCGTTGACCTCGTTCTCTCGCCGAGCAACATTGCCGCTGAAATCGCCAGAATTGCGAAGCATCCTCACATTGTCGGACAACCACTGGAACTCTCGACCCGACCGCAGGTGGACCTCGAACGAGCGACAGCGCACCAAGTCAGCGACATTTCGTTTCAATCGGACGAAAGCGAATTGCCGTGTAGTAAGGATCCAAAGTCAGAGGGAGCCGAGGGCTCTGCTGGTTACACGCAGATATTAATCCATTTGCGCGATCACACTGGAATGGACTTCTCGCTCTACAAGCCAAGTACGATCCGGAGGCGGATTGCTCGACGCCTTGCAATCAACAGAATAGATTCGCTGGACGTCTACGCAAAGTTTCTACAAGGTAATACCAAGGAGCTCGATGCCCTTTATACCGATGTGCTCATCAATGTAACGTGTTTCTTTCGGAATGCTGAAGTATTCGAAGCACTGCAACGTGACGTTTTGCCGAAACTCTTGCAGCAGCCAAGCGACCATCCTATCCGCGTTTGGATACCAGGTTGCTCCAGCGGTCAAGAGGCCTATTCCATTGCCATCGCATTTATGGAGACTTCGGAAAAGTCGCCACGCGGACGCAATCTTCAAGTGTTTGCCACCGATCTCAATGAGACGTTGTTGGAAAAAGCTCGCCTGGGGCTTTACCCCAAAACGCTTTCGGACGAGATTAGCCCAGAGCGATTGAGCCGGTTCTTCGTTGAGGAGCCGGGAGGTTACCGCGTTGGCAAGATGTTGCGGGAAATGATTGTCTTTGCAAAGCAAAATCTTTTTGTCGACCCACCCTTCTCAAGAATGGACCTGATCAGTTGCCGTAACCTACTCATCTACCTCGGACCGAGTCTCCAAAATAAAGCTATACCCGCGTTTCATTATGCGCTCAAGCCCAATGGGTTCTTGCTCCTTGGGGCGTCGGAGTCGATCGGCGGCTTTGCGGACCTGTTTGAACCGATCGATAAAAGATACAAAATCTACTCGAAGAAGGCTGCACCCACGCCTTCGTTTCAAATGCCTGCCAGCGGCAACCGATGGCAGTCGGCTTACCGTGGACGTCGCGAATCCGCACCCTTCACGGGATCGCCCCAAACAACCGAGGGTGTTGGTTTCGAAATCAGCGCGCAACGCGAGGCAGACAGAATCCTTATCAATCAATTTTCACCACCAGGGGTGCTCGTCAATGGAGACTTAAAAGTTATTCAATTCCGAGGTTCAACCAGCGATTACCTTGAGCCACCTATTGGCAAGGCGAGCTTTAACTTATTGAAGATGGCGAAAGAGGGGCTGATGCTGCCGCTTCGCGCGGCCTTAGAAGAATCAAAAAAAGAAAGCAAAACAACGCGTAGGGAAAACATCCGGATGAACCACCGCGGTGAGTCCCGCGCCGTCAACCTGGAGGTCATCCCCCTCAAGAACCTGCCTGATACCTGCTACTTGGTTCTTTTTGAGGATTCAAAAAACGCATTTCCAGTACGGCGCCGCGAAAAGCAACCAACGCCTCTACTTAGCGATAAAGAGGAAGCAAGCCGCGTCGGCGTGTTGGAATCGGAACTCTCCGTTGCCGCCAATACCTTCACGTGTTGCAGGAACAGCACGAATCGACGACCGAAGAACTGCAAGCAGCCAGCGATGAGGTTCAGTCAGCCAATGAAGAGCTGCAGAGCATCATTGAGGAATTGGAGACTTCCAAAGAAGAACTTGAATCTACGAATGAAGAATTGACCACCGTCAACGACGAGATGTCACATCGGAATGCCGAACTCAATGTCCTCAACAACGATTTGGTCAATTTCCAAAACTCGGCCAAACTTGTCGTTTTGTTGCTGGGACGCGATCTGACGATCCGGCGATTTAGCCCCCAAGCACAGCAGCAATTCGAGTTGGTTGCCACTGACGTGGGGCGGTCGATTAGCCGTATCCGGCATAATCTGTTCCTGTCGGAGGACGCAAAAACGCCCCTCGATTTGGAAGCTCTTTGCGTCGAGGTCATCAACACGGCCTCAGAGCTAGACCGCGAAGTCCTCGACAAAGCTTCGCGTTGGTATTCCCTCCGAGCGCGACCCTACCTTACGACCGACAATAGAGTGGACGGTGCAGTATTGCTAATGATGGAAATCGACGAGCTCAAGCAAAGCGAACAAGCCGTTGCGGCCGCTCGCGATTACGCCGAGAACACGGTTGAGACGGTGCGAGATCCGCTGCTTGTCCTGAACGCCAACCTGTGCGTCGAGAGTGCCAATCGTTCGTTTTACCGTGCCTTTCGTGTGGAGCCGTCAGAAACGATTGGCACCTTCATTTACGATTTAGGCAATCAACAGTGGGATATTCCGAGGCTTCGCGAGTTACTCGAAGAGTTTTTACCAAATAGCACCAGCATCGAGGCATTTGAAGTCGAACACGATTTCGAACAACTCGGCCACCGTATCATGTTGCTTGATGCTAGGCGAATTCTAGATCCGCAGAAAAAGACGAAACAAATTCTTTTGGCGATCGAGGACATTACCGATCGCAAGGAATTAGAGCAGAAGCTGAACGCCTCTGAGACATTAT
>JANMNR010000716.1:0-6432 GCA_031368325.1 Pirellula sp.
CTGCCGAGCAAAATCTTGCAAATCACCAAGAGGTGGACATTTCGATAGTCAGTCTGACGTAAGAGTTTAATTGGACGCTGAGATTTTGTCAGCGGCCAGCCCCATCCACTAGCTCACGACAAAAATGGCCAACGACAGGCACCAGCAACCCCAGAAAAGCTACCGGCAAAAAGGCCGAGCCGCCAAGGCTGCCTCCAAGGTTGGGAGTAGTTCGCTGATTGGAGGAAGAGATTTTGTTGCGCCTCCACCGTCCCCGGTCGTAACTTTGGTTAGTCCCTTTCCGGACACAATTAATTCCTCCATACCAAGTAGCGATTCAAACGAAAGCACGGCGCAAACGCTAGAAGAGTTGGATGCTCTCGTAACGTCACTTAGCAGCAACGTAGCCGAATCAGCAACCGACATTGCGGACAGGGCCGAAAGCAAAGCGGAGTCAAGCCGGGAAAGCAGCCACGCTTGGTCCCTCGCGATTGACTCGAAAATCAATGAACTGATAGATCGATCGAAGACCTTTGAGCGAGAACGACTGGAGATTGAATCTCTTCGAGAGCATCTCAAACAAGCGATCGAAACAGCCGAGTCGAGATTGGTTTCGTCAGGTTCCAACGCTGGACTAGCCCGCCTCCAAGAACTTGAATCGCAGTTGATTGCAACCCAACAAGAAAACGCAAAAGTCTCGACGATGCTGTTGCACGCAAGGGCCGAGTATCAGTCGCTCCTTGCCTTCATCGAATCGGAAGCGGCCGACGCGGGACACTCGAAAGCACAACGAACCATCATCGCGCAAAGGGTGTTGGAGAAAACGGATGCTCGAGAGCTCGAGTTGAGTTTAGAGGTATCGCAACTGAACGATCAGTTGCAATTCCTCAAGAGCGAATTGGACGATGCAAAATCTGCACCGATCAACCGCTCCGGCGACGAATCAGAATTGCGACTCCAAATCGAACAGCTGCGAAGCCAACTGCTCGAAGCAAGAAATGAAGCCATCGAGCTTCGCATACATAGTAACGACCTAGGCTCAAGATTAGAAAAGCAAGGGCCAATTGGCCATAAGTCCGAGACACTGACCTGGGAACAGAGAAAAGAAGCACTTCTTCAGCAACTCGAGGCGGAAAACCATTCTGATACGTTAAGAGACCCTAACAAAGCCATTGAGGTCGAGCAAATCCTTGAGCGGACCTCGACTGAAATCCAGCGGCGTGATGAAGAGATAGCCGACCTCAAGGCCCTCATCGAACAGCAGTCCATCGCACGCAACGGTATTTCCATTGGGGTTTCAGCCATTGCGGAAATGATCGAGTCCGATGCCCTGATCGTTGCGGAACGCCTAAGGCTCAAGGAGCTTCGTGACGAATGGGAACAAAAACAACGTCAAGCGGAAATTGAAATGTCGATGGAACGGGCCAAGCTGGCTCGTGAGCGGCTCGAAATCCAAGAAAAAACGCAACAGTATTCAGACAACAATCCTGTACAAACGGAAGAAGAAAAGAAATCCGGAAAAATGCGAACACGTGGGAGATGGCTTGCCCGTCTGGGATTGCGGGACGAATAACGCTAGTATGAGACACTGCGTCAACAAGCCATTCTCGCTCGCTGCTCCAACGAATCTTAGTCTCTCCAGCAATGAATCTAACAGGACGTTCAGCCCTCGTCACAGGCGGTACGCAAGGCGTCGGAGCCGCTATTGCATTGAGTCTTGCTAAGGCGGGCGTAAATCTAGTACTTCATGGGTTGAAAGAAGACGATTTGGCGATAGAAACGATTCGCCAATGCCAGGTGTTGGGCGTGAGAGCTACGCCAATCTACTGCGATTTGTGGCAACCGCTCGATATCGTTTTGCGCGATGTCGGCGACCGAGCAGCGGATATCGAACCTGAGATCACCTTGCTGGTCAACAACGCAGGGGTGTTTATCGATCATCCATTTTTGCGAATGGACGAAGCCACCTTTGACCGCACCTTTGATTTGAATGTCAAAGTTGGATACTTCTTGACGCAGCTTTTTTCAAGGCGATGGATACAGAAAGGCGTTTCCGGTCGCGTGCTATTTACCGCGTCGATAAACGGTTTATTGGCGGAGGCCGATCACACGGCTTACGATGCTTCTAAGGCTGCCGTGTCCAGTCTGGTGCGATCACTATGCGTGGCATTGGCCCCCGATGGCATTCGTGTCAACGCGATCGCACCTGGTCTCGTGCGTACTCCACTTACCAATCAGATTCTCAACAACGACGCGGATGCCTTGCGCTGGATGCAGCTGCATACTCCCAACGGGCAAGTTCCCGAGCCATCGGTGTGCGGTCCTCTTGCCGCATTTTTGCTCAGCGACGATGCGCAGCACATTCATGGACAAACGATTTATGTCGATGGCGGAATGTCCGCGTGGCAGCAGCCTGAATTGCCAGCTGGGCTCCGGGGCAGTATGAAGTCACTTGATGGCAGCTCTTAACCTGAGTGGATTCGTTATTTCGATGGATCTCAACCGCAAAATCGCCAATGTACTTTGCTTGTTTTGGATGCTTGCTGCATGCTTTGCCGCTTGGATATTCTACACGTACTTGCCCTTATCGACGGAACGCTGGCCCCTGACCCTCGGCTGTCTAACGATCGGAGTCCTGAGTGCAGCGGCGTTAAACTGGATCGTGATGCAGCTGCCCAATAAGATAGGTGTTCGCTGGGTGAGCACCTTCTTTTTCGTCGCGATACTGCTAATTCCAATGCTTTCCACGGCGAGACCGAGGATCACCTATTCGAGATTTGGCCTGACTGTCTACGGCGTCATCCCTGTTCCTGTGCTTGATGTCACCGTCAATCAGTATGGCATTCTTTGGTTTCGACCCAAGACGCATCAAATTACTCGCGCGGAATTGGATGCAATAATCTCGCCTAGTGTAGAAATCATCATTGTAGGCATTGGCTGGGATAGCATCGCGCAGCTTACGGATGAAGCGAAACTGGTCGCAAAAACAATGGACCTGCGCGTGCTTCCAACTGGGGACGCTTTTGCTTTGTTCAACGAACTGAAGGCGCAAGGCCGGCGCGTGGTTCTGATTGCACACAGCACTTGCTAAATCGTTGTAGAAATACAGGACGGACTTGGGAGTCCGTCTCGCGAAAAATTCTAAAGGTTGGTTGCCTAAGCGATGTGTACGGCACCGTGATTGTCGCAGTGGCCATCGTGCTGATGGTGCAAATGACCATCCACTAGATAGTCAATATGGTCACCGTGTGGTACCGCCTCATGGCCACAATCTGGACCATGTACGTGCGCCGCGTCGTGACCGTTGCAAACATGACCTTCGGTGCAGGATGCAGGATTCGAATCGTTGATATCGAGCGCGTGCTCCTCCACTACTCCAGCTTGAGTCTGATGGTGCAAATGACCATCATACAAAAAGTCAACATGATCTCCGTGCTTGATGGCTGTGTGTCCACAGTCGGTTCCGTGGACGTGATTATGGTCTTCGTGTGTATGGCTCATGTGTTGTATCCCTTTTTTCAAAACGCTTACTTTGGAAAAAACTGTACTAGATCATTCGTCCGGCTCTTCGCCGTGGGCGAGTCCGTTGGCAATCAAATGAGCGATATGGCTGTCGGCTAGTCTGTAAAAAATGTGCTTCCCCTGCCGCCGTGTGACAACAATGCGTTCGGCCCGCAAGAGTTTCAATCGCTGAGATATTGCGGGGAGATTGTCTTGAAGGCACTCGGTCAATTCCGTGACACACATTTCTCGATTGGCTAGCAAAGACAATAAACGAAGACGACTCAGGTCACCCAACGCGCGAAAAATACCAGCTGCTCTAGCACAGGTTTTCTCCTCGGCCGGTCGAATTTCAGAAGGCACCTCGTGGTGCGGTTCGCCGATACAACCAGATGATTCTTCTTCGTTTAATGTCGCCATAATGCCCCATTCAACTGATCAATCGATCAACCGAATGATCGATCGACCTGACAGGATACAACACTTGAGCATTTCGTCAAGTGTAGCTCGTTTGTTTTCTTGGCAGTTTCCAGAACGAGGTCCCGGTGGCATCTCAGAACCGCTTACTCTTTCGCAATCAGCGACTTCGGTTTGAAGCTTGGGCACCCTATTCGTTTAAAAACAGGGCGGAAATCGCCAGCGAGGGCAAAAACCCGGTGCTTCTTCACACCTTGCGGCAGGTCGACCTCTAATCTTGGTCGGAAGAAGTGACTGTCATCGCGTGGGGCTCGGAATTTCGAAGGATGGCAACGCAGTAACGCAACAGCATTGGCAATCAAAACCCCAATGGCATCTACTTCGCAATGGCCTTTTGGAACGCAGTTTCACCCCCAACAACTGGCAACTCTAATTGTGTCCCTCCGAGATCAACGGTCAGTTCCGTACCCGCCTCCGGTTGCAAAGTGAATTCAGGATCGCTGGAGAAGATCATCAGGCCGATCTTTTCGCCTACGGCAATGATCTGGTCGTCCGGTTGAAGCGAGAAACTCACTTCATAGAATTGATTGGGAATCAACGGCTCACTCTCTTTTATAGATCGATGATTTTGTGGATCGGCCCAGCCTCGGGTAATCAGGTTGTCGGTGATTTTGTCCATTGGATCGTCGGTCCATGGGAGAGAAACGAGCCAGACGCTTAGATTGGCCGCTGGTTTGCTGGCGGACAATCGGATCTTGATCTTGGGATATCCGGAAATGTGGAGAGGTTCTTTCAGTTCCGGCGTAACGAATAACAATCGATGCTTGGACGACTCCGCTTGCGCCAAGTCTTTGCCAAAGATCGAAGCGTTATCGACAAGAATCTCACGTCCTTGGTCCGCAGCGACTGCTACTGACAATCCGCCTTGGCTGTTCCCTCCTTTGCTCAACTTCAATGAAACGGGCTGCGCGTCGGGGTGAGGATAATCGCCATAGGCCGTTGGCTGCGATCGTTTGGCGGTCTCGCGTACGATCCAGGATTTGGAATCCTTCTCGACACCATTGTCAATTCCATGGAGGTACTTTGTAAACCATCGATTCATCATGCTGAGAGGCGGTTCACCACCGTGGCCTCCTTGGTGGCAGTAGAACTGAACAGGAAGCCCCTTGGCTTTGGCGTATTCGTAGATGCGAACGCTATGTTCCGGTACGACATTCCAGTCATTAAATCCATGTGCCATCAAAAGTGCTGCGCGCATTGGTCCCATGTCGTTGATGTAGTCGCGTCCGGCCCAAAAGTCGTTGTAATCGCCGGTAACGCGATCTTGGCCATTTGCCATTTCCTTGTCCCGCACCTCACAATCGCAATGTTCTCGTTTCGCTTCGTTTCCGCTATGGATGAAGTTGTACAAAACATCAATGTCCTCACCCATGTATCCACCCGGGTGACGCACGAGTCCATTCGATCGATAGTAGTGATAGTACGAGGTGTTTGGCGCGATGGGAATGATTGCCTCCAAACCTTGCACGCCGGTGGTCGCCGCAGCTAAGGGTATAGTTCCGTTATAGGATGTCCCTGTCATTCCAACCTTGCCCGTCGACCAAAACGCTTTGACGGATTCTGATCCGTCCACTTCGGTGTATCCATTTGCTCGGCCACAAAGCCAATCGATGACCGCTTTCGGAGCAAGCGACTCATTGTCGCCACCGACGGTCGGGCAGCCCTGCGACAATCCCGTACCTGGCGAAGATGAGTGAACGACAACAAAGCCGCGTGGAACCCACTGCTTGATCAACGAATTCGAGATGACAGGTCGTTTTACTTTGGCGCTAAAGGACGGTGGATCGTCATGTTTCGGTGGCACTGCACCTAGAGCATGTTTGGGATTCCAAAAGAAGGTCGGGGACTCCGAACCCGTGCCGGCAAAATAGGGGCTTGATTCATAAATAACCGGCAGCTTCAACCCTTCGGTGTCCGTTTGTACAGGGCGAGTGACATCGACATGCATGCGATCCAATCTTCCGTCACCATCCGAATCAAACTCCGTCTCGACCCATAGATCGTGTCGAATCCAAGCCTTAGACTCTTTGAAGCCCGGCACAATCTGCGATTCCCCCTCCAAGAAAACTGGAACGGATTTTTCCAGCGGACTAGCAAAGGACGCGGACGCAAGGCTAACGAACAAGATGTAGCTAAATCGTTGAAGCATGTTGGTTTTGATAATGGGTTGCACGGCTGTCAAAGAGGTTCCAATACAGTACCAGATTGCTTTGCCGAGTGTTGCTGAGTGGTTCACTTTGTAAACCGTAAAAAAGAAAAACCCCCGGAGTTTTCTCCGAGGGTTTTTGCTTTTTCGTTATTCAAGTACTGGCTTTCCTATCACGGTTGACGTGTGACGCCGAGTGCTTCTTCTTCTTCCTCAGGGATGATGATCCGCGGTGTCACGGTCATCATCAGCGTGTTGGTTTCTCGCCCGATCGCATTGTTTTTGAACAATCGATTCAGGTAAGGAATCTTGCTGAGGATTGGTGTTCC
>JANMNR010000730.1:0-10213 GCA_031368325.1 Pirellula sp.
ATTGCATTTGGAGGTCTCGCGTATGGCGGAATTGCATTCGGCGGTCTTGCGATTGGTTTGATTGGTCTTGGTGGAGCAGGTCTCGGTGCTTTTGCTATTGGAGGGCTCGCCATTGGCTACCAAGCCTTTGGTGGTGGGGCCGTAGGCTGGGATGCATGCGGGGGTGGCGCGATTGGCTGGCACTCCGCAGCAGGAGGCGGGGCCATTGCTCGACACGCGGCGTTTGGAGGCGGTGTTTTTGCAGTAGACTTTGCAGTGGGTGGAGGTGGTGCCGCGGCATCGTTCAATACCGAGGAAGCAAAACAAGTCATTCAGGCCGAGACATACCGCTGGCTACTAGAGTATCAAGCAAAAAATCCAAGTGTTTACGGGACCTTCATGGTCTTGGGGACCCTTGGCTATTGCTTCACGTTGTTTGCCTTTATGAAGCTCATGTATTGCCGAGTGGAAAAGAGGCCATTTCCATGAGTGGCACAACAAAGTTTGCACTGTGTCGCTTTGTCGAAATTTCCATTTGGCATTTTCTGGGACAGACGCGATATGGACAAAGCTTTCTTTTGGAGACTTACTGGATCCGTTCTCCATCATAAATCCGCAAGGTGGGGTGAATGAACATGGGCATTCTCTAGACTTCACCGCAATCGACGAAATATCCGTTTTGAGAGACCCTCAAAAGCGAGACCGAAAGGGGCAAATTGTGACCGATCTTCTGGGACATGCAGAACGGTCGGCGAAGCTCTGAGCTGCATCAGCAAATACAACTTAGTGGCCCGGAATACATTCCGGACAGTAAGAATCCCATGCGCGTTGAAGTGGGGGCGGAAGTGTTTTCAAAACTGTATGTTTGGTAAAAACCGACTGGGGCAAGGCATACTCTTCTCCGCTTCCCCGCCTCTGGAAATTGAAGTATCGTCAGAGGATCTGCTTCACCACAAAAGGCCCTTTGTCGGTAGCTGACGTCTTCGGTTTCGTTGCAAATTCTGATGCGTTTGGTCTAATGTCGCATTGCAAACCGATTACGGCCACCTCGCTGTCTTTCCCATTCAATCAATCCAACGGACCACGATATGCAACCATTCTGGATTTCTCGTTCCCGCCTTCGAGTCTTCGCGTTAGCGTCCGTTGCTGCATTGGCGGCATATCCCGGCGGGATGAATCCCAGCTTTGCTCAGGACGCAGCCATCGCACGGCCTGGTGACAATCTGAAGATCGAGGGGATTCCTGCTGTCCCAGTTGCACTTGCTGACAGAGTCCGCAGATACACCGAAGCGAGAGGGGCAACTGTTCTTGATTGGCACCCAACAGAGCGGTCGTTGCTCATTTCAACTCGCTTTGCAAACTCAAACCAAGTTCACCGTGTTGCAGCGCCGGGTGGCTCTCGATATCAACTCACGTTTTTCAATGAGCCTGTCGGGACCGCTTCGTACGAGCCGACCGCGGGCAAGTATTTTCTGTTTACCAAGGACGTCGGCGGAAACGAATTTGGCCAAATCTATCGCCAGGATACTTCGACCGGCGAGTCAACGCTTTTAACTGACGGTGGTCGAACACAAAATGGTGGCTGGGCTTGGAACAACAAGCAAGATCGCATTTGCTATGGCTCGACACGACGCAACGGAGCGGACCGCGACCTTTGGATTATGGACCCTACTAAACCCAATGCGGATCGATTGGCTGTTCAACTCGCGGGGGGTGGCTGGGGAGTGCAGGACTGGTCGCCGGATGATTCCAAGCTGTTGGTCATGGAGATGATCTCCATCAACAAATCGAATCTCTACGAAGCCGACGTCGCATCCGGACTACTTACACCGTTGACTGATCCTAAGGCAGAGATCGCTTATGGAGGCGCAAGCTACACTAAGGATGGCAAAGGTATCTACTTTACGAGCGATGCGGTCGGTGAGTTCCAGCAACTCGCAGTGATGTCGTTGGCCGACAAAAAAGTGACTGTACTGACGGAAGATATTCCATCGGACATCGAGAACTTTGAGGTTTCGCAAGATGGTTCGCAGATTGCTCTTACGGCCAACGTACGCGGTGCCTCGGCGCTTTACTTTTTGGACACAAAGACACTGGCCAAGACCAAGGTCGCGAACTTGCCGACCGGGGTTGTCTCGATTGGTAAGTGGCGCAAGGATGGATCGGAGTTGTCGATCACCGTCTCCTCCGCGCAGAGTGCGTCCGATGTGTTTAGCGTAAACACCAAGTCGATGGCCCTGACTCGCTGGACCGAGAGTGAACTTGGTGGTCTGGTCCCTTCGGAATTGAGCGAGGCCAAGTTGGTCGAGTGGAAGTCTTTTGATGGCAAAATGATCAGCGGCTTCCTGTACCAACCGCCAAAGAAGTTCACGGGAAAACGCCCGGTTATCATCAATATTCACGGCGGCCCGGAGGGGCAGTCGCGTCCTGTTTTTCTTGGACGAAACAATTATTTCGTCAACGAACTAGGATGCGCTATTCTGTTCCCCAACGTGCGCGGCAGTTCCGGATTTGGGAAATCGTTTGTCAAACTGGACAACGGCCTGCTCCGTCTTGATTCCGTCAAGGATATCGGTTCGCTATTGGATTGGATTGCGGAATCCCCGGATCTCGACCCAAACCACGTGATGGTCACGGGCGGTAGCTATGGTGGATATATGACGTTGGCATGTGCCGTCGAATACAACCAGCGAATTGCATGTTCGCTCGATGTGGTTGGAATTTCTCACTTCGGGACCTTTTTGAAGAACACGGAAAGTTACCGTCGGGACTTGCGACGTGTCGAATACGGCGACGAGAGAGAACCTGCAATGGCGGCCTTTTTTGAGAAAACCGCGCCGCTTAACAACTCGGGGAAAATCTCAAAACCGCTTTTTGTGGTCCAGGGAGGCAACGATCCTCGCGTTCCACTTAGCGAAGCCGACCAAATGGTAGAAAAGGTCAAGGCGAACAAAAGTCCGGTCTGGTACTTGATGGCAACTGACGAGGGGCACGGTTTTCGAAAGAAAAACAACGCCGATTACCAGTTTTATGCGACCGTATTGTTCGTTGAAAACTACTTGTTGCAACAACAATCGACAAAATGAGCAAGCAAACGGTTGGCTGGAAGGCGTGTCTGACTTAGGATAGCCGTTTGTTATTTTGCCAATCGCTTTTGCAAAGCCGTCTCCACCTCCTTTCATGTCAAATACTGAATCAACCACTTTGGACCAGCCAACCGAACAAGAAATCAATCCAGAATCCGAGATCAACGAAAATACGGCCGCGGATTGGATTCCAGAACGCCTGACTCCGCGAATTGAGGAGATGCGACTTTGGGAGATCGTCAAGGATCTGGATTTAGCTCCGCTTCATAAGCTGGTTTCCAACGTAGCGGATTCAAAGCTTCAGGTGGCAAGCATTTCGTTTGGTCGACCTCAAGCTGCCGAGTGGTTTGCCCGCTCGACCCCGAATTCACAGGTGACGTGCTGGTTCTTGGACCAATTTCATGCGTTCCGAGCTTCTGAGCACATGGCCATGCCGGACGAAAAAACAGGGCCACCCAAAGAGCTGCCGACGAACCTGGAAATAGCCTGCACTGCGGATTTACCCGTCAAGGAATATCATCTCGCCTTGATACCATTGGTGTCATCTGGCGAAGCCGAGTTGTCGCGTGATTTCCTTCAACAGATGTTTCACCAACTCGCGATTGGAGGTCGATTGGTGGTTTCCGTGGACAACCCCGATGACCGATGGTTGCATGATCAGATGAAGGGGTTTGAGAAGAGCGTCAAGGTAAGGAAGTTTAGCGACGCAGTAGTATACATGATCGACAAAAAGACTCCGCTAAAGAAGCTCAAGGACTTCTCGTGCGAACTCGCGTTTAGGGACTGCGAGGAGTTGATTCAGCTCATCACACGACCGGGTGTATTCTCGCATCGACAACTCGACAATGGCGCACGCCAGTTGCTTGATGCGGTCGACGTTTATCCCGGCGCACGGCTTTTGGATATTGGTTGTGGTAGTGGTTCTGTTACGCTTGGGATAGCCAAGCGTGATCCGAGCGCAGTGGTGCATGCGGTGGATTCCAACTCTCGATCGCTTTCTTGTTTAACGCGATCATTGAAACTAAACGGAATCAATAACGTGACTGTCGAGCTCAACCACACTGGAGTCTACGGTGAAGCAAACCAGTTTGATATGGCCTTAGCAAATCCACCCTACTTCGGCGACTTTCGAATTGCGGAAAAGTTTATCGCTGCAGCACATCGCTCGTTGAGACCAGGTGGTCGATTGGTTTTGGTGACGAAGCAGCCGAACTGGTACAGAGAAAACCTAGAACGTTGGCTTATTGAGTGCGATGTTTTTGAGTCGCGCAGATATCACATTGTATCCGGCGTAAAGCCTTAGGCTTTTGCTGTGGTCGCCCATCTTGCGCATACGTTCGTAGCGGCTTGCATAAACGCTCTCGCCATTTCGGTTTCGGTGAACGCGAACCTCCATGTGTCGAGCGCGACTGGGGATACAAATGCCCCGAAGCTGCCGAACTTTCCATTTTGATTGTCATAATTCGATGCTGTCGGCTAAGTACTAGTCAAAGGCATAGTGGAAGGACACCATTTTGGACGCGAACTCTCAACAAGCAATTCGATATTGGACGCTGGCTCAGCCAATCGTTTCGGGCTACGTAACGTCCGTCGTTCGGGATTTTCGTGACCGCGACGATGTTCTCCAGACCATTGCGGTTGCTGTACTTGAGTCGTTCCCATCGTATGATCCGACACGGTCATTCGTCGGCTGGGCGATGGGGATCGCGCGCAATCAGATCGGCAGCTACCTTCGCGAGCGTCGACGAAATCGAATTGTGTTTGACGGGGAAACGGTGGAATTGCTTGCTAAAGCATTTGAGCAGATCGAGACGAAAGAGACGCGTTCGCTCGACTACTTGCAGGAGTGCCTTGGTGGGCTGGAGGGTCGCGCTAGGCAGCTATGCGAAATGCGTTACGAAAACGACTTGAAGCCGGCCGCCATCGCCAACCTTTTAAGTATGACACCCAATACTGTGGCAAAGTCGCTACAACGAATTCGAGAGCAACTGCGACAGTGTATCGAACGGCGTGTTGCTCTCGAAAGAACGCGGCCATGACGTCCGACCCCCGAGAGCTGATCGATGGCTACTTTGACGAATTTTTATCCGCTGAACAGCAGTCGGAGCTCAGTCAGTGGATGAAATCGGATCCGTCGCATGCGACGGTATTCGCGCACCACTCATTGCTTCATGATCGCTTGCGAAACGCGTTGGCTGTTCGATCGGACTTGCCGGATGGTCCGATAATGTCGTCGATTCCTGAAAGTCGTTTTCCCTCCCTTTCAGTTTGGAGCACGGCCGCGAGTGTTGCGATTCTCTGTTTGGGATTTGGTGTGCTATGGTTCAACTTTGGGCAATCAACGGCATCGGCTGCGGTTCGCGAACTAAATCGGATCATCGTCAAAAACGTTGCGTCCAGAGACAGGACCTACACGATCGTCGTTGAAGAGGTGTTTACGCCCACACCGAGAGGCAATCGACCGCCATCCTTGGAAAGCCAGCGTCCGCCAAAGGCACCTTTGAATGGGGCCGTTTTGCATGTCCGCGAAAGCCATCGGTTCGTGCTGATACGAAAAACCATGGACGGTTTACCATTCATTACTGGCTGCAACGGAAAGCAAAGTTGGGCGATCAACGGCAGAGGTCCTGTAAAGATCAGCGCCGACATGAATCATTTCAATCGCGATCTACCAGGGCACGAGACTTCTATACCGCTTGTGAATATTCATGAGGGACTAGAGCAATTGCGACAAGCCTATCAAGTGCAGTTTTCGAGCCTGGGGCCAGAGGAGTATGAACTTCAAGAGGGCGAAGCGATTCGTATGTTGGTTGCGGTCAAAAAGCCCAAGGAACGTGGTCCGCAGCGTGTTGAGATCACTTACGAATCCAAATCGGGGCGAATTCTGCATATGCGATTTATACAAATGCCCTACGGGCCTGATCGACTGGATCTACGTTTGTCCTTGATGAACGAGAATGCGCTAGACGCCGATTTTTTTGAGCATACAAGCCACCATACCCCCGATCGAAACGTTGAAACGGAGAACTAATCTATGAAGCCTGGTATTCGATTCACGATAGCACTAATTGCCATTGTTGCGATCGCTTCCGTAGGCAGGGCTCAATCGCCCGCCGGCACCAAAATGCATAAGCCGCAGATGAGTGACACCATCAAAGCGAACATCTATGCCGGCAATACGTTCATAATGTATATCAATGGCGAACTCGTTGCAGTCGATTCGATCGCGTTTGTTCCGCACAATGTGATTTCCGTTGATTTGTTGCCGAGTTACCCGATGACGATTGCCGTGATGGCCAAAGATAACTTTGATCCGAAGACAGGAAGGGAATACGCTAACGGAGAAGGAAAATGACAACGACGCTAGCTCTTGCCCATCGTAACCCGACGCGTACGCGAGGGATTTTCTGCACTTTGCTCTCGATTTTTTCAATCGAATGGATTGCAATCCCAGACACGTTTGCAGCCGACAAGCCTAACATTGTCTTCATGTTGTCCGACGATCAAGGGTGGAATGGTCTGTCGGTTCCGATGCACCCAGATGTGCCTACATCCAAAGGGGAGATCGTTTACACACCTCATTTGGAGAGGTTGGCATCGCAAGGCAAGCGGTTCTCTTCCGCCTATGCGCCTGCACCCGTTTGTTCGCCAACTCGAATCAGTCTTCAGACGGGCAAGAGCCCAGCACAACTCCACTGGACCAAAGCAGCTCCTGCAGTTACCGGCCGCACGTTGACTGAACCTCGATTGATCAAGGATTTGAGGAGGGACGAAACAACCATTGGCGAGTTGCTTAAGAAGGCAGGCTATGCAACAGCTCACTACGGCAAATGGCACATTGCAGGGGGAGGGCCTGGTGCCCATGGTTACGACGAACATGACGGCGATACCGGAAATGAAAATGCATATAAGTTTACTGACCCCAACCCGGTAGACATTTTTGGTATGGCGGAACGCGCAACCAAGTTTATGGAGAAGAGCAAAAAGACCAACACGCCATTCTTTATTCAACTGTCTTGGAACGCCTTACATGCTCCAGAACTCGCCAGGAAAGCGACGCAGGCCAAGTACGAAAGGCTTGCATCCAACAACGCCAAACAAGCTGCAACGGCAGCCATCACCGAAGATCTTGACTCAGGCGTTGGCAAGGTGCTGGAAGCTGTTGATAGATTGGGTTTGAGCGACAACACCTTTGTGGTTTACATGTCCGACAATGGATCGGGCGGTGGCAGACGCGGAGGGCTTAGAGGAGGAAAAGGCTCGGTCTGGGAGGGAGGCATTCGCGTTCCGTTGATTGTCCGGGGGCCTGGGGTCGCAGCTAATTCTTGGTGCCATGTGCCAGTGGTTGGCTACGACTTCCTGCCGACGTTTTGCGAACTGGCGGGGTATGAGCAGAAAGACCTGCCCAAGTCGATCGAAGGGGGAAGCATAACCGATCTGTTTTTGAACAAAGGCCAAGGGACCGTCGAGCGCGCGAGAGACGAGCTTGTCTTCCATTTTCCGCACTACCAAAGCGATGATGGTCCTCATTCTTCGATCCGCATAGGAAACCTCAAACTGATTCATTTTTACGAAGAAGATCGCGTATTGCTTTTTGATTTATCGAAAGACATTAGCGAACGAAACGATCTTGCTAAGCAAATGCCAAACGAAACGAAAATGCTTCATGAGCGGTTAACGAAGTATTTGGCCGACGTCAATGCACAGCTACCGACTAGAAATACAGAGTTTGACCCAAGCCATCCGGTCGCACCTATCAAAGGTGCTAAGGGCAGCAATAGAGGAACGGAAAAGAAGTGAACAATTTGAAAACAACTGAATGCAGTCGAAACAGCGCCCCGACGCCCCTGGCTATTTACCCTTTGCCCACCCTGAGGGAGAAGGGGGCGCGAAATGAGGGTGAGGCACGCCTACAAACGACGAACGCCCGCTCCCCAAAAAAAACGCTCCCTTTATCAAGGGCCAGTAGTAGATACGCTACTGTGATGTTGTTTGCGATATTCATTTGGTCCTTATTTGAGCTACCTATAACTTTTGCTCACGAAGGTTATGACCAAGGAATCGGAGATTCAAGTATGCGAGTCTGGACCTTTAGCGAAGCCGGTGCTCATATCCACGCTTCTTACGTAGCGTCTGCAGAAGGCAAGATTCAAGTCCGCCGCAACGATGGAAAAGTCCTTTCTTTAGAGATTGCCAAGTTGACAGTCGCGGACCAGAAGTGGATCGAGCAAAGATCCATTCCAATCCGCGAACTCAACGAGAATACGAATTTGCAGATTCAGCTCCAAAGATTAGTAACAATTAGAGCCGAGACCAAAACTTCCATTGCGGACTCGTTTGAGCCGTTTGCATTGCTCAAGGCTATTACGTACAGACAGGATTCGAAGTTTTTCTATGTCGAATCGAATTCGATACCCGATCACCAGTTGATGGTGGGCATCACGGCTTGGCAACAACAGGTACCCATGCCGCAGTCCTATTACGGCAACAATGCATGGCGTATTCCACTTGAGCCCGTCGTTGCAAAGAACCCGTTGTCAGCCAAGTCGCATTTCTTTCGCGGTGCGATTGCGTTGGCGGCGAATGGAGTTCCGATTTTTAATCCAATTAAGAACGACGGCCGGACGGATACTCTGCTTGCAGGTGAACTAGACGAATTCGGTGGTCACTGTGGTCGAGCGGATGACTACCATTACCACATCGCACCAACGCATTTGCAAGAAATCGTTGGTAGGGACAAACCGGTTGCCTACGCACTCGACGGCTATGCGATTTACGGATACGTGGAGTCGGATGGATCGAAGGTTGAGGGGCTCGACTCGTTCAATGGTCACTCGACGCCAGGACTTGGTTATCACTACCACGCGACCAAGACCTATCCCTATCTCAATGGCGGATTCCATGGTGAAGTCACCGAAAGAGACGGTCAGGTGGATCCCCAACCGAGAGCGGACGGTATTCGGCCGGCTCTGCCTCCCATGCGAGGTGCCAAGATCGTCGATTTTGCTAAGTTAACGACGGATAGTTATCAATTGACGTATGAGATTCAGGGCAAGAAGGGAACGGTTAGTTATGTTTTGGCTAAGGATGGTTCCTCGCAGTTTACTTTTGTAGACATCCATGGCAAGTCTAGCAAAGAAAACTACACTCCACGTCGTGGCGGCGGTGGCGATCGACCGCCTCGCAACGATTCGCCACCTCGGAACAACCCACCCCCACGCAATGATGCACCCCCACGCAAACAACCGCCAGAGGTGAACGCAGCGAACAAAGAAAAGCCCGAATCGTCCAGTTTGAAAACCAGCTTCACCGTGTCGAGTTCCGTCATAGGAGCGGACGGGATGATTCCGATTGAGTTCACATGTGATGGCCTAAGTGCATCACCGCCGATCCAGTGGAAAGATGCACCAGCAGGAACCAAGGCGTTTGCCATGAGTCTTTGGCATACAGCTCCCGATCAAGAGAAGTCGTATTGGCTGGTCTACAACATTCCGGCCGATGTGAATCATCTCGACAAGAACGACAAGAAGACCGGCACGGTTGGCCTGAATGATAAAAAGAGAGCGGCCTACGATCCGATGTGCTCAAAAGGGCCGGGCCTGAAAAAGTATCACGTCACGGTCTACGCACTCGCGTCCGAAGTGAAGCTGACAAAGGGCAGTGACACGCGTGCAAATCTATTGAAAGCCATCAAGGATATCTCGCTTGCAGAAACAACTTTTAACTTTCAATATGAGCGAAAGAAGTAGGCTTGTCGTCAATGACAGCCTGTTTTGGAACAAATCAACGACATCCATGGCGAGCCTTTTTTCGGAGGTGGCGGTGAACATGCGTGGGTTAGCTGAAAAATTTGATTTGGAATGGTTAGCTCCATTTGCAATCAGGGAATGCCAATTTGGATATGCAATTGCAGTGCCCAAAGAGGCGTTATTTCTCAACCCAAATGAGTTTCATTTGGCAAGGCCATAGGGAAACTTCGCGGTTAGCGATACCAGTTCCGGGGACCGCCCGGCGCTAGTAAATTTGCTCAAGGATAAGCAATCCGGCGAGCGATTGTCGACCTTTATTGTGTTTCGAGTACTCCAGATTGGATCTGCCTTTGCGCATAGTCCGCCAACTTTTCTAGTTCGCCTTTCTCATTTTCTTGA
>JANMNR010000731.1:0-3749 GCA_031368325.1 Pirellula sp.
GTCGCTAGCAAACAACCGTGCGTATCCTATTATCCAATTCTGAATGTCAGATCAAGTCCTAACTATTGCACATCATGGCATACCCAGGTCCAACAAAGACGATTCCGATCCCGCCATCAACCAACGCGCCAAGAAAACGCTTACCAAGGTCGGCTAGCCTCAAGTTGGTCGGTTCCGTGATAGGGCTAGCTGTACTAAAGGTTGAATAGGGGTTTTGGTCGAAGGACATTGTTCACCGTCTAGTGTGTTGAAGGATAAAGCGTTCTCACCAACGTTCAAAAAGAATACTAACACAATTGATTGTGTCCGCGAAAGCAGGCATCCGTATAATAGGCGGACAGCATTTCACCCTGGATTTATCAGGAAAAGCGGCTACACTAAGTCGATATGAATTCAGAATCTCTTGTCGAACAAGTGTTGAAACTTGTCTACACGGCTGACTACAAGCCGTGCAAACCCCGCGTCATCCACAAAAATCTAAAGCTTCCGGATGAGGAATACCGTCCGCTTCGGCGGGCCATCAAGCAATTGATTCGTGATGGGCAAATTGCCTTTGGACCGAATCACCTCGTTTGTCGAGCCAACGATTCCAGCGAGATTCCGCCCCCAAAGAAGGCCCCACGAGTCAAAATCGCCGCCGCCCCTGCGGACATCGAATTAGCAGATCCCGATGGAATGGTCAGCGAAGATTCGGCAGTTCCTGTACCGTCGAAAGCAAAACGACATCGGGGTGAGGTCACTGGCATTTTCCGAACCGCTCCTTCACGGGACTTTGGATTCGTCAGGCTGACCGCTGTCGCGGGCGAAGGTCGGTCGGACGACGTATTCATTCCGCCTCCGACCACTAGAGGTGCCATGGATGGGGACACCGTTCGAATTCGCATCGTCCGCTCGGGCAAAGACGGAAAAGTTGAGGGCGCGGTCGAGGAGATAGTCGTTCGTGCTCGACGTGAGTTCTCAGGCACCTATCAACTGGAGAATGGCAAATCGCTTGTTTGGCTTGACGGTGCAAACCTGGAGCATCCGATCGAGGTGGGGGACATCCGCGGACTCCCTCTCAACAACCAAGACAAAGTCATCGTGGAGTTGGTCCGATTCCCCGACGCATTCCACGTCGGCGAGGGGGTAATCCTCAAGGTACTTGGGAGCAGCAAGAACCCAGCAGTCGACACGATGGCAGTCATGCATCAATTCGGACTTCCAGAAACCTACCCCGACGCAGCCCTCGAGGTTGCCAGGCAACAAGCGGATCTGTTCGATGAAGATATCGTTCCCGAGGGTAGAACGGATTTGCGATCTGTCCCTACACTAACCATCGATCCGGTGGATGCCCGCGATTTCGATGATGCCATATCCCTATGCAAGAATGAAAAGGGAAACTGGGAGCTTCAAGTCCACATTGCCGACGTATCACACTTCGTTCCAATTGGATCCGCTCTCGACGAAGAGGCAAAAAAACGCGGCACGAGTGTTTATCTGCCCGATCGCGTTATCCCGATGATCCCGGAGACAATTAGTAACCATCTCGCATCGTTACAGCCCGATCGCAGTCGATTGTCCAAGACCGTCTTCATGGAGTACTCTCCCGACGGCGTACTGCTTTTCACACACACCTTTAATAGCGTCATTCGAAACCAGCATCGCTTTAATTACGAGCAGATCGATGACTATTTGAAGGACCGAGAAGCATGGCGAACAAAGCTCAAGCCTGAAATCTTCCAAGTCGTTGCCGATATGCATGAACTGGCGATGCTGCTGCGGCAAATTCGAAACAAAAAGGGAGCGTTGGAGCTAACGCTTCCCGAAGTCAAGATCGACCTCGACAAGACCGGCAAAGTGCGTGGTGCTCATTTGGTACTACACACCGAAAGCCATCAGATGATCGAGGAGTTCATGCTCGCGGCCAATCAGGCGGTTGCTACCTGGCTTGATTCGTTGGAGTTGCCATTCCTGCGTAGGGCCCACGCGCCACCGAATCGAATGAAGATGCGTCGACTCAATGAGTTTGTACGCGCGCTGGCCATTCCAGCCGAGAATATGGAGGATCGGTTCGAAATTCAGCGAGTGGTCAATGCAGTGCGCGGGAAACCAACCGAGTACGCCGTAAACTATGCGATCCTAAAAAGCATGTCCAAAGCGGTTTATCAGGCTGAGTTCGAACGGCACTATGCCTTGGACATGACCCACTACTGTCACTTCACCAGTCCGATCCGTCGCTACCCGGATTTGGTGGTGCATCGTATTGTTCAAAAATTGATCGAAGGCAAACCGGCCCGAGAAAACGAACAGGTACTTGAACATTTAGGCCAACAATGCAGCGACGCGGAGCAAAACGCAGAACAAGCTGAACGCGAGTTGATTCGGGTAAAGCTTTTGCACTTCATGGCAAAGAGGCAAGGCGAACTGCTGACAGGTGTGGTCTCGGCAGTCCGCCCTACCGGTATCACGGTACGGGCGATCGAGATCCCCGTCGATGGATTGATCCCAGTTCAATCGCTTCCGAACGACCGTTATCGCTTTTGCAGGGACACGCACACGCTCGAGGGACACAAGGAGGGGAATCGATTTCGACTTGGAGATGAGTTGATCGTGCGTGTTGGGCAGACCGACATGGCCAAACGGCAATTGATTTTCGATTTCGAAAAGGTCAGTCGCCGCGCCTTGCCTTTGTCGGTAGAACCCAAGAAACAAAAGGGGTTTGGCGAAAAAGGCGGACGCGATAAGCGAGGCAAGGGTTACAAATCCTCTCCGAAAAGCGATGCACTAAACAGCCGCTTGAAGAACAAAAATGGCAAGAAGAAACCACGTAAATAGCCAATCGCGTCGAAGGAGTCCGACATGAGCCAAGATCCGCGCGTCGTCTGGCACGAACAGGCCGTGACTCGTTCACAACGCTTAGAACGCAACCAACATCGTGGCTGCGTCGTCTGGTTTACCGGCCTCAGCGGTTCGGGCAAGAGCACGGTCGCCAATATCGTCGAGCAAAAGCTATTCGAACGCGGTGCAAACACCTTTCTGCTCGATGGCGACAACGTGCGGCATGGACTTTGTGCTGGCCCAAATTTGCTTGAGCCCGTGCATGGCCCCGAGTTTGCCAAGCGTTTCGGTCTCGGGTTCGGCCCACAGGATCGCGAAGAGAATATACGGCGCGTCGGTGCAATCACGGAACTGTTTGCTTCAGCCGGCCTCATCTGCTTGACTGCATTTGTGAGCCCGTACCGAATCGACCGCGACCGTGTCCGAAATGGGGTCGAGTCCAAGGGAGCAAAAGGCGATTTCCTCGAGGTGTACGTCAACACACCGTTACAAGTTTGCATTGCTCGAGACCCCAAGGGCCTTTATCGACAAGCCATCCAAGGCAAGATCCAAAACTTCACCGGTATCTCCGATCCATATGAGGCGCCGGAGTCCGCAGACTTAGAACTTGCAGGAGACGCCCACCCGCCCGAAAAACTAGCCGATGAAGTCATTCAATTGCTGATCGCGAGAAAAATCATTTCGGCCTAAAGCGATGAAGCTCCGGCGAGTCAAACCCGTGCAAGTTGGCATAAAGTCTTAGTACCGCGAAGCGGCTTTAGAGAATAGCCGGAGTTAATCGCAACGCCACCACACCAGTATGCAATGCCCTGCCATCGAACGATCCATGCGTGATCGAAGCTGCTGTGACCTGCGATCCCTACGGGATCGAAAAGGCGGACCGGACCGAGTTCCGGTGGTGGCGCTTCGCTTACCACCGGCTATTTTCTTGA
>JANMNR010000755.1:0-1547 GCA_031368325.1 Pirellula sp.
TTGCCGAATTTGTTGACAAGCCCAATCAAGTGCTCATCTATCCCATCACTTATCGAGACCTCAATCGAGATGGCCAGCCCGATTTAAATGAGTTGCCACTTGAGAATGAAGTGCTCGAATCGCTCCGCAAGATCAAGCCGATCGATGAAATCGTGTCTCCTGACGGCGGGTCACCGACTCCGCAACAGATCGATACCAAGAAGGCCGAGCTTCTCAGCGATCCGCAACTTCCGAGCGGGGCTTACGCTATTGTTGAGAAGGATGCTGATGGCAAAGAAGTGGTCATTGATGTGTTCCCAGTTCGCGATTGGGAGGAGGAAAATTCGGACACCTCGAAGGAAATGCCATTTATCCCGAACAAGGAGGAGCCGAACCAAAAGAAGGATGGGCCCCCCGACGATCTGGTGGTTCCAAGACCAATTCCTAAGGATAGCGAGGCCATGTTTCTCCCTGCTATTCAGCGAAATGAGGATGTTGCAGAGTCGTCAGACGATTCAGCGTTATCTCCATCGACATCCAGATCACGATTTGCATCCGTTGGAATGATGTTTGGATCAATGTGGGTATTGCGAGAAGCGACCAAATCGGAAGCTGCGCCCACCGATCAAGCAATTCAGGAATTGGGTTCCGTCGGTTACAGCCGTAGCGAGCGACGCAACCGCAGGACAGGGCGTGGGCCATTTTACCTAAGTTAAATCAGGCTTGACGCATCACGAACACACAAAACTTAGCAACTGGCGAATCGCTGGTTCCTACAAAATACGAACGCAAAGACTAGCAATAGATTTACCGGAGAATTGTTATGACCGTCTGTCCAAAGTGCAATGCAAAAGTTGACCCGAAAGCCCAGGTTTGCAGCCAATGCAGCGCAATACTCCCCCCCATCGAAAAAGAGGGCGGAACACTCGACGCCGGTCAATTTCTCGAACAAAAAGTGGATCGCAATAAGCCAGATGACAACGATTCCCAGATTGGGATTTCGCCTCCGGATGAGAACCTGCATTCCAACTCGGACTTGTCGGAAAAGGACTTTCGCGATGCAGTGACTTCGGACGAACAAAAGACGTTGCGACTCTCGAACGAGGGTGGGGCGAAAGGGCCGAGTGATGCGGGAGGCACATTTCTATTTAGCGAAGACGAAGTGCGGAGCGCGTTAGGGGAATCGGGCGATTCTGGCTCGTCGGGACAACTCAAACGTGTTTGGGCGGAGGCGATCGGGTCCTCTGGCAAGGACTCCAAGCAATCGTTGCGGCACGAACGAGCCGAAGCCTCTGACTCGGTCTTTCGGCGAGTAGCAACGCGACAAGTCGTAGATGCCAATGCTGCGGAATCTGCGGGAGCCGACTATCAGATCCAAGACAAACTTGGCGAAGGTGGAATGGGAATCGTTTTTTCCGCTCTTCAAACGGCCGTGAACCGTGTAGTTGCGATCAAATCCATTCGGTCCGAAAAGAGCGGTCGAGACGACAATAGAAGACAATTCTTTTATGAGGCAGAGGTAACGGCAGAGCTTGACCACCCTAATATTCCCCCGATCTATGAGCTCG
>JANMNR010000764.1:0-2785 GCA_031368325.1 Pirellula sp.
CAAACCGTGCAGGCCGCGTCATGCGCCTGCTGCGACCACTTGTTTGCAGTTCGTGTTAGAGGCTTTAGCGAGCGGCAGGATCAAAACGACCAGCTTGGCGTGGGCTTCCAACGCTTCCAGCCTGTGGTTTATCTTCTTCACAGGCTGGAAGCCTATGCCACGGAGTCCGAGCTGCCGTTCGCCTTACGGTAGAACCAGTGCCGCACCGGTAACGACTTTGGCTTGCATTAAAGCTCCGCGAAGGCTGATCGGTACAGGGCCAACTGTCCATGGTGCACAGTTGCCTGGTCGATAATGGCCAAGTGAGTATTGGCATTCGTTTGGCGGGTGAATCCCCATCTTGTAGGGCAGAACAATCACGTCACCGAAGAAGTGAGCCGTCGATATGATTGGCTGTGCAAATGGTCCCCATTCATGTCCATAACGCTCCAGCTGCACATCCTCAAAGTAGAGTGGCTTGTGACACGCTCCACTGGCTTTCCACGTGACGGTTGTGTCGGTGAAATCACGTCGTGGAAAGGACCGATCATCGATCGCACATGTGACAGGCAAGCCCCACTTCTCACTTACGTAAATCTGGTCGGCGTCGCTTAGCTTGTGGAGCAAATACGAGACTCTAGCACCATTCGTTTGTTCAATCACAACCGAACCCAAGGCAAGGTCCACCATTTTCCCCTCGGCAACAACCTGACCATCGTAGTTTAGCCAAGATCGACTTTTTGCGTTAGCAACGAAACCTTCCTTGGTATTCACGGCAGAATTATTTTTGTAACCCGCGACGAAGTCGAGTGATGAATCGACTCGAATCAAGCTGATGTCAGACTCGCTTTTTAGCAAGCTACGGATCGCATCGCAGTCGATGACCGATCGATCGACTCGTCGAGTGAGCGGAGGGGCAGGAGCGGGATCTCTCATGGAACCGATTTGCGGTCGTTCGTTGTTGTCCGATGGTGAGCGATTTGCGTCCTCTTGATTGAGCGACTTTGGAAACGGGCTTGGCGGAATTTGCTCCTGCGGCTCAAGCCAAGACTTCCCTGGTCTGCTGGGAGGAAGCGATTTGAAGGGTGCGGGTTCCAATACTTCATTGAGAGCACGCGACGAGTTCTGATCCAACGCATTGCCTGGAAGGCCATCGTTGGGGATGATCGGCATTCGGTCTGGTACCGGAGGAAGCCCTAAAGGCTCTTGGAATTTAGCTCTCTGTACGTTCGTTCGGCGGGGTTCAAAATCCTTGATTTCGGGACCGGCAGACGAAGGGGTTGGGTGGATGTCCTTGGCGGCCGTTCGGTCGTACCATACGCCGCTCGTCCGTGGCTCGACGGTTGTGGAACTCTCGGTAGCAATCTCGTTATAAGCAGCGAGTTGAACCGGGCTGCTTACGGTTGGTTTCGTTGGCGGCGAAAGTTCAAATCCGCTTTTAGGCGTTGATGGCTCGGCGGCTTTGGCGACCAAGCGATTTGACGATGCGATTCGCGAAGAAATGTCAACTGCTCGCTGGCTCTCGGCATGAGACGGGTTTGAAGCTAGCGTGATGTCTTGAGCAACGCTCTTGTTCGTCCCATCCGCACGCAACGGCTTATTTCCAGATCCCCACCGCGATACTTCTCCATGTTGCTGCCCGCTACTTTGGCGTAGGTTATTGGCAGGGACAGTCGCCGAGTGTGAATCCGAGGTTTCGGCATTCGGCTTTGAGAAGAGCTGGGGCGTCCAAGCGTTTGGTTGTTGAGCCAAGGAGACGGATGTCGTCATGAAGCCGATGAGGGCACCGCCCACGAGAGCGATGCGTCGAGCAGACGAACGGCCCTTAGACAATCTAGTTGTCGGAGAGGGTCGTGAGTTCCGAACTGTAATTTGGAGCTTCTTGCGTGATAGCGATGTCATGGGGGTGATTCTCGCGGACCGTTGCGGCCGAAACCTGGATAAAACGTGCGTCCTTGCGAAGCTCCGCGATGGATTGTGTACCGCAGTACCCCATTCCAGCCCGTAGCCCGCCAACCAGTTGATAAACGTAATCTGCCAGAGGCCCTTTGAACGGTACGCGTCCCTCGACTCCCTCAGGAACCAGTTTTGACAATTGGTCCTGTGCGCCTTGGCGGTATCGTTCACTCGAGCCTTTGATCATCGCACCGAGTGAACCCATGCCTCGATAGGCTTTGAAGGTTCGACCTTGATACAAGATCATCCGACCTGGACTTTCAGCTAAGCCGGCAAACAAGCTTCCAATCATCACGCAGTTCGCGCCCGCTACGAGCGCCTTGGTGATGTCACCGCTATAACGGATTCCTCCGTCGGCGATGGTTGGTATGCCTGCCTGCTGGCACGCTTTGGTGGTTTGGTAAATTGCGGTGATTTGCGGGACACCGACTCCGGAAATAATTCGCGTCGTGCAGATGGAACCTGGGCCGATTCCAACTTTGACTGCGTCTGCTCCAGCTTTGGCCAAATCGCGCCCACCCTCAAACGTGGCAACGTTTCCGGCGATGACATCGATCGACCACTGTCGCTTAACCTGTTTGACCGTTTCGATAACGTTGGCTGAGTGACCGTGCGCACTGTCGACGATGAGTACGTCAACACCGCGGGCAATCAGTTGTTCAGCTCGTTCGAAATCGAACATCCCGATCGCCGCACCGACTCTCAATCTCCCTAGCTCGTCTTTGCAAGCATTGGGGAAACTGCGGATCATGTCGATGTCTTTGATCGTGATCAGACCTGTTAGTTTGTATTCATCGTCAACCAGTAAAAGTTTCTCCACCTTTTTATCCGTTAAAATCCGCTCAGCTTC
>JANMNR010000774.1:0-22413 GCA_031368325.1 Pirellula sp.
CTCCAATTTCATAACAACAACGCGGGTTGAATGTCTCAGCATGAACTCCCAAACGCTTCATCTGTTCCAGGAAGGGCGGAATAGCGGACATCGCAACGGGTGTCCCCAATGCCCACGCGTCTAATCCTGATCCATTGCCTGCCTCATAGACCGATCCATTCACTACCATCAACGCTCCCTGAATGAGGGATTTGATCTCCGCATCGCTACGCAGGCCAAGGCTAATCACCTCTCCCCCTCGTTCTACATAATCTAAGTACCATGGCACATTAGCATCGCCGCGAATTCCGTCAGTTCCGTGACCGGCAATAATTAAACGCAAACCAGGAAATTGCTTCTTTGCGTAATGAAACCCAGCGATGACCTGGCCCAAATTTTTATGTGCGGAGAGGTTATTTAGACACAGTACGTAGTCCCCTTGAATCTCAAGCGCTTTCAATGTCCGTTGAACCAATTCAATCGAAAGCTTATCTTCGGAACCCAGCTGAGACAGCGGGATCACTTTCGGAGCTTTTGCTTCCGGAAATGATCGAGCGAACTCATCCGCTATAAAACGGGAGGATACGATTGGGTGTGCTCGATCTAGCCATCGCTTGTGCAAAGCCCTGAGCATTGCTAAATCTTTGCGACGATCCACATAAGTACCCACAAAGTGGGTGTAATTAAGGTCGTGCGGTACAAAAACCATTGGTTTTCGAATCGGAGGACATTCGATTCCAAACGGCCAAGCAAACACAGAAAGGTCGTGGCGACTTACATCGTGAAGCCATCTATAGTACCACGGCATTTCCCAAAGGCGTCGCATCGTGCTGGCCAAAAACCTCATTGAAGGGCGACAATTGATGGGCCTTAAAGACGGAATACCCTTAACTCGGACCCCCAATTTCTCCAACGCAGATTGTGGCGACTCGATTTTGTCGATTCGACGAATTCCTCTTCCGACATAAGCAGTGATAGTCAGTTGCGGGCGAACCGCCTTGATACCCTCGACCAGTCGAAGCGTGTACCGCCAACCACCGGTAGACGAATCTTGCAATACAATCGCCAAGCTCGATAGCGAGTTACTATTTTCTCGTTGGTCCAATCGGGCCCCAATACGATCGTCAAGCGAGGCCCCATTGCTAAGCCGCACGTCGAATTCCCAACTTCGACGCAACACTCTTTCGAATGATGGAACAGATCCGTTCAATTGATTCGACACCCAGCGCATTGTAGGTTGGCAACATCAATCCATTGGAACCAAGCTTGTTCGTTACCACCATAGAATGCTGTTGATGTGAGGCAGAATGGATAAAGGGAGGAAGCATGTGCAGAGGATAGAAAAACGGCCGCGAATCGATATTCTCTGCTTTGAGGATCTCGATCAATTCGTTACGGTTCCGACCAAACTCTTCTGAAGCGATTTGGACACTATACATCCATGGCGCGGTTTCCGCCCACGGAGCCATCGGCTGGAAATGTATGCCACGAATGCCTTCCAAATGACTGTTATAGGTTTCAAAGACCTGCCGTCGCTTTTGAAGTATTTCTTCCCTACGTTCCAACTGGGCACAAAGCATTCCGCATGCTACGTTCGTCAATCGAAAATTGTAGCCAGTGATCGGGAAATAGTAGCGGCGACGTGGGTCCATCCCTTGCCCTCGCAACATCTTGAGTCGAACATAGAGCTGCGGATCATTCAACGTGACAGCTCCACCCTCTCCACAAGTGATAATCTTATTACCAAAAAAACTGAACGTTGCCATGGTTCCCAACCCACCGACACTGCGTCCGCGATACTTCGCAAAATGTGCCTCCGCCGCATCTTCGATGACCCACAGTCCATGAATCGCCGCGATTTCGTTGATTGCATCCATGTCTGCTGGGTGCCCGAGCAAATGCACACCGATAATCCCACGTGTGCGTGAGGTGATTGCTTTTTCAATCGCTTGCGGCGAAATGCACCATGTATCCGAATCGACATCGACGAAAATCGGCTCTGCGCCGCAGTACCGCACCGCATTGGCAGTCGCAATGTACGTCATGGACGGTACGATAACCTCGTCGCCAGGGCGCAAACCCATCCCCATAAGAGCTAGATGTAATGCCGTTGTACCATTCGAACAAGCGATCGCATATCGCGTGCCACACAACTCTGCAAACTCGGCTTCAAATCGATCAATAAAGGGACCAGTCGATGAAATCCAAGAGCTGCGAATGGCTTCCGTGACGTATTCTTCTTCTTTACCCGAAACATCTGCCGAAGCAACTGGTATTGCGTCCATAACTTGTTCATTACCTCCATGTATTCGAAACTGCCTGACGGATTGTATCGATTTCTTAACTCGTGGGTCAATAGAGGTTCGCGATCAATGCAAACCGGCGTGCCTGACATGGTTCGTATCGAATTTCGATATTTCTTTTCTGCGCTATAGAATTAACGAAAGACATGCCCGAACTGGGGAATTTGTTTAGCTTAGGAATGCTATTATAGAGAATTGCCTTGAACTCGGCGACTTAATCGATGAGTGTAGGTGAAATCTCGGACGTAGTTGTTGAGAGACTCTTGCATTCAGGAGAAATGGCATGCGCTTTCTAAAGCGTCGTTCGATTCGATTGAGCAGGAGTCCACCGTGGATAGTGCCAAAATGAATGCAATTCATAGGCAAAGGGCTTTCAATGGGCCGGATGGTGAATGTGCAACAATACCTGGAATTTCCGAAATCGATGAAAGAGGCATCTCGATGGAGCGGAGGTGTCCCGTTGGTCAAGTCCGTTATTGCCACTCGCCAAGGCTACGATACGCATGGCATAATGATGCGACTGAAGCGTATCATCTGGGCGTCAACAAGGCTTTCCTGGGCGATGGATTGAAAGTGAACTGTCTGTTTGGAGTCGACACTTCCATCGCAATCTCGATGGGATGAAGTACGACTGATACCGCATGCAGGGACCTCCAACAACAAGTGCTTGAAGTGAGTCGGCCGCCGAAGTAGTGAACCATCGAATTATAGGAACCGACATGTTCTGCCGCCCAAGGACTGCAATCCCTGACATGCTTCGATCCGCGGCACTCGATCGTAGTTCAGGTGTTCCGGTGACGAATAACTTAAAACCATGAGTTCATTCGAACTTGCTACAATACCAACATCGGGAGTACAAAAACAGGAACTCCACGGATTACCGGATGAGTCAGGCTATGCAGAAATTCTTTTTTGGTATGGGGACAATTTGAAAATCATTTTGTGTGGTTATCACTGGACGGGCTGCGAGGCTCTGCGACAACTTTTGCAAGCAAACCATGAGGTTTTCGTCTTTACCCACGAAAACCCTTCGCATATTCCTAGCTTGATCAACTTTTGCAAAAAGACAGGCACTCCTTTTTCTCTCGGAAGCATCTCGAAAGAGACACTCCCTTTTGTGCCAGATTGCATCGCATCGATCTACTACCGATACATTATTAAGCAGAAAGTGATCGACGCATGCCTCGGGCGTATCATGAATCTCCACCCGTCGCTGCTCCCCAGGTACCGAGGATGCAGTTCGCTCACTTGGGCGATGATTCATCAAGAAGTGGAGGCTGGGTTTACCTATCATTATATTGACGCTGGTTGTGACACGGGAAAGATCTTGCTGCAAAGGCGAATAGAGATAATGCCGTTTGATACGCAAGGAACTCTTTACCAACGAGTTGCAATGAAGGCGATGGAGTCCTTTTCAACGGCATTGGAATTGGTTGTGTCAGGAGCCCCAGGATATTATCAAGGTGAGGAAGCAACCTATTTTCCGCGAGGCTGTCCCTTTAATGGCACCATCGATCCTTCGTGGCCGGAAGCAAGAATAGAAACATTCATCCGCTCGATGATTCATCCTCCATATCCTCCCGCTAATTTTCGTGGTTCAGAGATTCATACAATCGATGATTACCGAAGAGTACTGTCAGAAGGTGCGTCAAAGAGCGAGGATTAGAGTCCAGAGCGATCATCACACTTTGCCTAAGTGATGTGATCTTCGATTGTTATCGAGGCCTGGTGGGTTTGGTTCTGCTGTTTTGGAAACTGCGTGCGCCAACGGTTGGGATACGCGCATGTTAAATCTGATCTCGATTGGTTCAATTGCCGGTCAGTTATAGTTTTGATGCTGTCCGTTGGATCGCGTTTTTCGATGATGGCCAAATGTTGGTTGACCCGCCACGGGCCGGTTTCGTGAGCAGTAATGGTTTGAATCCATCCCCACTCCCTTTCTATTTGGTGCGTCCATATCGGCAGCGTTGCGAATACCGTGGAAATATTCTTTGGCCGTGACCAAAGTTGTGCTCCAAATGGAAACCGTGGTTCTTCCGTGTGTTGAATTTCTTGTTCTCAATCTTCCAGCGACCACCTCGAACCAATTAAACAGGGCCTCCGATGTGCGCTTCCTGCTGGGCCAATTCGGTTGTTGAAATCCATTCCTTGCAACGTGTCACGTTTTGGGGCCTGGTCTCTACACTAAGTAGCTGCATCCGACCCGGTAGGCGCCTTGGCCCGCAAACTATGGATCGGTGGAGGCAACGCAGTTGGGGCTTGGAGCGTAAGGAAGCTACGAGTTAGTATGGCAACAGGCACTTTTTCGCAAAGTCGGCTAGATTCCACACTAGGAAATCAGTATTCTCCCGCTGCTAGTCGGTGATAGTGGCTTTCCAAGTCTCAGGACAGGGAGAATCTATGTTTGTGCGTTTGATCGATTGTGACGAAATGGAGACAGACTTACTTTGATGTCAAACGTGACACTCAGGACTGAGCAAGCAGCGCGACAGTTATGGCAGCGCACACCCAATCGGGTATCCATCGTCGCGCCTGTCTTTCGCGAGGAGCTTGGTATCAGCCATTTTTGTGAATCGGTCATGTCCGTTCTCGATGGTTTGGGTCTCGACTTCGAGATCATTTTGGTCGAGGATGACTCACCGGACGGTTCTTGGAACGCAATCGTCAATCTGCATCAAAAGTATCCCGATCGAATTCGCGCTTTATCATTGTCGCGACGGTTTGGACATCAAGCGTCACTCGCCGCAGGATTCCAGGTTGCCCAGGGCGATGTTGTCATTTGCATGGATAGTGACATGCAGCACCCTCCGGAATTACTTCCGAAGATGCTTGGGTATTGGTCGGAAGGCTATCAAATGGTTTACACAGTTAGGCGCAAGCAAACCGGGCGAGGCATACTCAAAGAGCAAGCATCAAAATTGTTTTATAAACTGATGAATCGGCTTTCTGATGTTCGCTTTGAAGCAGGTACAGCTGACTTTCGATTGCTGGATCGATTGGTAGTTGATGCCTTAAATCGTTTTAATGAACGTGGTTTGCTCTATCGGGGCCTTGTTCAATGGTCCGGTTTTCGTCGTATTGCATTAGAGTATGATGCTCCAGAGCGATTTGCTGGATCATCGAGTTATTCGATGCGACGAATGCTGACCATGGGGTTGGATGCCATGTTTTCGTTTTCATTGATGCCACTCAGACTTAGTTATTACATCGGCGGCCTTTCGCTTCTGTCAACGACCGTCTACGCAGCTTGGACGATCATTTGTTGGCTCGTCGCACGGGACAGTGTACCTGGTTACACGTCATTGGTCCTTCTTTCCAGTTTTCTTGGCAGTCTTCATCTAATTTGCCTCGGAATTGTAGGAGAGTACGTTGGACGCGTTCATGAGCAAGTCAAGCAAAGACCTCAGTACCTAGTAAAAGAATATCTAGGATCGTTCAACGGACCGGATAGTATCCACAGTTACAACGGAACCTTACGGGAGAACTCGCATGCAGCCTAATACAATCGAAAGAACAAGAACTGTCCAATCGCAACCTATGTCTCTCAATTCGGGAGCCTGCATTTGTTGCGATTGTGCAGACTGGAGTCCGAAGTTTCGCGTTCTTGTGCAGTGTAATAACTGTGGATTTATTCGAGCGGATACCGAGGTCACGCCAGAGCAAATAAAGAGACTTTACCAAGAAGACTATTTCCGAGGTAAGGAGTATGGCAACTACCTAGCGGATCAGGCGACACATCGAACCAATTTCGCGTGGCGATTCAAGATGGTGAAAAAAGTTGCACCCGACCTTCGACGGCTTTTCGAGATCGGTTGTGCTTATGGATTTTGGCTAGAGTGCTGTACTAAGAATGAACTACAGTGCGCAGGTGTCGACGTCTGCGAGGAAGCGGCAAACTATGCGAAAAACACACTTAACCAAAACGCAGTGGCTGCTGACTTTCTAACCATGGATATTCAACCTGGTCGTTTCGATGCGTTTTGCATGTGGGATACAATCGAGCATTTAGCGAACCCGGAGAGATTTTTAGCAAGAGCCTATGAATTGCTCCCTCCGGGTGGTTGGCTATTCATGACAACTGGTGATATCGAATCAAGGATGGCAAGATGGCGTGGACCGCATTGGCGGTTGATACATCCCCCCACTCATCTCCAATACTTTTCTATCGCGACAATGGGGCGATTTCTCAAGCAACATGGGTTTGAGGCGGTTGATTGGCAGACTCAACCGATGTTTCGCAATTTTGGCGAGGTACTCGGACGGGTAAGTTCGCTTGGACAAGGGATTTCGAAGTGGACAGCGCAAACGCTGTCAGCAATACTGCCTGGGGCTGTCAAGCGAAGTGGTTTTTGGCTTGACCTAGGAGACATCATGTTCGTCGCGGCTCGAAAAGTCATCTAGGACGTTATACACAGAGGAAGGCAGAAACGTTTATGTCAGAGTCGTTGGTACTGGTTACAGGCGCAGGCGGATTCATAGGAAGCCATTTGGTGGAGCATTTGCTTTCGATGGGCAATCGAGTACGTGCGTTCGTGCGATACTCGTCCAGTGGTGGCCGAGGATGGCTGTCCGACATTCCAAAGGACCTGTGCGCTAAGCTAGACGTTTTTCAGGGTGATATCTGCGACGCTCGGTCTGTTCTAGCTGCGACCAAAGGTTGTGAACGGATTTATCACCTTGCTGCTCTTATTGGAATCCCCTATTCGTACGTAGCACCTGAATCCTATGTGATGGTGAATGTTCAAGGAACTCTGAATGTCCTAGAGGCTGCCAGAACGGAAGGTGTGGAACGAGTCATCGTAACGTCAACCAGCGAGGTTTACGGAACGGCCCTGTTTACTCCAATTACTGAAGAACATCCGTTTCAAGCGCAATCGCCTTACGCTGCAACGAAGATCGGCGCGGATCATCTTGCAATTAGCTACCATCGATCGTTCAATTTGCCAGTCACGATCGTTCGGCCATTCAACACCTATGGTCCAAGACAAAGTACGCGTGCGGTCATTCCGACGATCATAACCCAAGCACTTTTTGCAGACAGCATTTCGATTGGAAGTCGGTCTCCTGTTCGCGACATGGTCTATGTTAAGGACACAGCTCGTGGCTTTGCTGCCATCGCTGACAGCAAAGCCTGTATCGGTGAAGTTACCAATTTAGCTACTGGCGTAGGCGTCACTGTCGGAGAACTCACTGATAAAATCCAACGATTGTTGTCGAAGGAATTACCCGTCACGGAAACCGCAGCGCGCGTTCGCCCGGAAAACAGTGAAGTATTCACGCTTTTAGGATCAGCCCAAAAAGCATCTCGACTTTCGAATTGGACTTCCCAGGTGGATTTACAACAAGGCTTGAATGAAACCATTGAATGGTTTCGAACCCACACGGACACGTCCTCCATAGGCGAATATCGAGTTTAGTTAATTGGTTAATACGCGAACAAGGAAGGTAGCAATGCGTGCAATAATTTTAGCAGGTGGCCGTGGTACTCGTTTGGCACCCTACACAAATGTAGTTCCCAAACCACTTCTGCCGGTCGGAGACAAATCGATTCTCGAAATCGTTTGTAGGCAACTTGTAGATGCTGGCTTTACTCGGATTACCTTGTCGCTCGGCTATATGCGAGAGTACTTCAAGATCTTCCTTGCGCAGAATCGCGATTTGCGGCGACTGGTGGAAATAGACTACATTGAAGAGGACAATCCTACTGGGACTGCAGGCTCGCTTTCGCAAATCCCAGATTTGGATGGAACATTTCTAGTCATGAATGGCGATATTCTCACGGATCTCAATTACCGAGATTTGGTCCGTCATCATCAGGAAAGCAATGCTTATGTCACTATCGCAGCCCATAGCAAGCTGGTCAAAATTGATCTTGGGATTCTCGAAATGAACGAAAGGCAGGAAGTAGTTGGTTATATAGAAAAACCGACGATGACCTATCCTGTTAGCATGGGGATCTATGTCTATGATTCACGTACACTCGAGTACATTACACCGGGAGAATATCTCGATTTCCCGACGCTTATCCTAAAACTCATTGAGGCTAAAAAGAAAGTAACAGGGTTCCCTAACAATGCCTCATGGCTAGATCTGGGTAGACTTGAGGATTTTCAGGAAGCCTGTCGAATATTCCAGACAAACGAAGAGCAATATGTTCCAAGACTTCGTAAAGCAGCCTGATCAAAAACGAACGCTAATCATTGCCTCTCGCTCGTTCTTAGGGAAGTTCCTGCGGCTGAACCTTTTAGGGAGAGGCGTGCGAGTACTAGGCACCTCGCGTTCGGCCCAGCCGATGGATCCTGATTGTGTTCAGGTTGACGTCGCCGATTCCAAATCGTTGGGTTTGCTGCTTCGGCGATTTGAACCCGACTGGATTGTTCAATGTTCGGGTGCGACGAATACTCACGATGAGCAAGAGCATTTCCGAACTCATGTCACCGGGACATTGCACCTACTTAAGGCCGTTGCCGAAAACGCGCCGCATGCAAAAGTAGTTGTCATAGGTAGTGCGGCTGAATACGGAAGCGTTCAGCCATGTCAGTTTCCTATCAAAGAAGAACATGTTTGCATGCCAAACAGCTTCTTTGGCGCATCCAAGCTCGCACAAGCACATCTTGCATACGCAGCCGCCAAGCAATGGAATCTAACTATCGCCCATGTCAGACCTTTTAATATCTGTGGTCCAAGTTCACCGTTACATTACTTTCTTGGCTCTTTAATTGCCAATGCATTCGAAAGGTGGAACACCAATTCACTTAACGAACTCGCCCTACGCAACGGTACAGCTACTCGCGACTTTGTCGATGTTCGAGACGTTGCTGAAGCACTTGTGCAAATACTGACATCCGACGTTTTGTCTCAAGGGACATGCGAAATTATCAACATAGCTACCGGTATAGAAACCCGGCTCGCGGAGGCAGGAGAGATCCTACGCAAGATCAGTGGACTCGTCATAAAGCATGAGTCCGATTCGACCTCGCGAACCGGTGTTCAGCGTAGTTGCGGCAGCATCGCCCGTTTGTCGTCGCTGACTGGATGGGCTCCAAAGTTTTCATTCGAAGAGAGTATTCAAGATCATTGGAATGAGTACTTGAAATTGAATTTAAAGGAACCGGCCTTGGCTATAACGCAAAGTAACGGCATATCGTAGCGGCAAAGGTTCAAAGCGTTAGTTTCCAGCCCACGGTACAGTTGACAAAAAAATCATGGAGATTCGATTGGGCACCTCAACTAGCGTAGATTCGACTACGCGGACCAAGAAAGCCGAAGGCTTGCTTTACGTTTTCGCGTCGATTTTATCCATCGCTCTGGCTTGGATAACCCTTGACTTGGGTCAGGCTGATTGGCGTGTTCCGTTTCATCTCCCTGGTGACGGCGTCTACTATGCTTTGCTTTCAAAAACACTTCTTGAAACAGGTTGGGTACATCAAAACCCATCGTTAAGTGCCCCTTTCGAGTTGTCGCTTTTTGACTTCGCCCATTTTGACAACCTGCACTTATTGCTGATGAAAATCATCGGTTTTTTTCGAGCAGATTGGGGCGTCGTCTTGAACGTCTACTACTTGTTGACATTCCCGCTCACTGCCATCACATCTCTCGTTCTTTTCCGTTGGTTGAAAATCAACGCGCCTTTGGCGTTAGGGTTGAGTGTGCTGTACACGGTTCAGCCCTATCATTTCATTCGCGGGCAAGGCCATATTATGCTTGCGTCCTACTACATGATCCCACTTCTTGTTTTGGTCGCTTTCTGGCTAAGCGAATATCGCTCGCTTTCGCCCCTCCCTCCCATCATTAACACTAAACCTAGAACACATCCATGGCAGAGCAGGAGGCTTAATCTCTCGGTACTTATTTGCCTTGTCGCATCATCCGCTGGGCACTACTACGCCTGCTTCGGTTGTTTCTTTTTCCTCATTGCAAGTGTTCGGGCGTCACTTCGATTTCACCAATGGTTAAACGTGCGGCACTTCTTATTGCTTGCCGCTGTGACGCTCTTTGGATTCACAGCCAATCTAGCCCCGAACTTCATGTATTGGCAGAACCACGGAACGAATAGACAAGTTAGCGCAAAGCAACCTCGCTACTCTGAGGAATTTGGCTTGAAGACGGTACAAATGGTACTTCCCGTCGAGAAACACCGAATTCGAGCACTCGCCAAAATTACTGACAAATACAATCGCACTTCCCCACTTGTGAATGAGAATACATCTTCGGCGATAGGCTTAATCGCAACACTCGGCTTTATGGGTCTCGTTGGATTATTACTGTATCCACGAGACATTGAGGCGAATGGCCTTTCAGTAAATTCTCTCGCACTTATGAACGTGGGCGCACTAATCTTGGCGACCGTTGGTGGATTCGGAACCGTCTTTGCCTATTTGATTTCGCCGCAGATTCATGGATACAATCGAATCTCAATTTTCGTTGCTTTGTTCGGATATGTGGCTTTTGGAATCTTCCTGAACAAGTACGCAAATCGAGGGAGATCGGTGGTTTGCAGATCGCTTATAAACCTGGGAACTGCGTCCATCATTCTTGCTGTTGGCTACCTTGACCAAACCAACCAAAGTTTTGTTCCTGACTATGCGGCAGAACACGCGAACTTCCATCACAATGAGTCATTCGGAATACAAATAGAAAAGACATTCCCTCAAGGAAGCAAGTTCTTTATGCTTCCTCTTTCGAGTTTCCCATTCGACGATGGCAAAATTGGATACGACCATTTCCAAGCTTACTTGCATACAAACGGAATGCGATGGAGCGATCCTGCGATGTTGAATCGTAGACCCTCAACTTGGCACCAAACGGTGGCAGCCAAATCAATTCCTGAGATGCTACGAGATTTGTCAATTGCAGGTTTCGACGCAATCTGGATCGACGATCAACTCAAGGCTGGGCCGGAAGCTTCCTTGATCCAATATCTCGAAAGCGTTGTCGGTATACAGCCGCTCTTCGACGGTAAATCACGTTACGTTTTCGATGTACGCGATCATTTCGCTAAACTTGCCTCAGAAATCCCAACGAATCAATTCACCCAAGAATATGAACGGGTTTTTCCAGAAACCGAACTCGTTTACGGTGACGCATTTCGAATGCAGGAGAGTTCAACCGCTGGCGATCCGCATTGGGATACTTGGAGGTGGAGCTTGCGACAAAAAGCGATCATATATGTCTGGAATCATTCAAATGAAACTCGTGAGCGCACTGTCTCTTGGACTATTTACCCGCTCAATGAATCGGAGCAAAAAGTGAGAGTCCGCAGTCGCCTGTTTGAAACAAGAGAATTGAATTTAAAGCCATCGGGTACCGTCTTTTCTCAAGTAGTCTCGGTTTTGCCTGGACGGCATGAAATCAAAATAGAAAGTGCCACAATTGAGTTGCCTCAAAGTGGCCTTACAGATGAGTTGTGGTTTCGTGTGGCGACTGCCAGGCTGCAATAAAACATGCTCTTTCGTTGTTGTGCCACAAGCACTCAGATTGGAGCTTCACCGAATCGCCGACAATGCTTCTCTACGGTGACAACTTATGGCAGTTTGTCTCTAATCCGAAGGCTTGGGTAGACTCCCGGTGGAATGCCGCTGAGGGTAAAAACGACCGTCGAAATCGACGGCAATTTCAACGGTTTCTGTTAGCTCGATAATTCCAGACATAAACCAAGTGAGGGATCCATAATGAAAACTCAGAAAAGCAGGCTCGAAGACTTGCTTGCTCAGAGCGTTGCGTTTTGGAAGCATGGTGACGCTCGACCTACCCACCAACCGAAACAAACACGAACGATAGACTATCGAACGCGCATCAATCCATCTAAAGTACGTTGGACGACAATACATTATGCCCAAGCGACTGATGCGTTGCACCACTTTAGCCCAGGTAAACTTTGCGTTTCGTTCGTTGGTCTTTATTGCTTTCCCGTTCTACGAACCCGTTGACTGTTTTTTCGAACTCGACTCGATACAACGTGCGATCGAAGTGGCCAGGATAACCACGAAACAAATGATCAGAAATAGGATCGCAAAACTGCAAAGGCCGCCCTGGAGCGTTTGCTGAAAATTGCTTGCCTTTCGGCCCGCCAGGAACAATGGCCAAAACTTGCTTGACACCAACTGTGCCGCTGCCGTGAATGTTGTGGAGATGATAAACACCAACGGGATAGCTGTCACATAGACGTAACGACCTCGACCACACTGAAAGAGCCAAGTCGTCACTACGCACAAGGCGATTCCTGCCAACAACTGATTGGCAATTCCAAACATCGGCCATATCGTGCTGATCGAACTGCTCCAAATCAGCGATCCCCAAGCTAATGTGACGATGCCCGTACTGATGAACACCCCAGGCCACCAGTCCATTTTCGCGAACTTCGGGAAGACACTTCCCAGTACCTCCTGCAACAAGAACCTCGCAATCCGCGTTCCCGTATCGATGGTCGTCAAAATGAACAGGGCTTCAAACATGATCGCAAAGTGAAACCAATACTTGATAACGCTATCGATCGCGATCGTGCTCGAGATCTTTTGCATCGCATCCGTCATGATCTTGGCCATGCCAACCGCTAACGTCACCGCCCCCCCCGTGCGGCCTCGAAGTGTCTCGCCACCCACCTGCCGTTCTAGCTCCTGTAAATGATCTACATCCGCATGCATCTTGGTCAGCGTCTCGGCATGCAGATGAATGTCTTTCAAATCAATGTTGATCGCCCAATAATCGCCTGCTGGCATCGCTGCCGCAACAAACAAAGCACACACGGCAACCAACCCTTCCATCAACATGGCCCCATATCCAATAACGCGTAAATCGCTCTCGGATTGCACCATTTTCGGCGTGGTCCCTGACGAAACCAACGAATGAAAACCCGAAATCGCACCGCACATGATGCAGATAAAGACGAAAGGAAAAATAGCGCCATCAAAGTATGGACCGCCACCATTTGCGTAAAACGCATTAACCGCTGGGGCTTGCATCAACGGATTCGCAATAAGCAGCCCTAACAGCAACACCAAAATCGTTCCAAACTTCAAAATGCTTGAGAGATAATCGCGTGGACATAGCAATAGCCATACTGGCAACACCGAAGCGATAAAGCCGTATCCACAGATTGCGATGATGATCCCTTCCCGAGAGAGCAGGAAGTAGGGCTCCAAGATCGAACCTGGGATCCAGTTGCCTGCAACTGTGGCACCAAGCACGCCGATCGCTCCAATGAGCGAGGCCTCTCCGATTCGCCCTTTTCGAAACCGATACATGTACCATCCAACAAACAGCGCAATTGGAATGGTGCAGAAAATCGTAAACGTTCCCCACGAACTTCCCCGGATCGATTCAAACGATTTGGCCGGAACGGTAAATCCGCTCTCGGTAACGTTGAGGTCCGCGCCAACTGGCACTTGGACCGTAAAGGTCTCGCTCCGTTTGAACATGGCCTTCCGAGGTTCGCCGTTCGGATCGGATTTCGCTGGTGCCATCGTGTACTCGATCGTCGAGCCAGGTGGCACCTGGAGTTTATTGCCTTTTGCTGACGGTTGCTGCCCGAGTTCGCCTGTGTAACTAATCCGTGAGCCTGGGATCATGGCAATCGTCTCGCCCCCGAGCGCTTTGACCACGACAATCCCAAGCCCAGACAAAGCGATAATCACGATGAACAGAATTGCGGCGGACGCGAGCAGACCCACTCGCGGTCCCAGCAGATGCTTGGCCATCTCTGCCAGCGACTTGCCCTCAAACCGAACACTTGCACTCAACACCAAAAAATCTTGCACTGCCCCAGCCAGACAAACTCCAATCACCAGCCAAATCAATCCTGGCATATAGCCAAACTGAATCGCAAGTACCGGGCCAATCAGGGGTCCGGCTCCCGAAATCGCAGCGAAATGATGGCCGAAAAGAATCCATCGATTGGTCGGATGGTAATTCTGTCCGTCATCCAGCCTTACCGCGGGCGTAACTCGCGATGCATCGTTGCAGGCTACCTTGGCCGCCAAAAATACGCTGTAAAAACGATATGCAATCGCCATGGCGGCCAGAACGCACAAAAGTAACGGGGCTGCATACATGATAAGCCAAAGTAATCAAGAAGGAGTGGGATTAAAGAAACTTTGCGGGTCGCTTGCTGAGCTTGAATGAGAAGGTTAAGGTATGTCTCGGTTTAGCAATACTAGCTTAACATCAGTCACCCAACAGTGTGGATAGCGGTTTGGATTTCATGGTCGGGTTCGGCAAACCGGAGTCGACCAATCGAGAAGCTGAACACTTCCGCGTTGGGCTGGAGACCTCCGAGCGAAATGTTTGGGTAGACAGGACGCATGGGGGTTGATTGTTGCGAGCTGGACGGCGGACATGCAGGCGTGAATGTGTGTGTTGTTTCCCGCGCAGGAATGCAGGGAATGCGAACCAAAAAAACTATCATTAGTACCTCAGTTATGTGAGAGATGTACCTGAATGTCTAAGGACAAGAAATTTAAGCTCGAGTACGTTTGGTTGGACGGCTATTTGCCAGAGCCAAACCTGCGAAGCAAGACCAAGATTGTAGACAAAGCACCATCAAGCGTTGCCGATTTGGCGTTGTGGGGTTTTGACGGTAGCTCTACCCAACAGGCCGAAGGCAAAAGTTCGGACTGTATTCTAAAGCCAGTCGCTCTCTACCCAGATAGCACGCGAATCAATGGCTACTTGGTAATGTGCGAAGTCATGTTGCCAAACGGCGAACCGCACCCATCCAATTTCCGAACCACCGTGGAGGATGTTGCGGATCTTTGGATCGGCTTTGAACAAGAGTATTTCTTCTACGAAGATGGCCGACCGCTTGGCTTTCCTGAGAACGGTTACCCAGCTCCACAAGGTCCTTACTACACGAGCGTTGGTTACAAAAACGTTGGCGATATCGCTCGTCAAGTTGTTGAGGAACACATCGATATTTGTCTCGATGCGGGAATCAATCTCGAAGGCATCAATGCCGAAGTGGCCAAAGGCCAATGGGAATACCAGATTTTTGCTAAGGGATCGAAGAAGGTCTGCGACGACATGTGGATCTCGCGGTACCTGTTGTTCCGTCATGCCGAAAAATACGGACTCGATGTCGAGCTGTATTGCAAGCCGATCAAGGGTGACTGGAACGGTTCGGGTATGCACACGAATTTTTCGACGGACATTCTCCGCGAGAAAGGTGGCAAAGAGTACTTCGAGAAGCTCATGGCAGCCTTCGACAAGTATCGCGACGAACACATTGCAGCCTACGGTCCGGACAACCATCTACGTCTGACAGGCTTGCATGAAACGCAGTCGATCGACAAGTTCAGCTACGGCGTAGCCGACCGCGGCGCTTCGATCCGAATTCCTCACAGCTTCATGAACGCAGGCTACAAGGGATACATGGAAGATCGCCGCCCGAACTCGCAAGCCGATCCATACAAGATCATTTCGCGACTGCTAAAGACCATCAAGTCCGTAAGCTAATCCGAGAGTCGAAAATCCATTCAAAGGCACGCAAATCTTGCGTGCCTTTTTTTATTACCATGAATAAGGCCTAGTGCTTTGTTCCATTTAAGAATTCGGGTTGAGGAAAACCTGTACGACGGACTTCCAGTCCGTCGATGGCAGCTTGTGCCGACGGACTAGAAGTCCGTCGTACCCGAAATCTAAGTTGGAACAATGCACTAGTCCTTGAACGTCAACTGAGCTTTGCTCAACTGAAACGATTTGGACTCCCCTTCGAGAAAAACAACTCGTGCCATACGGCGAAGGCCTCGCCCCTCAACGGAAGTGATCGTTCCTGGCCCATAGCTCGGATGCACGACCATATCGCCCGCTTCGAATCGATCGACAGGAATTCCTCCTGGGGTTACAACGGCTGTCACTTGCGCCGCAGTCTTGAGCGCCCCCATGGGTATCTTTCTGTTTAAGCTCTCCAGCTTCTTGGCAAATGTCCCTAGCCCATTTGTCTTCTCAGTCGTCGAATCAGGCAGGCCATCGTCTGCTACATCATCCAGCAATACATCCATTTCATCGGGTGCGAAATCTCTAGCATCGTCGGAATCATTTGCGACTTCCCAATCGGCCATGGTTTCGATTTTGGGTTGTTTGGGCTTCGCGGCCTTTACCTTTTTTCTCTTTTTCTCATGCAGAAAACTCTGCTCGCCCCAACCGCTGTCGTCATGCGAATCTTCAAAATCGCTATCTACAAATTCACTATCCGCGGCGAATGGCTCACTTAGGTCGACGATCTCCATCTCAGCTCGCGGCAGCTCCATCAAAAACGAGCTTGGACAACTCATTCTCGAATTGCCAAATCCCCGCGTCTTGGCGATGCTCAATTGCAAACGATTCCTGGCTCTTGTAATCCCGACGAAAAAGAGCCGTCGCTCCTCCTCCATCTGTGCGGCATCGAACATAGATCGCTTGTGAGGCAGAACTTCTTGTTCCACCGCGATAATGAACACGTTATCAAATTCGAGTCCTTTGGCCGAATGCAACGTCATCAACGTCACCCTGTTCTCATTATCCGTTATCCCATCCGCATCGCTGATCAAGGTCACTTGTTCTAGGAATCGCTCTATGGCATTGCCGTCCACATCCAGCCGATCCACCTCGGCTGCGTCCGCGATAAGTTCATTGATGTTCCCTTGGATACTCTCGTCCGGCGTCTCTGTCTTTCTGGCCGACAAGTACTTAACGTAGTCGGTCTTGTCGACTAGCTGCTGAATCATGACCGAAAGCGGCCCGCGTGACAGGTGCATGAGCTCGTCGTAGAGCGCCAAGAATTGCCGCGCACCGCTGGACGCCTTTTTGCTCATCAAACCGTTTTCAACTACGGCTCGCAGCGCAACAATCATTGGAACTCCTCTGGCTCGAGCTAATTCGGTCACTTTCGAAAGCGATTTGTCTCCAAGGCCACGCGTTGGCACATTGATGATCCGTTCAAAGGAAATGTCATCCGTTGGGTTATGAACCAGTCGCAGATACGCGAGCAGGTCTTTGATTTCTTCGCGGTGGTAAAAGCGATAACCGCCAATCAATTGGTAGTTTAGCCTGCGTCGGAGGAGCGCTGCCTCAAGAAGTCGAGAATGGGCATTGGTTCGATACAGGATGGCGAAGTCTTTAGGCTTCGCGGTCTTGTCCAAGACAGCAGCAACGATTTGGTCGGCAATGTGATCCGCCTCGTCTCTCGCTGAGGCGTACGAGTAAAGTTTGACCGGCGTTCCGGTTGCCCGCGTCGGAATCAATCGCTTGGCTTTGCGTCGAGTGTTACACGAGATCAAGGCGTCCGCTATGGAGAGGACCTCCGGCGTGCTGCGATAGTTTTCCTCTAATCGAACGGTTACCGCCTTAGGATAGTCCCGTTCGAAATTGAGAATGTTGGAAATATCCGCGCCACGCCAACCATAGATCGATTGATCCGGGTCGCCGGTTACATTGAGATTTTGGTAATCGATCGACAACATCTTTACAATCAAGTATTGCGCCAGGTTGGTATCTTGATATTCATCGACGAGGATATAGCGATGCTTGGAATCCAGGTCACTTCGAAGATCAGGGCTCGACCTGAGAATGGACGCCGTATGCATCAACAAATCATCGAAATCGACCGCGTTGTTTTGAAGGAGGAACCTTTGGTAGGCGGGGTAGACCTTGGCCAGAATCTTGTCCGAACTCGATTGGTGCTCTCCCTGCATCATTTCTGGGGTCACGACACGGTTTTTTAGTCCGCTCACTCCCTTAATAATTTCCCCAATATTGAGGTGGGTCAGCGAGACTTCGGCCTGCACAATTGCATGCTGCATGGCTTTCTTTGCGTCGTCGGAATCGAAAATCGAGAAATTCTCAGAAATGCCGACCATTCGACCGTAGCGGCGTAAAAACCGAGCGCAATAACCATGAAACGTGCCCAACCACACTGGCTCATCTCCGCACAACCGTTTGAGCCGTGCTTTCATTTCCTGCGCTGCTTTGTTGGTAAATGTCAAAGCCAGGATCGAATACGGCGAGATTCCTTGTGCGAGCAAATGAGCGATTCGATGGGTGACGACGCGTGTTTTGCCGCTACCTGGCCCCGCTAAAGTAAGCAACGGGCCATCGACATGAGTCACAGCTTTTCGCTGAGCAACGTTTAGGTTGTCCAGAATCATCAAGTTTTCATTGTCCATTCAGTATCTCGCTCAACGTTGTTATCGACAGCTGGCATCGACCGATCCAGCCAGCCGAAAGACTTGCGAAAAGGCGTGGGGTCAAAAGCCGGACGACACAACCATGAGCCGGTCGGTGATCCATTTTCCATACGATCCATCTTTTGAGAAGCTAAACGCTGTTGTACGGGCCCAGAATTCCCAACTCCATGAGTTTGTAAAATTCTTCGACTGTGAATCGACAGACCGGCCGGGACGGCACGTCTGCGGCTCGTGTTGCTTCCGGTAATGAGGGGGACATCGACAAGTCTCCTTGATTCGTGACGAACGCAACACCATCGAATTGTATCAAGACGCCTCGTACGCCACCATGTGTCGGAGGAGTGGCTTACTTGTTCGGCTACGCGACGGAGTATTGCCTGCCTGCTATAAATGAATAGCTTTTCCCCCTCCGAACAACCCAAATCATTGATCCATGTCAGATTCAACCAATACACGTCCAACGAACCTTGCCGCATTACAGGCCAGCGGCTGGCAAAGCCGCCCAATCAAGGAAGAGATTCGCGCGAATTTCATTCGAATGCTAGCGGCTGGTGAGACCCTTTACCCAGGCATTGTGGGCTTTGAGGATACCGTTATTCCGGAGTTGAACATTGCATTGCTCGCCGGCCATGACATGCTATTCTTGGGCGAAAAGGGACAAGCCAAAAGTCGATTGATGCGAACTCTGGTCCGCTTCCTCGATGAGTATGTGCCCTTTTTGGATATCCCCGACGTGCCGGTCCACGAGGATCCGTACCATCCGATCACCAAATCCGCAAAAGACTTTTTGAAACACAACACAGCCGACCAAGTTCCGATCGGATGGTGGCATCGAACCGAACGCTATGTTGAAAGACTTGCTCCAGGAACAAAATTTGCAGATGTAATCGGTGAAATCGACCCTTCGAAGCTCACCGGTGGCGTCAGCATGGGTTCCGAGTCCGCATTGCACTTTGGTTTGATTCCACGCATGCATCGCGGCATCTTTGCCATGAACGAGTTGCCGGAACTAGACGAGCTTGTTCAAGTCGGCTTGTTCAACATCCTCGAGGAACGGGATGTGCAAATCCGAGGCTATCCTATCCGATTCGACTTGGACATTTTCATTTTGTTCTCCGCCAACCCGAGCACTTATAACCGCAGCGGTAAAGTCATTCCACAGCTCAAGGATCGAATTGGTTCTCTGATTCAAACACACTATCCAATCGATCGCGATCAGGGAATTCAAATCCTCCAGCAAGAGTGCGGCCTCGACTTGGGCGGTGAGTACCCAGTCCAGATTCCATACTTTATGACGGAGATCATTGAGGAAATCACGGCACAAGCGAGAAAGAGCAAATACGTTGACCAAGCGTCAGGCGTTTCCGCTCGCTTCTCCCTTTCGAACTTTAGGACGATGATCGCTTCTGCCCGGCAGCGGGCTGTTCTGCTCGGTGAGAAACTCGCGGTTCCCCGAATCAGCGATCTTGGGCATCTCTACACTTCATCGCTAGGTAAACTTGAGGTCGACTTGATGGGCAGCCATCAAATGACGGAAAAGAAAATCCTCGACTCGCTCGTTTCGAATGCCATCAAGACCGTCTTTGAACAGTACGCGACTGAACACGGGGTAGGCCAGATCGCAGAGATTTTCAACAAGGGTGTTCGCATTGAGGTCGGTGACTTGCTACCAAGCTCCGCATACGCGGAGCGACTAAAGCATGTGCCACCGGTTTGGGAAACCGCCTTTGAAGTGAACGCGACCGACAGTCCAGCTGTCCGCGCGTCTTGTGTGGAGTTTGTCCTTGCCGGTCTTTATAGCCTGGACAAAATCAGTCGTGCAAGTAAACATGGGAAGGTTAGTTACGACGTATGAAAGATGCTGACTTCTGGAAAACCTAGATTATGAGACGACCGACCCGCAGTCCAGGTGAACGCGAAGCAATCGATACCCATCAGAAGGCACTCGATGTCAATTTGGACCCGCGGCGGTATGGTACTTTCGCTGAAATAGGTGCGGGGCAAGAGGTCGTTCGGTGGTTCTTTCGCGTCGGAGGTGGGGCTGGCACGATCGCCAAGAGTATCTCAGCCTACGACATGAAGGTGAGCGATGCGATCTACGGACGAGCCAGTCGGTACGTTTGTCGTGAACGCCTGCAAGCCATGCTCGATTACGAACATCGCTTGAATCTGGATCGATTGCGAGAGGTGCGAGGCGACACTACGGCTTTCTTTGCATTTGCAGACACGGTGTCGGCCCGCAATTTCAAGGGAACAAATGAATGCCACGGATGGATGGGAATCAAATTCCAAGCGTATCCACGTGATGAAGACAGTCAAATCATTATCCATGTTCGAATGCTGGACGTCGAAGCGGCGTTGCAGCAAGAAGCGCTCGGTATCGTTGGAGTGAATCTGGTCTATGGGGCGTGTGCGTTAAGCCATGAACCTGACCAGCTTGTGAACTCGTTGCTGGACGGTCTTTCAACCGCTCGTATCGAAATTGACATGATTGAGTTCTCAGGCATTGCTTTCCGACACGTCGATAATCGACTCATGAGCCTCAAGCTCGTTGAACTCGGGTTGAGCGGTGCGGCAATGTTTGCGGCCGATGGTGAGGTTCTACAACCCTCAGAGTTCCTCTACCGAAAACCGATTTTGGTAGAACGCGGCAGTTTCAGACCCGTCTGCAACGTCAACTTGGACATGCTCCGATGCGCCTACGAGAAATTTTCGCAGTTACCAAGCGTTCAAGGCAAGGAAGTGATTCAGGTGATGGAGATCACTATGAGCAATCTCAAGTCTGCAGGTGAAATCGACTTGCGAGATTTTTTGTCGCGTGCAGATGTTATGTCGGCTTGTGGCATGCCCGTGTTGATTTCGGATTACTCTGAATATTATCGGCTGGCCCGTTACCTATCGCGATACACCAAGGAGAGCATTGCCATAACAATGGGGGCTGGCAGTCTTCAAGACCTGTTTGATGAAAAGTACTATACGGAACTTGAGGGGGGAGTACTTGAGTCCTTTGGCCGACTCTTCAAAAATGATTTAAAAATCTACTGCTACCCTTTGCTTGATCAAGCCACCGGCGAGTTAATGACTTGCGACAATCTACGTATTGCTCCTGAACTTGAGAAATTGTACGGCTATCTTTTTGATCGAGGCGGAATCAACGCGCTGGACAATTACAGTGACGACTGCCTAAAGATTTTCTCGCGAGAGATTCTAAAGAAGATCAAAGAAGGTGATCCGAGCTGGGAAAGCATGGTCCCTGAATCGGTCGCTAATATCATCAAGAACCGCAATTACTTTGGTTACCAACCGGCATAGATAAGCAACCCTGCGGGCTCAAGTAGCAAAATTGCAGGTCTTTTTTGCGCAAGCCCGATCCTCCACAACATCAGCTCAGTCGTTGATTCAAGTAAAGTTCTTCGATCGCCTGCGTCGTATCCGCTTCGTTGGCCGTCTTGTCCGCGCGAATCATGGCGATTTTTGGGTCGCGAAGACTCAGTTTGCCGGTCACATTTTCGCGTATGATACCTTCGAACTTTACGGTCACCACGATTTGCGGCGAAAACTCCCAACCCGGTCGTGTGCCACTAGCGCTTTGCCTCTCAAACTTACGCCCAGTCAGTAATCCTCGTTGCATCACGTCATGCTGAATCTGTCGATCGCGTGCGACGTCCAAGCCTGCGACGTCACCCACGATTTCAAAGGCTGTGCCACCGGCAAGGGAACTTCTGGCTGATAAGACATACGAACCAAACATTCCAGCTGATTCTTTGGTCGTGACTGCCATCGTACCACCCGTGATGACGAGATCCAATGTGATCTCAGGCTTGCGTGTGATCCAGCTTGGGTCTCGCGTTGCGACGTGGTAGGAACCGATCAAGTCCTTTGCAATAATCCCCTCGTAACCCTGCGCGCGAAAGTGGTGGAGATCGCCGGTGCCGAGGGGGATGGAGGTTTGTGGCAGGTCGTGGGTGCCGAGG